>CAUGJN010000008.1 GCA_959599635.1 uncultured Collinsella sp.
GTCCTTTTATGCCGACACCGGGAGTAGACATGCTGCTCGCTATCGATATGGGAAACACGCAGACGGCCATGGGCCTGTTTGACGGAGACGAGCTGGTGCAGTCGTGGCGCATGCCCACCGACCGCTCCTATACCGCCGACGAGATCCACGTGCGCCTGATGGGCTTCTTTAAGATGTACGACCTTTCGCTCGATGCGGTCGATGCGATCGCCTTTGCCGGCGTGGTTCCGCAGCTCTCACGTGAGTGGCACGCCGTGGCCGACCGCATCGCGGCGGACGCCATCGTCATCGGGCCGCAGACGGCCGCCGTGACCAAGCTGCGCGCGGCGCGCCCCCAGGCCGTAGGTGCCGACCGCGTCGCCAACGCCGTCGCAGCTGAGACTTTCTACGGCGCGCCGGCAATCGTGGTGGACTTTGGCACCGCGACCAATATCGACGTCATCGATGAGGACGGTTATTACATTGGCGGGGCGATCGCGCCGGGCATTCGCATCTCCATGGACGCACTTGCCGCCCGTGCCGCCAAGCTCGCCAGCGTGCCGCTCGAGGCGCCCGAGCACGCCATCGGCCGCGATACCGAGGAGTGCATTAAGGTCGGCGCCGTGGTGGGCGCTGCCGCCATGGCCGAGGGCCTGGTCGCGCGCATGAAGCGCGAGCTGGGCCGCGAGGATGCCACCGTTATCGCCACGGGCGGTCTCGCCGGCATTGTCGCCGATTCGACCGATGCCTTCGACGTGGTCGACGGGCAACTCACCATCAAGGGCATCTGCGAAATCTACCGCCGCATGCAGGAGCTGGGATAGAGTAAACGCCAGGTCGCAGCAACCAGCCGCCAATCCTATTCCTCAAAATCGAAAATTTTTCAGTTTTGAGGAATACGATTTTTTTGCTAAGCCTCGCCGCACAACCACCTCGCCAGGTCCACGATCTGCACCCCATCGCGATCCGTGGCCTCGTGATGCGTGCGGGCAGGAATCATCTTGGGATACGCATCGCCAATGCTCAGCAGTGGCGAAATCTCGCGTTCAAACGTCTTATCCGAGCTGATGTCGTCGCTCACCTGAATGTAGAGCTTCTCGCTTCGCTTGATTGCTACAAAGTCTATTTCCTTTTTATAGAGCACACCGACGTATACCTCGTATCCGCGGCGCAGCAGCTCGATGGCCACCATGTTCTCGTATACGCGTCCCCAATCCATATCACGTGTACCAAGCAGTGCGTATTTGAACGCGTGGTCTGCCAGGTAATACTTCTCGCCGCTCTTAAGGTATTTATTGCCGCGAATGTCGTACCGACGAACTTTATAGAAGGCAAACGCATCGCACAGGTACCCCATGTACGTGCCGACCGTCTTGTTCGTAATCTTTAGCCCATCCGCATTCAAAACATCTGTAATGGTGCGTGCCGACGTTATGTTGGAGACGTTGTCCATCATGTAAACGGCAATGCGCAGCAGTGCCGATTCGTTTCTCACGTTATGCCGCTGCACGATATCCCTCACGATGAGCGTTTTGAAGACATTGGAGAGATATTGGTAGCGCTGCTCCTGCAGTGGATAAGGGTAAGAACCGGACATACCGCCGGTTCTCGCGTACTCATCGAAGTCGCGATCGTCCTCGCCCTCGTCACTATAGAGGCGATACTCCTCAAACGAGAATGGGAAAACCTCGATCTCGAACGTGCGCCCCGTAAAGAGCGTCGACAGATCGCTCGACAGCAAAAAGGCGTTCGATCCGGTGATGAAGATGTCGTACTGCTCGGATGCATGGAGGCTGTTGATCGCGCGTTCAAAGCCGTCGCACATCTGGACCTCGTGGATAAGCAGGAAGTTTTGCTTGTCGGACACTCGATGCTCTTTCACATAGGCGAGCAGGGCATGATATTCGAGCAGGTTCTCGAACTCATCGAGGTTGTAGTTGATATGGATGACATTCGAATTGGACAGATTTGCCTCCACGTAATCGCGGAGGGCCTCGAGCAATTTTGACTTACCGCTACGGCGAATGCCCGTTATGACCTTGATGTCCGGTACGCCAATAAGGCTCGTCAACGTGTCCATATATGACGTTCTATTGATGAGTTTCATTGGTGCCTCCCTGCGGTCTTCTATCGCTATTCCTCAAAAACGAAAATTATTCAGTTTTGAGGAATAGGGTGCTGACAACCCATTCCCCAGACAACAAGACCCTCCCCGGCACAGCCGAGGAGGGTCTTGTTGTCATCGCTATCTTTGAGCGCGGGCGCCTCGCGTTACAGTCCGCGAATCCGTACGGCCTCGGGCGGAAACTCCTGCTCGCCGGCATCGGTCTTGATGGTCGCGCGGCCCCAGATGTCCAGGCCCGCAAACACACCGACTGCAAGCGGCAAGCCGCTGGGCGACACCGCCGCGACCTGACGACCCAGCAGTGGCACCATATCGAAGTACTCGCCCAGCACGGGAGCCAGCGGACCGGCAGCGCCCTGCGGCGTGTTAGCAACAACCGCCCAGGTGTCCACGCGGACCAGCACGGCGGCGGCCAATGCCTCGATCAGCGTCTCATCTGCCATATCCACGCCAAGCTCACCCAGCGCCGCACGCTCAATATCAACCGTCACCGCGGCAAACATGCCCGCAGCACCGGCACCGCCGTTCACGGCAACACGCGCGAGCGACGTCTCAAACGCAGGCGCACCGCACACGATATCGCTCGGCCACTGGATACCAACTTTACCGGCAAGGCCCAACCCCGGCGTCGAAGCCGTGCCCACGAGCGCGTCCATCATGCCCATTGCGGCCACAAACGGCAGGCCGTGGAAGGCATGCATATTCACATCCGGGCGCACGACCAGCGAAAACGTCAACGACGTCTCGCCCGCGCTCCAAGCACACCAGCCCGCAGACGCACCCTCGCGACCAGCGTCGCGCGCGGTGTCGAGCTCGGTACCGACAGCTACGGCATTCATCTCAATCATCTACATACGCCCCAATTCGCCCACGATATGGCCCACGCGATCCTCGGGCTCCTTGACCTCGACGCCGTTGTAGCGGAAGAACCGCGCCGGGTCGTGCATCAGGTCCTCGAGCGGCACCAGCACAAAGTCGCGCTCGCCAATGAGCGGATGCGGCAGGCGCAGCTTTTTGCCGCCGTGGGTCTCGCCGTCCATCCACAGCAGGTCCAGATCGATAGTGCGCGGGCCGTTGACCTTGGCCTTCTTGGAGCGGTCGCGCCCCAGCTCGGCCTCGATTTTCATAAGCTCGTCGAGCAGCACCAACGGCGCCAACTCGGTCTTGATCTCGATGACGGCGTTGGCAAACGCGTCCTGGCGCGTCTCATAGGCCGGCTCGCTCTCGTAGATGCGCGAGCAGTTGGACACGCAGGTGAGCGGAATCTCGGCGATCATGTCGCGTGCGGCGCGGATGTTGTCGCAACGATGCCCCAGGTTGGAGCCCACGGCCACAAACGCACGGCGCGGCTGCGGCTTGGCGACAGCCCAGTAACCGTTCAGGAACTGCGCAAAGCCAGTGACGTCGTGCACGCGCACGATGTTTGCACCGGCCTGGATAGCGCCCAGGCACACGCCAAACGTGGCGGCATCGCGCGCGGCGGCCTCGGTCACGCCCGAGACGGCGCCCACAAAGCGTTTGCGCGACACGGCACACATGAGCGGGTAGCCCAGCGACGCCATCTTGGCGGTCTCGCGCTGGATGACGATGTCCTCGTTGGCCGTCTTGCCAAAGCCCGGGCCGGGATCGATGCAGATGCGGTCGCGCGACACGCCGGCATGGATGAGCGTGCGGGCCTGGTCGGATAGAAAGCCCATGACGCGGCGCATGATGGGCGCCGAATCGGGCAGGGTGAAGCGGCGGAGCTGCGAGGTGGGCACGTAGGCTTCCTCGCGGCGGGCGCTGCGGCGCATCATGGCGGCCAGGTGGTCATTGGGCTCCGGCGCGGTTTCGGTAGCCGCGGGCGTGGCCTCGGGCGCAGCGGTATCGGCGGCAGGCGCGGCCTGCTCGGCGCCCGGCGTCTCCTGCTCGATTGCAGGCTCGGACGTGGGCTCCGGTTCGCCAAACGGCAACGAGGGCTGCACCACGCCGCCCGGAAGCTTGGCCTCCGGCTTAGGCTCGCCCAGCAACTTGCCGCGACGGCGACGGGCCGGCTTCTCGGCCTCGCGCGCAGCCTCGGCAGCCGCCTCGCGCGCCTTCTCGGCAACAAACGCCGCTGCCGAGGTATCGAGCTGCACCGTTGCGTGCGTGCGCGCGGGCGCGGCGACCTCGCCGGCATGCATCACGATGACGCCGCAGGTGCTCGTCTTAACAAACTCGACCATCTTGGGGTCGGTGAAGCCGGTCACGTCGTTGACGATCGAGGCGCCGCAGCGCACGGCCGCCTTGGCAACCGCCACGTGACGCGTGTCGATCGAGACGATGGCGCCCTCCTTGGCCAGCGCGCGCACCACGGGCAGCACGCGGCGAGCCTCCTCGTCGGGATTGACCGGGGTAAAGCCGGGGCGCGTGGACTCGCCGCCCACGTCGATGATGTCGGCGCCGGCGTCGAGCATCGCCAGGCCATACTCGATGGCGGCATCCGGGTCGAAGTGCTCCCCGCCGTCGCTAAACGAATCGGGCGTCACGTTGAGGACGCCCATGATGCGCGGACGGTCAAAGCTGAGCTCGTACTTTCCGCACCGCCATGTCTTGCTGTCGTTCGCCATGAACATCCTCCTAAAATGCCCACGCCGCCGAGCTTGGGGAGCTGGCGGCGGGGTCGCTTTGCAATCAGTCTTTCTATTGTATCCGCGCGCGCGGGCTAGAACGCAAACGCGGCCGCGATGTCGCAAGAAATCAGCAGGTCGGCATTTGCATCCTGATCGGTGGGAGCAAGGTTGCATATGGCCAGCGTATCGCCGGTAAAGTATCGCGTAAGGCCTGCCGCCGGATACACCACGAGCGAGGTTCCGCCCACAATGAGGGCATCGGCCGCGGCGATGGCAGCAACGGCACCGGTCAACACGTGCTCGTCGAGCGGCTCTTCGTAGAGCACCACATCGGGCTTGATGCGACCGCCGCACGTAGGGCACACGGGCATGCCCGCGGCATCCTCGTGCTCGCGCGCGCAAATCCATTCGGCGCTGTAGACCGCGCCGCACGACTGGCAAATGTTGCGATGGACCGATCCGTGCAGCTCAAACACACGCTGCGAGCCCGCCATCTGATGCAAGCCGTCGATGTTTTGCGTCACCACGGCGTCGAGCTTGCCGGCACGCTCCAGCTCGGCCAGCTTGGTGTGGCAGCGGTTGGGCTTAGCGTTAAGCGCGATCATCTTGGTGCGGTAAAAGTCGAAGAACTCCGCCGGATGTGTCTCGTAAAAGCTGTGCGAGAGCATGGTTTCGGGCGGATAGGCAAACTGCTGGTGATACAGGCCGTCCACGCTGCGGAAATCGGGGATGCCGCTCGCTGTGGAAACACCCGCGCCGCCAAAGAAGACCACGCGCTTGTGGGTGCCGAACAGCTCCGCTAGCGCGGCGGAGGCCTGTTTGGAGTCCGTTATCGCCTGCGTCATATGAGTCCTCCGTCCTTGTTGGTCGGGCAGCGTTGGGCGACGTCCCAGCATGCGGCCTTTAAGTCAGCATGCGCGGAGCCCGCCCCGCCCCTGTTGCGCTAATCTTAAGCCTGCCAACCCCGTCGAAAGGACACCATGCCTCAGACTTACACTTTCGCCTCGTGGAACGTCAACGGCCTGCGCGCCGTGCTAAAAAAGGACCCGAGCTTTATCCAGATCGCGCAAGAACTCGACGTCGATATCCTGGCGCTGCAAGAGACCAAGCTGCAAGAAGGCCAGGTCGATATTGACCTGCCCGGCTATCACCAAACCTGGAGCTACGCCGAGCGTAAAGGCTATTCGGGCACTGCGGTCTTTAGCCGCCAGGAACCGCTGCGCGTGCTGCGCGCCGACGCGCTGCTACCCTACGCCGGCGAGGGTGAGGCGGCCGCACTTGTCGCCCAAGCCGTAGCCGAGGGCCGCGTCTGCGCGCTCGAGTTCGACAAGTTTTGGTTTGTCGACGTCTATACGCCCAACGCCCAAAATGAACTCGCCCGCATCGACGTGCGCATGGCCTGGGACGATGCTTACCGCGGCTTTTTGAACGCGCTCGAGCGCGAGACCGGCAAACCCGTCGTGACCTGCGGCGACTTTAACGTGGCGCACGAGGAGATCGACCTTAAGAACCCCAAGTCCAACCGCGGCAACGCGGGCTTTTCGGACGAGGAGCGCGGCAAGTTCACCGAGCTACTCAACGCCGGCTTTACCGATACCTGGCGCACGGCAAACCCCGACGTCGAGGGCGTCTACAGCTGGTGGAGCTATCGCTTTAATGCCCGCAAGAACAACGCTGGCTGGCGCATCGATTACTTCTTGGTGAGTGACGCCATCGTCGACGCTGTGCGCGATACTGGCATCCGCGGCGACATCTTCGGCAGCGACCACTGCCCCGTCACCCTCACGCTAGAGCTCTAGCCCCAGCTGATCCCCTGGGGACGGAGGAAAACGAATCATTTTGGGCCTCGTGGGGGGTATCCGCGTGACCCATCCGCCACGAAACACGCCCATCTACTACGTTTAAGCCACCACCCTCAACCACAGCGAACAACGCAAAAAGAAAACCGCAGGTAGAAAGCCTGCGGTTTTTCATAAAACGCGGTCATGGTCGGGGGTATCAAGCTAAACGTAGTAGATGGGCCAGTTTCATGGCAAGCGCCGTCAACTGATTCCCTGGGGACATCTGGGGACGGAAGAAAATGGATCAATTTGGCTCTCTGAGGGCCACGATGCCCGTCATATCAGCCGGCCGTTCCAAAACTATGCCGGTTTACGGGGCTGAATCGCGAACCCCCAACCATACGCAATTCCGAGATAATAAAACCGCAGGTGAACGGCTTGCTCTATTTCGAAAAAAGCCGGCATGGTCTGCCTGCGCCAATCTAGCCCCGTAAACCGGCATAGTTTTAAAATGGCACCGAAGCAGTATTGATTCCCGCCCGACGCAACCAGCCCTACAGCCCGTATTTCACGACGACACGGTTAATGCGACGGCACCAAGGCTTGTACAAGGCGGCCAAAAACACGCAGGTCGCAAGGCCGTGCGCAATATCGAACGGCACTGCCGTGGCAAGACGCGCCACGGCACCCGCCCAAGTAAGCGGCTGTACAAAACCAATGATGTCATACGCGTTGATCACGACGCCATACAGCAAGCCCGACGCAAAGCCATACGCCAACAGTGCCGGCATTCGCACGGTTCCATCGGCGCGGTCAAACGCGCCCGCATGCGCCAGTGCGCCACCGATATAGCCCACCAGACCCCAGGCATACATCTGCCACGGCGTCCACATGCCCTGCCCAAAAAAGAAATTGCTGGTCAGCGCTGCCAACGCGCCAACCATAAAACCATTGCGGCGACCAAGCGTCGCCCCCGCGATAATGGCGATGGCGCTCACCGGTTTAAAGTCGGGAATGGGACCGAACAAGATGCGCCCCGCCGCGGCCAACGCCGCCAACACCAGCGTGGGCATAATCTGGCGCAGGCCCGGGCGCGACGCCTCGTAACCCGCAAAGAACAGCGCAAGCACCAGCGCCACCACAACCAGCATGGCCAACGCTGCCTGCTCAACGCCCGTCAGCAACGCCGCAGCCATCACCGCAGGAACTGCCAGCAGCAGCGGGATCTCCAGTTTTGCAAGCAAGCGCGAGAAACGACAGTCCGTCATCCCATCACGCCCTATAAAACACGTTGTCGGCAAAGAAGTCGGCCGGCGGCTCCATGCAGGCAATCTCACCGTCGAACATCATGGCAATGTCATCGGCAACCTGCTCGGCAAAATCCAGATCGTGCGTGGCCATGATGACGGTGCCGCCAGACTTCGCATGGTCACGCAGAGCGCGGGCGATGATGCGGCGGCTGGCCAGGTCCAGACCCTTGGTGGGCTCATCGAGCAATAGCAGTTCGGGGCCGATTAGCAGTAGCTTTGCCAACGCAAGCAGTTGGCGCTGTCCGCCCGAGAGGTCGTAGGGGTGACGCGTCTCCAGGCCGTCCAATCCCAGTTGCGCCGCACGCTCCCGCGCCAAGTTCTCGTCATATCCGCAGGTTGAGGCCCATTCCATCAGCTCATCGCGAACCGTCTCGGCAACCAGCAATGCTTTGGGATTCTGAGGCAGCAGCGCCGCCGAGGCCGCTCCGCGCACCATGCGGCCGCGCTGCAGCTTGGCGGTCTTGGCCAGCACCGAAAGCATCGTCGACTTACCGCAGCCGTTACCGCCCACGATCGCATGCACCGCACCGGCCGAAAACGCCACGTCGAGTCCGCGCAGCACCCAACCGCCCGCGCGATCGTAGCGAAACCAGCTCCCTGCCAGGATGGTAGCCGACCCAGCGTGCATTTTTTGGAGTATTCTGCTTCCATCCGTGCGCGGGAAGGCTTCCGAGCCGTTCTTGAGCGACGTTTGCGCCACAAATTCGGACGATTTGTCCAATTCCGAACTTTTTTTCGCGCTCGATGCGTCCACGGGCGACTCCAGAGAGCCCAAACTGTCCTCACGCCTGCTGAATACTCCTGTTTTTGCACATCGGATGGCACCCCACCCCAACATGTCATCGGAAAACAGCGATTCTCGGCGTCCCAAAGAAGCCATATCCGCCACCTCGCGCACGCGGCCGCCCTCAATCCGGTACGCACACGTCGCATACTCGAGCATCGGCCGCGGCTGATGCGTCGCCACAACAACCGTGCAGCCCAGCTCACGGTTCACGCGAAACAGCGCGTGCAGAAAATTCTTCTCGGCAACGGGATCGAGCTGAGACGTGGGCTCGTCGAGCAGCAGCACGCGCGGGCGTAGCGCCAGAACGGCCGCTAACGACAGCAACTGTTTGCGACCACCCGAAAGCGTGTCAGTATCGCGGTGAAGCCAATCTTCCAGCCCAAAGAAATAGCTGGTCTCAGCTACGCGACGGCGCATCTCGTCGCGCGACACACCCAGATTCTCTAGGCCAAACGCCATCTCGTGCCACACGGTTTCGCACACGATCTGGTTCTCGGGATCCTGGAACACGTAGCCCACGCGCTCCGCCGATGCCCGCACGTCCATGTCGGCAACGGGCTCGCCCAGCACGCGCAGCTCGCCGGAGCGCGTACCCGCCGGAGCGATCTCGGGCTTGAGCAGCGACAGCAGCGTCGATTTGCCCGACCCGGTACCGCCAACAAGCAGCGCAAACGCACCTTGGGAAACACGCCAATCAAGTCCCTCGAGCACCGGCGCCTCGGCCCCGGGATAGGCAAAACTAAGGCCTCGCACCTCAATCGCCGGCGCGGCCGAGCCATATGCCACACCCGCCGCCGAGCTCCTATCAAACCGAGCCATCAGCCAAACCTCTTCTCATCAATCGCATGCAACGCACAAGGCAGCACCATCCAGGCAGCGTACACGACATAGCCCGGCCACGGCGCCGGCACCGAGAGCTGCGGATAAAACGAATACTGCGTCGTCGCGGTCCACGCCACTGCCGCCGTGGCCACGCCAAACAACGCAAGCCCAACCAGCGCGGCAACGTCGCTGCGCCCCAGTCGATACCGCGCATACGTCGTACGGCGCGACGCAGCACCCCACCCGCGCGAGCGCATGGCATCCGCGCGCTCAAGCGAATCTTCCATGCCCCAGCCCATCAACACGCTCGACGCCCGCAGGCGCGAGCGCACGGGGTCGGCCGGCGCGCGGCCCGGCACATCAATCGCATCCTGCACCGCCAACACCGTACGACCGCGGCGCAAAAACTGCGGGATAAGCCGCATGCACATCGAGATCATGAGCGCAATCACCGGTGCGGCATTGCCCAGCAGCGCGAGCACCTTGTCGTATTCGAGCATCGATGCCGCAGCCTCAAACCACAACACGCTCGCCACGAACAGCCCGCCCATGCACAGGCCGTATACCATTCTCTCCAGATACACCGCGCGCATGCCAATACGGAACAGCTCCGTCGAGCCCGAGGCGCTAAACAGCGGATTGAGCACCGCAACGATCAAAATCACCGGCAGCTGCCAGCGGAGTGCGCCCAGCGTGCGGGCAGCCCCACGCGTCGCAAATCCATACGCCAGCCCGCCCGCAAGTGACAGCGCAATCAGCACCGGCTGCATCGAGAACATAGTAAGCCCCAGCGTCAGCACTATATAGAGGGCCGGCACAGCCGGATGCGACATCGAGAATGCCGCGACGGGCTCGCCGCCAAACTCCTCTTGTATGTTGTCCACGGGCACCCCCGTCCCCTCGCTCAAACGACAGCTCCGCAGCACCGCCAACGCCGCACGCAAGCAGCGCAAACGCCACGCCGGCGGCGCAAGCCTCAACCGCCGCAAACCAATCGCTACGCGCTCAACATATGCCTGCGGTATCATATTGCGCCGCGTATCGTTTCCAAACACACGTCTCTATAACGTAACAGGAGATCACATGGACGCAACCGCAATTATCCTCGCTGCCGGCGAGGGCACCCGCATGAAGTCGAACCACTGCAAGGTTTCGCACAAGATCCTGGGTAAGCCCATGGTCCAGTGGATCGTCGACGCTACCATCAAGGCCGGCTGCAGCCGCGTCGTGGTCGTCATCGGCAGCCACGCCGACGAGATGCGCGCCCTCATCGACGGCGCCTACGCCAACAGCGCCACCAAGGTCGAGTGCGTCGAGCAGACCGAGCGCCTGGGCACCGGTCATGCCGTGAAGGTCGCGCTCGAGGCCTGTGGCATCACGCAAGGCCCCGTCGTCGTGCTCAACGGCGACCTGCCGCTCATCACCGCCGACACCGTCGCCAAGTTCGCGCAAACCGTCGCCACCGGCGAGCTCGCCTGCACCGTCATGACCATGACCCCGCCCGATCCTTTCGGATACGGCCGCATCAAGCTGAGCGCCGATGGTCAGATCGAGCGCATCATCGAGCAGAAGGACTGCACGCCCGAGCAGGCCGCCACACTGCTGGAGTGCAACGCCGGCTGCTACGCCTTCGACGGCGCGCAGCTCGCCGCCCACATCGACGAGATCGGCAACGACAACGCGCAGTCCGAGTACTATCTGCCCGACATGCTCGAGATCCTCAAGGGCCACGGCCAGGCAGTCTCCATCTTCCACTGCGACGACTACCGCGACGGCCTGGGCGTCAACAGCCGTATCCAGCTCGCACAGCTTACCGCCATCGCGCGCGACCGCATCAACGAGCACTGGATGGCCGAGGGCGTTACCTTCATCGACCCCACGCAGGCCTGGATCGGCCCTGATGCCACCATCGGCCGCGACACCGTCGTGTGGCCGCAGACGCATCTGATCGGCCACGTCACCGTGGGCGAGGAGTGCCAGCTCGGCCCCAACAGCCGCCTCACCGACACCACCGTCGGCAGCGGCTGCACCATCGATGAGACCATCGCCATCGAGGCCGTCATCGAGAACGGCGTCGACTGCGGCCCGCGCGCCTACCTGCGCCCGGGCACCCACATGCTCGACGGCTCCAAGGCCGGCACGCACGTGGAGATCAAGAAGTCCACGATCGGCGAGGGCTCAAAGGTGCCGCACCTGTCCTACATCGGCGACACCACCATGGGCTCCGGCGTCAACGTGGGCGCGGGCTCCATCACCTGCAACTACGACGGCGTCCACAAGCACAAGACCGTCATCGGCAAGGATGCCTTCATTGGCTCCGACACCATGATGGTCGCGCCCGCCCAGATCGGCGACGGTGCACTCGTGGCCGCCGGCTCCGTCATCACCGAGCCGGTCCCGGCAGACGCGCTCGGCCTGGGCCGCGCCCGTCAGGTAAACATTGAGGGCTGGGCCGCCGATTATCGCCGCCGTCTGCACGAGGACGACGAGGTATAACGTTTTACCAAGCACAAAAGGAGCTGCTCCATGGGGGCGGCTCCTTTTTCTATGCTGACCTGCGCGGCCGGATGAGTGGTCGGTTCGTGTCCGTTGGCGGTAAAGACGTTATCAGGACCCGATAAACCCCGCCGCGCGGTTACAATGCAACAAGGCATCTATATGGCATTCGATGTATAAAGGAGAAGGGTAATGCCGATTAATGATCCCGAGAAGTCGGAGAATATGCGCAAGTCCATCCGCGTGTATTCCGGTTCCTCCAACCGTCCCCTCGCTCAGAAGATTGCTGAGTACCTTGGGGTCGAGCTTTCGGGCCTTACGCTAAAGCAGTTCGCCAATGGTGAGATTTACGCCCGCTACGACGAGACCGTCCGCGGCGCCGACGTCTTCCTGATTCAGTCCGTGGCCGGCGGCAACGTCAACGACATGCTCATGGAGCTGCTCATCGCCACCGACGCTGCCAAGCGCGCATCCGCCCGCTCCATCACCGCCGTTATCACCCACTACGGCTATGCCCGCCAGGACCGCAAGGCCGGCCCGCGCGAGCCCATCACCGCCCGCCTCGTCGCCAACCTGCTCGAGCGTGCCGGTGTCAACCGCATCATCACCCTCGACCTGCACCAGGGCCAGATCCAGGGCTTCTTCGATATCCCGGTTAACCACCTGTCCGCGCTGCCGCTGTTTGGCCAGTACTACAACGACATGCACTTCGACACCGACAACCTGGTTGTCGTCTCCCCCGACGTGGGTCGCGCCAAGGCCGCCAAGAAGCTGTCCGACATGCTCGGCTGCGACCTGGCCATCGCCCACAAGGGCCGTCCGCGCCACAACGCCGCCGAGGTCATGGGCATCATCGGTGACATCAAGGGCAAGACCTGCATCATCAACGACGACATGATCGACACTGCTGGCACCCTGTGCGCCAACGTCAAGGAGCTCAAGGCTATGGGCGCTGGCGACATCTACGTCTGCGCCACCCACGGCATCTTCTCCGGTCCGGCCATCGAGCGTCTGAACGACGCCCCCATCGTCGAGTGCGTCGTCACCGATGCCATTCCCGTCGAGGTCGGCGGCAAGATCAAGACCATCTCGGTCGCCGAGGAGTTCGCTCAGGCCATCTCCGCCGTTTACCACGAGGAGCCCGTCTCCACGCTCGTCGGCGGCGACTTCGCGCTGTAATCCAACGCGCATCGCATCATCTTTGATGCTTTTAAAGGGTCGGAAGCTCGCTTCCGACCCTTTTTCTATCCCTCGCCAACCCGCCCTGGACAATTAGTTCAGATACGTATTTTTTAAAGCTCCAAAGGACCGTTCGGAGCCTTCTGAGCCCCCCGGCGGATGCCATGCCGTCCAAAGCTCATCGTTTTCGAGTACAACCGCTGCATATTAATCCTCAAATCGCCCTCGAACGCCCGCCGCCTTATACGTATCTGAACTAACTGCCCAGTAGCTATCGTCAACCTTCGCGGCAGAGCTCAATTTCCTGCAATCCCCTCAACCGATTCCACCGATTTCATAACACTCAGCCGTTCATGGCGCGCGGCGCCCCGCTAAGCGAAAAGAACGGTATGGCGGTCGCATTCTGCCGCCAACTTAGTACGTTATAGCTATGACGACCGTGATTTCACATTTCTCCGCCCTTCGCGCAATTCGTCGCGCACGACGGGCGTACTCTGCCCTACCCTGGGACTTCGTTGATAGCGAACAGCAAGCACATGCCTTGGCTAGCTGTATTCCCAACAATGACGCGATAGACTTTGGCGCACTTTCGATACTCGACGCCTGGAATGAAGATGATTCCGAACTGCTCGATCTTCTCGTTTCAAACGAAGACAGCAGACGCCCCGACAAGCGACTTCTTCAGCATATTCTCTCCGCTCCGCTTCCTGAAGGTGCAATTATGCACGTCGAGGCCGACATCTACGCAATGTCTCCTGCCATGACAGCCATGCTTTGTTCCAAAAATGAATCAGTTGCCAAAACCTTGATGCTTCTCATGGAGCTGCTCGGAACCTACTCACTTCCGCCCGAGGCAACTTACCCCATCGCCTACGACGACACGTGGCCCAAGGCCAACAGCTTCGAAGCGATGGACGACCTCGATTGCCAGGGCGACCAACCGACACCCGAAAAGCAAGCCGAAACTCGCTACGAACAGGCACACTACCAATGCGAACCCGCCACAACCATCGAAGAGCTCGAGGCAGTCGCACGGTTTGCCAAAAGCAGTTCCTACTCCTCGTTTCGTACGGCTGTCAAACTCGCCCGGGCCGGATCCGCATCCCCAGCGGAATCATTGATGTTCGCCGTCCTGGGCGCACCCATGCGCTTTGGCGGATTCGGGTGTTGCAGCTTGCCCATGGGAGGCCTGCTGCTCAACTACCGTGTCGATTTCGACACCCTTGCGGTCAACATGTCCTCCGGCATCCCTTACGCCATCTGCGACCTATATTGCCCGGCAGCCAGAGTCGACAACGAATACAACGGAATTGGGCATGAGCTTCAAAACGCTCGCATCCACGATGGCAATCGAAATAATGGCCTCAAGGCAATGGGCATCCACGTCCTGGTTATCAATCGCGACCAAATGAAAAACCTTGTTGCACTCGAAGCCTTCGCCCAAACGATGCATAGACTCGCGGGAGTCCGATTCCGATATCGCATCAGGGGCTATCGCAAGCGTCAGGCCGCTTGGCTCAACGCCCTGCGGGCCGGAATCGGCCTTGCGCCGGTCTAAACGGCGAATCACCCGCGCGCCGTCGAACAGGGCTGGACGGTTAGTTCAAATACGTATAAATGGACACATTGAATTAGACTGTTTTGCAGTTATCTCTATACCATTCGCCCTATTTGAAGGCAGGATAGACTTCAAAACAGCGCCATATGGACTAACTAAAGCTCCAAAACAACGTACCAGCATTGAATTGAGCACTTCGAGTCCTCGGAACTTATACGTATCTGAACTAACTGTCCACCTTGGATTTCGACGGCTGTCCAAACGCTCCCAAACAACCTCAATTGCCCTCCATTTGACAGCGGCAACAGGGTCGCTCACCATAGCAGACGACAAATCAACGAAAGGAAGCATATGGCAGCTGCACAGCCGCTCAAGATTCGCATGGTTGCCGGACTTGGTAACCCGGGCGAGGAATATGCCGAGACCCGCCACAACGCCGGCTTTAAGGCAATCGACGAGCTGGCGCGTCAGGCCGGCGTCACGTACTGGAAAAACCAGGCCGGCGCCGAGGTCGCGCTCATCAACATCAACGACCCCGAGGAAGAGGGCGGCAAGCGCCAGATTGTGCTGGTCAAGCCGCAGTCGTACATGAATACCTCGGGCGGCCCCATCTCCAAGCTCTGCCGCGAGTACAAGATCAAGGCCGAGGAACTGCTCGTAATCCACGACGAGCTCGATATTCCCGCCGGTGACGTGCGCGTCAAGGTGGGCGGAGGCCATGCCGGTCACAACGGCCTGCGCTCCATCATCGACAAGATGGGCAGCCGCGACTTCAGCCGCATCCGCACCGGCATCGGCAACCCTCCCGGCAAGATGGCCGTCGCCGACTACGTGCTTAAGCAGCTGCGCGCCCGTGAAGCCGAGGATTTCCAGGACACCTGTGCCCGCGCGGCCGACGCCGCCGGCCTGGCAATCGTGCACGGCGTGGTCTATGCCCGCGACCACGTCAACGGCGCCGCCTCCGCCAACGGCAAGCACTAAAACCTATCATTTAGGGACAGGTTTATTTTGGCAGGTTTTATCTGCGGAAACGCCCCAGTTGCGGCATCACGATAAACCGCGCGCCGCCATACACGCATAGCACCCCAAAGGGGGCCGGCCTCATCACAACCCGAGGCCGGCCCCCTTTGCCGTTTTGCCTGATAAAACCGACCAAAATAAACCTGTCCCTTTTTGGTAGGTCGAACCGGATAAACCCTTTTCCCACCTGCCGAAGATACACGTAAGCGACATGCCCATGAGGGTATAATTTGCACCGTATGTCTGCACAACGCCTGTGCGCGTACGGTTTTATTCGGGCTGCCGTCCATTTCCGTGGAGGCACGGTTCGGCCGCCCTAACAAGAGAGGGGTTCTATGTATAAGATCCTGGAGAAGACGCAGTTCTCGGAGAAGGTGTTCAAGTTCCGCATCGAGGCGCCTGCAATCGCCAAGCATGCGCACGCTGGACAGTTCCTCATGGTTCGCGCCAACGAGACGGGCGAGCGCGTCCCGTTTACCCTGGCCGGCTGGAACGGTGACGAGGGCTGGGTCGAGTTCATCTTCATGGTGATCGGCAAGACCACCGAGATGCTTTCCACCTACGAGGCCGGCGAGTCGCTGCGCGACGTCGTGGGCCCGCTGGGCGTTCCCACCGAGATGGCCGAGGGCCCCTGCGCCGTCATTGGCGGCGGCGTCGGCCTGGCAATTGCCTTCCCGGTCGCCAAGCACCTGGTCGAGACCGGTCACGAGGTGCACGCCATCATGGGCGCCCGCACCAAGGACCTCCTGCTCATGGAGGACCAGTTCCGCGAGCTCCTCGACGAGGACCACATCCACATCACCACCGACGACGGTTCCTACGGCGAGCAGGGCGTTGTCACCGCTCCGCTGGAGCGTCTGCTGCAGGACAAAGCCGTGAGCCAGGTCTTCTGCGTCGGCCCCGTTCCGATGATGAAGTTCTCGACCCTCACCGCCCAGAAGTACGACACCCCCATTACCGCGTCCCTCAACCCCATCATGGTTGACGGCACCGGCATGTGCGGCTGCTGCCGCGTCGAGGTGGGCGGCGTGACCAAGTTCGCTTGCGTCGACGGCCCCGACTTCGATGCCACCCTGGTCGACTGGGATGACCTTCGTGCCCGCCAGGCCGCTTACCGTTCCGAAGAGGGCGAGTCCCTCAAGGCCTATGAGGAAAAGAGCTGCGCATGCCACTAGTTAACGGTCGTTTCGTTGCCGATATGAAGTCGCCCCGCACCCCCGATAACGAGGAGCCGGCTGCCGAGCGCGCCTGCGACTTCCGCCCCGTCGACAAGGGCTTCACCGAAGAGATGGCGCTGGCCGAGGCCGAGCGCTGCCTCAACTGCAAGAAGCCGTTCTGTGTTGAGGGCTGCCCCGTCAACATCAACATTCCCCGCTTTATCGAGCAGATCCGCGCGAAGGACTTCGGCGGCGCTCTCGATACCATTCGCGAGGACTCCATGCTTCCCGCCATCTGCGGCCGCGTCTGCCCGCAGGAGAACCAGTGCGAGGGCAAGTGCATCCGTGGCAAGAAGTCCGAGCCCGTGGCCATCGGCCAGCTCGAGCGCTTCCTGGGTGACCGCCCCGAGCTCGCCTCCACGCCCAAGATGGCCCCCAAGAACGGCAAGAAGGTCGCTGTCGTCGGCTCCGGCCCGTCCGGCATCACCTGCGCCGGCGAGCTCGCCCGTAACGGCTTTGACGTTACCGTCTTCGAGGCTTTCTTCACCGGCGGCGGCGTGCTGGTCTACGGCATCCCCGAGTTCCGTCTGCCCAAGGCGGTCGTCAAACGCGAGATTGACGGCCTGGAGGACATGGGCGTCAAGTTTGAGTACAACTCCGTCGTGGGCAACATGGCCACGGCCGAGGAGCTGTTCGAGCAGGGCTTCGACGCCATCTACGTGGCGACCGGCGCTGGCCTGCCCAAGTTCCTCAACGTCCCCGGCGAGAACCTGCCCAACGTCTTCTTCGCGAACGAGTACCTCACCCGCGTGAACCTGATGAAGGCCAACAAGTTCCCCGAGTACGACACCCCCACCAAGCACGGCAAGAACGTCGTTGTCTTTGGCGGCGGCAACGTGGCCATGGACGCCGTCCGTACCGCCAAGCGCCTGGGCGCCGAGCACGCCATCATCGCCTACCGTCGTACCGAGGACGAGATGCCCTGCCGTCGCGCCGAGCTGCACCATGCTAAGGCCGAGGGCGTCGAGGTTCTGCCGCTCGTCTCCCCGCTCGAGTTTGTCGCTGGCGAGGACGGCTCCGTGTGCGCCGTCAAGGTCCAGAAGATGGAGCTCGGCGAGCCTGACGAGTCCGGCCGTCGTCGCCCGGTGCCCATCGAGGGCGCCATCGAGGAGATCCCCTGCGACGTCGCGATCTCGGCTATCGGCACCAACGCCAACCCCTTCGCTGCCAAGATCGGCGGCAAGATGGAGCTCAACAAGTGGGGCTACATCGTCGCTGACGAGGAGACCGGCCAGACCACCGATCCCCGCATCTGGGCCGGCGGCGACATCGTCACCGGTGCCGCTACGGTCATTCTGGCGATGGGCGCCGGCAAGAAGGCCGCCGCTTCCATCACCAAGAGCCTGCTGGGCGAGTAATCACCTGCAGCACTAGCCATCAAACGGCAAAGTCCCCGTCGCGCACACGCCCGGCGGGGACTTTTTCTATGCCGGTCGACCGACCACCACAAAGGGGACAGGCACCTTTGTGGTGATCTGGGGTCTGGTCGGCAAACCAATTCCGGCGTTTGTCTCAATCTGTAACAGTTAGACCCTGTTGAGCTTCGTAGTTGTTACAGATCAAGATATTGTGCGAACATCCGCCTGTTCATCTCGATCTGTAACAGTTAGAGGCCAAATTCCTCGCTACATGTTACAGATCGAGACGTTAGGCTGGCGGCTGAACAGTTCATCTCAATCTGTAACACCTGGAGTCCAAATATCTGGCTTGGTGTTACAGATTGAGATTTTGCTGAGGCTGAGAACGAGAGCCGTCACCAAGCTCTAACGCTTGCGGCGCTTGGTCGCGGCGATGCCGGCAGCGGCGACGGTTGCGCCGGCGATGCCCAGAGCGGCGACCGTCATCGCGGCGGAGTCACCCGTGCTGGCGAGCTCCGTGCCGTCGGACTTCTTGCCGTTCTCGCCCTTACCCTTGGACTTGTCCGTCGTCACCGTGGTCGTCGTCGAAGTCGAACCACCCGCAGGAGCCCCGGTACCGCCAGAGCCATCCGCACCGCCACCCTGCTCGCCGCCGCCAGGCGTCGGCTTGGGCTCGGGCTCCGGCCCGGGCTCCGGCTTGGGCTCGGGTGTCGCCTCATCGGTTACCGTAATCGTAATGTTCAGACGCTCGGAATACTCGCTGTACGACATGCCGGGACGCTGTGCCGCAATACGCACGTACATATTGCTATCGAGCGCAATAGGCTCGGTGTACTTTACGCGGCCTTCGTCACGGCAGGGACACGTGTCGTTGGTGGTGTACCAAATCGTCGTGCCGTCCTCGGCCGAAAGCTCCAGCTTCGTGCCCTTGGGCACCGTAATGTAGTTCTCCTTGGGCGACCATGCACCAAACGTCGTCGCACCAATCGTCGCCACCGGTCGCGCCGGTCGCACTGCCTCGGCAGACACGCGAACGTCGACCTGCTTGGACAGCGCCGTGCCGTCCACCGTCGCCGTCAACGTCGTCAAACCGGGCAGAGCACCATGTAGCGCAAACGTCGCCGCGCCGTCCTCGCCCGTCACGGCCTGAGCAGAATCAACGGAGCAGATAGCCGAGGACTCCAGCCCAACACTAACCTTGGCGCCCGCAAACGGCTTGCCCGCCTTATCGGTCACGTGCGCCACCAGCTCAAAGTCACTGCCCTCAAGCATGGTCACGGCCTGCTCCACGTTGAGCTTGAGCTTGTCGGCACGAACGCCCACGACAAGCTCGCCACTTGCCCAGCGCGCCATGGCCGTGCCGGCGTAGTTGCGAGCGCCGTCGAGCTTAAACGCCACCGCCGAGCCCGCCTCACACGCATCGGCATAGCGAATACGCAGCACGCGCGACAGAGGCTTGCCATTGGGATCGTCCTGCTTGTCGAGCCACGTATACGTCACGTCGCCCAAGCCCTGCGCACACAATGCGGCCAGGGCATCGTCGCTCGCATCCATATACTGCGCAAACTCAACCTCGATGCAATCGGTATAGGCATGGGCCGAAGCCACCTCGGGCGCCGCCGTCGACACCAAACCAATGTTCACCTCAGTCTGAATCGGCGGCACGCGCAGCCAAGCCGAACGCGCCTCCTCATACCCGTCCTTGGTCACGCGCACCTGATACCAGCCGGTCGGCGTATTCCAGTTTTAAGCACCGTCCGCACCCGTCGCAAGCGGATTGTCCTGCTCATACTCCTCGGCATCCCAACGCACTGCATTGGTACCGGCCGCATCGTCGGCGCTCCACAGCTCGACCGTTGCGCCCTCGACCGTATTGGACAGCAGGCCCTCGTACACCACGCCCGCAGGATCGGGTGCGGCCTTGGCGGCCACATTGCGATAACGTGCCTCGAAGATCGACTGCATCTTCTCGTCCGAGATCAAGCCGTCCTTGTTGGCGTTATAGACCTCGGCATCGGTCAGCTCGCCCCAGTTGACCGTAATACGATTCTGGCATGCGCGCTCCACCTGCTCGCAGGCAACATCGTAGGCGCATTCGGCATTGGTCAGCTTAATCGCGCGCTCCGAACCTACGCTGGTCGAAGCCGCGTCATAGGCAGCGCCCACCACAGTACCCGCCGAACCGGCCGTCAGCACGCCGGCGATTGTCATAATGGAGCCCACCGCCACATCGGTGCTGTCGTGGCAGAGTTGGCGATACAGCAGATCCTCAAACGCACGCGCCTTCTCCATGGCGTCACGCAGCGCGTAAATGCACTTCCAGTCATCCTCGGTCTTCTCGGGCTTGGCAAGCAAGCGCGTATGCTGAAGCTCATAGCCCTCGCGCTCGCCCTTCACCTTCTGCATGCGGACGTTCACGTTCTCCCAGTTCTTGCTGGCATCGTTCACGCCGTAAATGCCGGTAAAGATGCCGATGCCCTGGGTCGCCGCGGGAAACGCCTGTCCGGCTGCCTTCCACGCATCGGTCTTAAAGACCTGGCCGAACATCTCGCACTCGATCTTATAGCTCTTGAGTGAGCGAATCGTGCGGATGAGCTTCATATGGGCGCTCACGTCGCCGTTGCGTTTCCAAGCCATAAGCCAGCCGCGAATCGTAGAGTTATTGAGGCTATGGACCACATTCCAGTTGTCGTACAGGTTGTCCAGAATGTCGCACTGCATGGCGATCGAGTTAAACAGAAGCGCCTGGTTCTTGTTGTTATTGGAGTTCTCGATAAACTCCGACTCGATATAGGCCGTCTGCTCGCCATCGGGCGCGGCGACCTTAAAGCCCTTGACGGTATCGTCGTCAGCCGCCTTGTAGCTCAGCGAGCTGCCGAGCGCCTGGCCCAAATCGTTAAACCCGCTCGTCGACTGGCCGTTGTACTCGCTGGCCTTAATGCCCGCACACTTGTTGAGCGCCGCGGCGGTTGCGTCATTCCAGCTTCCGTATTGGTTGAGCTGGCCGATACCCATCGACTGGCCCACCAGGTCCTCGGCCTGCTGGGCAATAAACTCCGCTCGCGACGCATGGTCGACAAGTTCCTTGATGGCCGCCGCGTCCGCCGCATTTGCACCCTGAGCCGACGCGAGCTCCTGGTACCAATCCTCGCCGGTGCCGTACGCGTCCTCAAAGATCATCTTGTCCACATTGACGCCGTAGCTGTCGCCCTGCTGGGTTAGCAGCGCCGACGACCCGCCGACCGCGGCCTTGAGCTCGGCGGCAAACTGCGCGGCCTCGTCGTTGCCAGCATCATCGCCCTCGCCGTCGCCGGCGGCAGGGGCGCGACGAGCCTTACGGGCAGCTCCACCTTGGGCTTCGTCCTCTTTACCGCCCTTCTCTTCCTCGGCAAACGCATCGGCGACCATCTGATCAATCGCGTCGTTAAACGCCTGGTCGACATCATTAAACGAGTTATCCATCATATACTCGTGCCACTGCTGCACGGCATTCGAGAACTCCTGCTGGCGCTCCTCGGCCGCGGCGGAATGCTTTTTGGCCGAAGCGTTGGCGTCAAAACTCAGCATGGTCATAAGCTGAGCATTGGAGATGCGGTAGGTCTGCGGCATAAAGATCTGCTCAAAGTTTCCGCAGTTCACATAGGTTGAATCATTCGCCTTGTTAAACTCGTCGAGCAGCTTAAGGTAACCCTCGTCCACATACTCCGCCACATAGCGCACATGGGTGCCCTCGCGCGACTTTTGAGTCAGAGGAATCGTCACCGTCTTGCCATCCACGCAGTCCACGTACAGGTCGAGCGTGTCGGCGGCCTCTTCGTTTCCCACCTCGAGCGTGATATCGAACGTCCAGTAGGCGTTCTTCTTTTGTGGCAGATGATGGAAGGTCCACAGGCTCTTGCCGGTGTCCTTGCCGTCCTTGACCAGGCTTTGCGTACCGCCACGATACGTCACATCAAAGTTCCAGACCGAAGCGCCCGGAACATAGCGCACATAATTGCGAGCCGTCACCTCTGCGGCAGCGGCGGCGACGTCGGTCGAGCCCACGCGCGCCTCGAGCGTCACGCGCTCGGCGGCAAGCGTATCCTGCGGCAGGTCGTATTCAATCTTGGCACGGCCGAGTTTATTGGTCTTGCCGGTGTACTTTGCGGCCGAGGCGCCCGCGCCCACGGTGAGCTGCACGCTCTTGCCCGGCGCCGCATAAACGTAGGCCACATTGCCCAGCAGGCTGTGAACGTCGGTGTTGTCGACCTCGATGCGCGATCCGCTAACCTCGAGCGTGGTGCTTCCCAGCGGCAATGTCACCTCGCCCAGCGTAATAAGCGGCGAGATGGCATAGATGCCCGCGGCCTTAGGCTTAAAGCGCACAAAAACATCGGCGCCCATGCCCTCTTTCATATCGAGAACGAGGTTGTCGCCCTCCCACGTCGCGTCAGTCCACCATGTACGGGAGCTATCACCGGGGTCGCGAGAGCCTGCGGACACATCCTCGACGGCATCCTTTGCCAGCGGAATCTCAATCTTGGCAGTCTGGCTGTCCTTGAGCTCGTAATGAATGCGCAGCTCGGTCTCCACGCCAACGACCGCGGACGAATCAGCAATAACCGAGCCCGCCGTCAGCCCGCGCTCGGCACGATACGTCTCCACGTCAAACGTGGGGACGTCGAGCGTCACGTCGAGCTGTTTGCCGTCCTCAATCTTCACCTGCTTTTGCGCGATATGCTTACCCACGGTCAGCCCTAGGCGGCTAAACGCGGAATAGCTCGTCGCTTGGATGTCGTAGCTCGTCTTGTTAAAGGCGACGATGGTGTACGAACCGGCCTTAAGGCGCGGCGTCTCGGCCTTCATGATAGGCGTGGTGCCATCGTCTTCGTAACCCATCAGATAGGTGACACCGTCGGCGACTAGCTTGCCGTCGGACGTACGGAACACCAGCACGCGGTTGGCTCCCTGGTAGTCGCCCTTGGTCGTGACCGTCGCCGTGCCCCAAGGCTTCAAGTCGATATCGACCTTGCCGGCCGAAGGCTTCACCGTCGCCGTCGCCCCACCCAGCTTGAGGCTGTCTTTGGGCACGAGCGTTATCTCCAGATCCTGGTCCGCGTCGGCAATGGCCTGCGACACCACGAGCGCCGTACCCTGGATACGGTAGTCGTTTTCCTTGTCGCCCTTGGCAGGTTTGAGCGTCTTGCCGCCGCTCTTCACCGTCAGATCGATGTTATCGAGACTATCGAGCTCAATGCGTTCGGTCTTATCCTGGCCCACAATCGGTTCAAGATAGCCCACGTTGAGCTCAATCGCGCGCGAGGCCGGAATCTTGGTAAAGTCCTCCGCCTTAATCTCTCCGATATTCCATGTGCCCGTCATCTGGTCGCCCGGGCGCGCCAGCACCATGTCATAGTAACCGCTGAGCGAAATGCGCAGGGTGGCTGCTGTCTTGGAGAGAGCGTCCGCTGTAAAGCTGCCGTCATCGCCAACCGCCAGCGGCGTGGACTGCCCCGCCTGCACGAGTGTAGCCGTCGCGCTCTGGGGAAGTTTGCCCGTCACCTGGGCCGCCTCGCCCATCCACTCAAACGTGTAGGCAGGCTTCGAGGAATCGACGGAGTCCTTGCGATCGGCCACGGCATCGGCAAGCTTTTTGACCATCGAGGGGTTGCCAGCCGAATCGGTCGCATAGGCATAGATGGTCTGGCCTTCACTAAAGGGAATCGCATACGTTACGCCATCGATTGTCACGCGCTCATTATAGTCGCCCGGATAGCCCGCCTCACCAAACTGAAGATCGGGGTTCATCGCGCGCAGGGCAACGGCATTATGGTTCGTCTCGTTTCCGTATCTCGTGTTCTCAAAAGCTCCCCACTCTATCATTTCCACGCTTTTGGGTAGCACAATCTCTTTGCCGGCAATCGCAGGATCAAGAGAGGCGAACGCGAGCGCCCCGATAGATTTGACACCATCGCCAATCGTCACCGACGACACAAAGGAGCACCCACAAAATGCATAGTGCCCGATCCGCTCCACCGTGCCCGGCACATTGATCTGCGTAAAGGTGAGTACCGTTGTATCCGAGACATAGAACTGTGGCACGCCACAATAGGCGAATGCACGATGGTCGATAGTTTTGACCGAAGGCGGCAGCGTTGCCACCACATTGTCGTCAAGTTGTTCACATTCCTTAAAGGCCTGCTCGGGAATCGTGGTAAAGGCCGCGTTGTTGGGCCAGGTTACCGTTTGGAGCGTCTTGCTTTTGTAGAATGCATAGCTCTTGAGCTCCTCGACCGAATCGGGCAGTGCGATCTCTTTGATGCTGCTGCCGCCCAAGCCGCCAACCGAGCGGACATGCGAATTAGGGGCGAAGGTGATCGATGTGAGCGCAGCGTTTCCCATACCCGTAAGGCTCACGACATTTTTGTCGTCGATGGTCGAGGGCACCTCCAACGTGGTAATGCCCGCGTCGCCATACTCGATAGAAATTTCGTTGGTGAGGCTATCAATCGAGAAGTAGTACTGCGCGGGGGTCTGCTCGCCGGCCACGTAGCCATCGTCGTATTCGTCCTTTACGCCCGCGGCGCCCTTCGAGGTTGCCCAGAGTTCAAGTTCCTCGTTCCAGGTCGCCTCGGTGCCGGAAGCCTCCTCTTGCTTTTGCTGCTCGGCGAGCTCCTTGCCCTCGATAAGATCGGTGGCAAGCGTACCCGCAGGTGTGCTCTCGGTCTGTCCGGCGCCCGTCAGGCCCGCCGCCGATGCAATCTCGGAGGCCGGGGGCGTAGGGATGTCACCGGCCTCGAGCGCTGTGGGGTCGGCAGCGCCGTCATCGGGCGCGGGGTCGGCGGCATCGGCATCGGGCGCGGGGTCGGCGGGGTCGGCGGCGTCTACTTGGTCGACATCCGTCTGCGCAAAGGTGCTATCGGTGGTGAGTGCCTCAGCAAACGCGCCCACAGGCAACGAGCCCGTCACCATAGTGAGGGTCACCGCGGCAATGGTCAGGCGGCGGCAAAGCGCTCGAACAGTAGTCCACCTCATGGTCGTTCCTTTCCTGCAAACCAAAAGTCATCCAGCGTAATCGTCGTCCAAAAACAAAGCGAACGGTAGGTTCATATATACGAACCTACCGTTCTACCTGCGCAAACCACCACAAAGGGGACAGGCATCTTTGTGGTGGTTTTGGACTTAGCCGGCCGGTTTGTCTCGATCTGTAACAGTTAGAGGCCAAATTCCTCGCTACGTGTTACAGATCGAGACATTAGATTGGCGGCCATTCGGTTCATCTCAATCTGTAACATCTGGAGCCGTTTTGGGCAGTCTGGTGTTACAGATTGAGATTTTACTGAAGCCGAGAACGAGAGCCGTCACCCAGCCCTAATGCTTGCGGCGCTTGGTCGCGGCGATGCCGGCGGCGGCTACGGTTGCACCGGCGATGCCCAGGGCGGTGACCGTCATCGCGGTGGTATCCCCCGTGGTAGCCAGGACAGCATCGCCCTTCTTGGCCTGCGTGGTTTTCTCAACCGTCTTGATCGTGGCGGTTGTCGTGGCCGGCTTGGCCGCGGGCTTGGCCTCGGGCTTGGTCTCAGGCTTGACTTCAGGCTGCGGTGCGGGCTTTTCGGGGTCGACCGGAGCCGGCGTAGCTTCGGGCGTAAACGTCAGATCGGTGTTGAGCCACAGGGTGTAGATCCAACCGCTGTCCTCATCGGATACGCTATCCGCGACTTGGTAGCCGCACTCCTGGCCGTTGATCACCAGCTTGGTGTCGGGCGTAAAGTAGAAGCCGCGCGCGGACTTGAGGTAGATGCCGTAGCGATAGGTCACGCCAGGCTTAAAGGCGTCGATGTGGTTCGTAATGTTCTGATCCCAGAACTCCTGAGAGTTCACTTCGCTGCCGTCGCTGCCCGTCCAGAACTCACACTGAGGAAGGGAGTTGGAACCCGTCGGAACATTCGCCGTAAAGACCGGCCTATCGCCCGCCTTGAAGGTGGTCGTGGCGCCGTTGATCTCGATAACGTCGATGGCCCGCCATTCGTCGATCGGCTGCTCGCACAGCATATTGTCAGCGTTTGGCGCGAAGACGCGGTTGGCGGTCTTTGTGTGGTGCACCCAATGACCGTTGACGTTCATATTGCAGTCATCGGCCACGGTATTGTCGCCCTTGAGCCTCAGCTCAACGGAGTACATGTAGAACTTGCCCTCTTCGAAGTGGTCAATCTTCTTCATGCCCGGCGTGTACTTTGCGGGATCGGAATACCAGAAGGCAACGGGCTTGAGCTCCGCAGGGTCGCTGCCATCCATCTCTCCCCAGCACTCATAGGCGATCTCATACTTATCGGCATCGGCGGCAGGAATCGTCGCGGTCGCACGCGGCGCCTCGCCGGGCGCGTAGTCGGTCTTCACGTCGTTGACGTTCAGGTTATGGAGGGCTTCGTTTTCCGACGAAGCAGGCATCGTAATTGTTTTAATAGCAGGGACATACAGGAATTCTCCGCTTAGACTCGACTTTACGGTTTCCCCGTTTACGGTAACAACGGTTTCATCGCTGAAGGAATATCCGTCTTTTGGCTTCAGCATAAGAGAATACACGTACTCTTTCCCGCTTTTAAACTTTGTAATAGTCGGCAGGCAACCATGTGAGCCGTTATCGGAATACCAGGCAGCAACGGGTTCGTTGTTTTCAAATTCCTGCCAGCATTCATAAGCGATTTCGTATTTATCTGCATCGTAGTTAGGGACACCTGCCGTCGCCTGCGGACCAGTATCCAGCTGCCAATTGAAGTTCGTATTCTGAACATTGGCAAAAGAGATGGATTCCGATTCTGATTCAGCTGCCGGGATAACAAGGCACGCCCTCTCGTAGACATGGGTGCGGGTGTAGTAGTCATCCCGGATCTCGTTAATAGTGGGTTTCCCGGTCGCCTCGGTGTCTCCTTTAAAGGCGTCGTCCGGATCACCGATGATGATATTCCCGGGCTCTGTACCCGTATACGTAAGCTTGGATCCATCATAGGTGGTCGTCATCTTGGACTTATTCTCCTTGTACTCCGTAAAGTACTTCTGCTCCTCCTTCTGTCTCTGAATCTTGCTGATATCCAGGGTAAGCGTTGTTTTATTGCTCGCACTGTCATACGCCGCATGGACGATCAAGTCCCCCAGGCCGATAAAAGTCAAAGCGCTACCATCGAGAGCAGACTGGTCTCCATCTACAAGGGCAATCCCCTCCACATACTCAATCGTTTCTTCTTTCTTGATGTCGGTGTAATTGTTCCGCACCGTAATATTGACCCTAACGCCGCTGCCGCCAACAACATCGGTCACACCGCAGGGCATGATGGCGTCATTCGCCGGCGTGGCGGCGTTGTCGCTGGGAGTATTTTGTTCAGCGGGTGCCGCATCGTTGGATTCATCGGTGGCGCCAGTCGGGGCCGTCTGCTGAGGCTCAACGGTGGCTTGCGCCGCCGGAGCAGCATCGGTTGCAGGCGCAGTCGAAGCAGCCGGTGCGGTCGTTGCAGCCGTATCCCCCGCAACCGTCGGCGTCACCGGAGCCGCGGCAACCTCATCCGTCCCAGCGGCGGGATCGGCGCATTCCGTCGCCAGCGCCACGCTCGGCAGCAGCAGCTGGCCAACCATAAGCGCGCACGCGCCGGCGCAAGCTATTTTGGCACCCACACAACGCCAGGTACCGTGAACCAGCGAGCAGGTGGGCTCACGTTGAGCTTGCTTGTCAAAGTGGCTTACGTTCATAACGGCCTCCTTGGTCGATGGGCCATACCACCACAAAGGCGCCTGTCCCCTTTGCGGTGGTTCTGTACCACCAAGATGTGCCAAATGACTCTATACGCCTAGGTTCGCATCTACGAACCTAGGCATCTACCTGCGGAAATACAAAGAGCCGCCGCGAGGACATTTGTGCTCACGCGGCGGCTGAAAATGGCTATGAAGCTTGCGCTAGCGGTTGCGGCACTTGGACGCGACGATGCCGGCGCCGATGACGGACGCACCGGCGATTCCGAGGGCCGCTGCCACCGTCGCGGCGCTATCGCCCGTGGCGGCCAGAACACCGGAAGTGTTTTTGGCTCCGGCAGCAGTCTTGGTCGCAACGGTCGTGGTGGTCTTTGCGTCCTTATCTACGGGCTTGAGGTCAGGCTTCTGCTCGGGACTTGGCATGGGATCGGGCTCCGGAGTCGGCTCGGGGTCCGGCGTCGGCTCCGGCTCCTGCCCGTCTCCAAAATCAATCACTACATCATGGGCGACCTCGGCAGAACCGACGATATCCGTAATAGCAGACGAACCGGCAACACCGACGACCTGCCCGTTCTGGGAGCTCGGCCATTTCCCCGTATCAACAACCTTTTTCACATCGCGCACGGCACCATCCGTCGGAGTCGTAATCATCGCGCGCCCGTGCAAATTGTTCACGCTCAAATCAATCCTCGCGGCACGGAACAGCGTCGCAGTCGCGTCGTTGCAGTTGATCGCATAGATTCCCGCAGTCGCGCCCGAAGCCTCAATCTTCGATTTGCGAATCTTGATACGAGGCGTTTCCGACCCGGTGTTTGCCTCTGCCATGATTCCAAAACTTTGACTGCGGACGGCATCGATGCCGTTTGCAGCAGACAGGCTTCGAGACGTAAGATTCGACTCCTCGACAAGCATCCACACCGCACCGCTTTGCGAACGCGCGCTGATGCCCGCCGAGAGCGAAGCCGCACTGCCGGCGGAAAGCGCGACATCGGCTCCGTTGACGATTTTCATGAGGGTATTCTTTTTGATACCGACCGTATTGATGCACACGGAAACCTGCCAGGCATCGGCTGTCTTGATCGACAGGTTGGCGGCATCGATCGTGACGTCGCCCCCGTGCACGGAGACATAATCCGGTTCTTCCTGCTCGCCTTCCTGAGCAGCGTGTCTACTGGGAAGGTTATCGGCAAAGATACCGTAGGTGCCCACCGTTGGACGCCAAGATCCTTCCGCCGATTTTGCCTCGATTTTGACATCGGCGCCCTTATCGATCGTCACGCTGCCGGCCGTCGCGCGAATGCCCGTCGCACTGTTCACTGCGCCCGAAGCCGTCACGTTGACGTTGGCGCCGCTGATGGTCACATCGCCACCCGCATTGCCGTCGCCTTCCGCCGCAATCACATCGGTCTGGGCCGTCGCATTAAGGGTACCGTCGCCGGTAATGGCAAGGTTGCCGTTCTTGACAGCAATAGCGCTCTGACCGGCATCGGCCGTGATGGTGTTGGTGCCCGCCACATCGATGGTGAGGTTGCCCTGAGCGCTGATGCCGGTACCGTCGTAGCCGTTGAGCTTCATGTCGTCGGCACCGTCCCAGGACCATGTTCCGGCCTCATCGCCGGCGACCGTGCCCCTGTCGTACTGCGTACCGCCGACGTTGACCCAGTCGGCGGCGAGCGCCACGCTCGGCAGTAGCAGCTGGCCGGCCATGAGCACACAGGCCCCCGCGCAGGCGAGTTTTGCGCCCACGCGGCGCCATGTTCCGTGGGAGAGCGAGCACGCGCGACCGTGGTCGATTGGGTTGTCATGGATTTGCTTTCGCATGTGAGCCTCCTTGTCGTAAGGGGTGCTTCTGTAACACCATGTTACGGGAAGATAGCCGGATCCCGGGGCACAAATTCTCAAGTGGCGCATCTGCCAGCGCAAAAGGCAACGAGCATGCGATTGCCAAGCGCGCCCCGCCCCCCCGAAAGGCCCACCCCCTACCGACTTGGTCTACAATCGAGGACACAATCATTCGTCCATCCAAAGGACCGTTCTTGAACCTGAGTAAGCCTAAAACCAACGCGCTTCTGGCACTCGCGCTTTTTACCTTCGCCTTTCTTTCCGCCGAGTTTCGCTTCGATATCAATGTCGGGCTGCTCTCCGGTGCCGAACGCGTTGTGCTCGCACAGGGCTCCATCCTAGGCGCCAGCGTGATCGGCCTTATCGGATATGCGCCGCTGCTCGGGCACGCGCAGCGCAAAGGCCAGCCCCAGGCGGCTGTCAGTGCCGCCGTCCCCATCGCCATCTTGGGGCTGACTCAGATTCAGTCCCCCACGAGCCCGCTTGCGCTCGAGATTCTGGGATGCCTCGCATTCCTCGGACTCGGCCTTCTGGGCGCCGCAGCGCACCACGCCTTTTCGTTGGCATTCCAGGATGACCCCAAACTCGCCACCGGCGCAGGAGCAGCCTATGCCGCGGGCATCCTGATGCAGTTCGTCACCAACCTGATTGATTGCGGTGGCATCGTCGAGCTCATCATTCTTGGCGCGGCAACGATCGCCATCTCCGCCCTCAGCGTCGTTCCCCAAAAGGCTGCCGAGAGCTCAAACCCCGCCATCAATCCCTTTGTTGAGCCATCGCACGCCCTCGCCAAGCAGGCGTGTTGGAGCATCGTGCTTGTCATGATTCTCGCCTGCCTGTTCTCCACTCTCGATAACGTGGTCACGTTCTCCAACGCCCATGGCACCATCGCCGTGCAGACCTGGCCGCGCCTCTTTTTGGCAGCGAGCGGCCTGGCCGCCGGCATCGTCTTTGATCTTGCCGAGCGTCGCTACATGGGACTCGTCATGTTCGGCGTCACGGTACTCTCCACCATTTCGATCTTGGCCGTGGAAGCCGGTGCCGATCCCAACCTGGGCCTCATTGTCTTTTACCTGAGCTCGGGCTTTTTTGTCACGTTCTTTACCGCCACCTTTAC
>CAUGJN010000009.1 GCA_959599635.1 uncultured Collinsella sp.
CAATTGTTCGCATCGCACATTTGAAACGAGAGAGGGGACTCGATAAGCATGGATGACGAGATGAAAGAGCCCAATAGTGAGCAAACGCCCAGTGCATCTGATGAACAGAAGCCGAATATCGAAGGGAAGCAGGTTTCTGATGGTGCTGACGACACCACCTCCCCTGACGATCGATCATCAAATGAAGACGGCGCCACATGCAATAAGGAAGAGGACGATTCACTTCTAACGAGTGCCATTAACAAACTTGGTGGTAATAAACGAGCGGCTATCGCAACTGCTGCGATAGTTGCCGTCATCTTCTGCTTACCCATGCTGTTTCCTCAAATGTTTTGCACCCACAAACTTTGGACCAATGCAAACTGTACAAGCCCTCGCACCTGTAAAAGTTGCGGCAAAACCGAGGGGAAACCGCTCGGACATGAATGGGAAGAAGCAACATGCACGGTTCCGAAGACCTGTCAACGCTGCGGCAAAACCGAAGGGAAACCCCTTGGGCATCAACCAGGTTCTTGGACTACCGAAGTCGATTACGTTGACGCCACCTCGAAGGAAATTCGAGAATGCGGGAGATGCGGAGAGGTCGTTGACACCCGCAACGAAAAGGAAATTACTTCCTTTCTTGGCGACGGATCGTTTTCAATTTCACCTGAAGGCTTTATTGAACGACTTAACGAGGAATTCTCCGATATTCCCAATTGCAGCAGTATGAAGGCGAGTTACGAGTTAGACGATAGCGGCACGGGACTCGAGCTTCAGATAAAAAATGGCTCTACGCTTGCCGGTATTGGAGGTTTTTTCTCGGACTCGAGCAGTCAACTACTATTCAGCTATCTTGGATCAGAAAACTGCTTCAAAAACATAGTCATGTACTTCGAAAATTCAGATTATGCCGCGGCGACAGCATTAGCAACCATACAAGCAATTGATCCAACACTCTCATTTTCCGACGCTAAGGAGATTGGCGCTGCCTGCGTAGGTACGCCAACTGTCAAAAATGGAATTACGTACGCAATCTTAGCTTCAAATGGAGAATACTGGCTGAGCACCCGAATTGAATAATTTACTTTAATTGCTAAATGCAGACGCCTCTTACTCGCGGCATATTAAAGTTCAACCCCTGCTAGCATCGTCAATCGAAATATGCCCCGCCGAGCACTTTAGCTTGGCGGGGCATTTCGATACGTAGGCGGATTTTGATACCTAGAAGGCCCACATGCCCCCACTAGGCAGCCGGCTTCGCTGCTCAAATTGCTCGAACTGCAACTTGAGCAATCAGCGGCCAGCATCTCTTTTAGGCTGCGCTAGTTTCTTTGTATTCAAAGACTGGCTCTAAGATGTCTTCGATGCTGCAGTGCAGGACTTTCGCCATATCCCTTACGGTTGTTACCGATGCTTCGTTGATGTTTCTCTGGCGCTGTTCGTACATTTGGATTGAGCGGAGTGATACGCCCGATTCGTATGCCAGGTCTTGTTGGGTTTTCTTGAGCCTCTTTCTTGCTTGCGCCAGTTTAGTTTGACGAGGTGTTTTCTTCGCCATATCGCAAATAAGACGCGCCACACGTTCCTCTGAGGCTTCATGCCAGGGATAGTACAGACCGCGCAGCGCATCAAATGGAACGACATGCAGCAGATCTTCGAAAGACTCCCCTAAACGCCACTGCAGGTATGCCAGCATCCAGCCCGCCCAATATTCCGGCGTCTTCTCAAATCGATAGGTGCAGTCCGGTATAGGCCTGTTTTGATAGCCCGATCTTTCAGCGATAAGCGCGAACAGCTCAACGCCCGATTTTCCCGATACGACCCATGCGTTGCCGCGTTCGAACTCGCGAGCTACGCCGCTGAGGCAAAAGAGTTCAGCAACTTCCGATCCCTCTGCTCCATAATCATTAACGGCATAGTCAAAGCAGTCGCCTAGGTTGTTCATTGCGTCCTCGAGGTAATAGACGGGATATGTCCTACTCGGCCCACAATCCGTTAACTCTTGGATCATTTAAATCAACCCTCCCTGCCATCAAATCCCTAATGTCGACACCCTCGGTGTCAAATCCGTTTATCGTATCCAGATACTTACGTCGAGCATTCTGTTCTCGCTCAAATCGTTTGGGATAAAACTCAGCTCCCGAGGCCTGCTTCCAATCGCGGAACCTGATCGCCGAGAACGCGCGCTCACTCATAAGAGCGTATTGGATGCCCAAATCGCCCAAACGCATAATGAGTTGCAGTTGCCTGAGCGAGATCATGCCGTTAATGAACTGTCTTGCAAACGAAAAGTAGGAATCGTCGGCGCGATAGCCTCGAATAACGTCATAGGGAGAAATATCAATCAGGCAGTTATCCAGCAGATAACGAAGCCCCTCGCGTGCTACTGGCGTCGAGACATTAAACTCCCGGTTGTCGGCCAAAATCGCAAGCCAATTAAGAATTGAAAACTCCCCGGACTCCAAATCCAAGACCGCGAGACCATCCATATCGAGCTCATATCGATTCGCGATACCATCGGACTCGGTCCGGCATGCCCATTCCATCGCCATTTCCTCATGTGGCGTGCAATAAAACCCACGTCCATAGTCGTTGAACTGCTTACATCTATCCAGCGACGGATGCTCGACAACAACCTCCGACCCGTGCCAAAGCTCCATATCGACCTCCTAAAAAATATCACCCCAGTGATAGTTTACCAATAACTATCACTGGGGTGATATAGATGAGAGCTTTTGAGGGGCTGCTGCCCGATTAGAGGCAGGCCTCGGCGATGCGCTTTTTGAGTTCGTCGATGCCGGTGCCGGTCTGGGAGCTCGTGATGATTACATTCTCGGCCGGGACGTTGAGCTGCTTTTTGATGGCTGCTGCCTGGCGGGCCTGCTGGGTGCGGCTGAGCTTGTCGGCTTTGGTGAGGCAGACGATAAAGTTGAACTCGTTGCCCTGTAGGTAGTCAATCATGTCGTGGTCGAGCTTGCTGGGGTCGTGACGTATGTCCACCAGCGAGACGACCAAGTTAAAGCTGCGCTCGGAGTCGAAGAAGTCGCCGATGAGCTCGGCCCAACGGTCGCGCTCGGCCTTGGAGCGACGGGCGAAACCGTAACCCGGCAGGTCCACGAAATGCACGTCGTCGGCCTCAAAGAAGTTGATGTTGCTCGTCTTGCCCGGCGTGCTGGAAACCTTGACCAGGTTCTTGCGGCCAAAGAGCTTGTTCATAATCGACGACTTGCCCACGTTGGAGCGGCCGACAAAGCTCACCTCGGGGCAGGTGGACTCGGGAATCTGCGAAACCTTGCCGTAGCTGGCGACGAACTTGGCAAGCTGGTAGTTAATGGAATCGGCCATGGACACTCCTTGGTCGTAGGTTCTTACAAATAGACGCGCTATTGCGCAGCGGCAATGCGGCGGACGATATCGAGCGTGATGTCACTTGCGACACGTGCGTACTCGAACAGATCGAACTCGCGCTCGCAAATTGCATCGTACGCCTCGTCACAATTATCACTGATAGCGCGCAACACCAGGCAATCGACACCATTTTTGGTTGCGACATGGGCAATTGCCGCGCCCTCCATGCCGACACAATCGGCATGCGTCGCCTCGATAGCGTCGTTGCGCATGGCGGTGCCCGTCACAAAGCGGTTACCCGTGGCAATCGTGCCGACCAGGAATTGTTTGGCTCCCTCGTTCGAAGCGGCTGCATTTGTCGAAGCATCAACAAACCCACGCTCAGCAAGCACGTCGACGGCAATATCGACCAGCGCGGGTGTCGAGCCAAACTCCTCGAGCCCCGGTGCGGACTCGGCGATAAGCGCGGTATCGGTATCCAGATAGCGTAGGCGTTTGCCAATGACCACGTCGTCGATATGGAGCTTGGGGTTCAAACCGCCCGCAATGCCCGAAAACACAACAGCCTGCGGAGCATACTTGCTAATGAGGTGCTGTGTTGCAGCGGCGGCGTTCACCGTGCCCATGCCCGCCGTTGTGGCGACAACTGTCAGACCGTCGAGCTCACCGCTCACAACGGTCAAGCCTGCCTCCCGCGCCTCGCAAACGTCGCTCAGCTCTTCCTTAATCTGCATGATCTCTTTTTCGAGCGCACCGATAATCGCGATGGTAGCCATACCATTCCCCAAACCTATACGAAATTCTCAACCACGGTATGGTACCAGCATTTTGTTTGACCTCGCCAAACGAACACGCTAAGCCAGTGCAGCTCGCGTATCAAACAGAGCCTTTGCAATCGCGGCCGTAACCTCGCTCGAGCGGTCGCTCCACGGCATCGATGTCATGACGCTCATGACATAGGTACGGCCATCGATGTCGATAAGGCCCGCATCGCATGTCGAATAGTAACCATCCTCGCTAATCCAGCCTGCCTTGTTGCGCACCAAAACCCGCTCGTCCGCAATGCCATCGCGCATAAACGATCGCGATGTTGATGCCAGAAGGCCCGACAACCACTGTGAAGTCTCGGTATCCGTGCTCAGATACTCGCTCATCTCGCGCCATAACCTGGCAGAAGTGCGCGGGCAGTAGGTCGGAAAATCACTCATCGGATCCAGTGCCGTTTCGTCATCAACACCCAGATTGGCAATCCAATCCTCATAGCCATCATGGTCAAACGCCGCACGTAACGCGATAAACGAATCGTTGTCCGAGTTGACGACGGGACGGGGCTCTTTAGCAATCAACTAGGTGCCCGGGGGCACTCATTTAAGTCTGTCCCCAATGAGTGCCGCTAGCCGATGGCGTTTTTTAGCTCCGCACGGCGCTCTTTCATGCCGGCCATAACGGCATTGCGCAGCTCGGGCATACGCGCGGTATCCATCTGGGGCACGCCCTCGAGCTTATAGGGAATGCCCAGTTGCTCGTACTTGACGACACCCATCGTGTGATACGGCAGCATTTCCAGGCCCACCACGTTGTGCCATGGAGCGATGAGGCGACCGAGCTTCTCGCACTCCTCCACCGTGTCGGTAATGCCCGGCACCACCACGTGGCGGATAACGACCTTGATCTTGCGACGTGCAAGCTCATCGCCAAACGCCAGGATGCGTGCGGGATCACAACCGGTCAGCTTTTTATGCTCAGCCGGATCGGCATGCTTGATGTCGAGCAGCACCATGTCGGTCTCGTTGAGAACGGCATCGAACTTCTCGGGGTGGTTGGGATCGAACGCATAGCCGCAGCTGTCCAAGCAGGTATGCACGCGGCCATCGGAGTTGTTGTGCATTGCACGGAACAGGTCGGCCAAAAACTCAGGCTGTAGGAGCGGCTCGCCACCCGAAACCGTAATGCCGCCGCTGCGATAGAACTCATGGTTGCTCTGGAACTCGTCCATCAGGTGCTCGACGGTCACCATGGTGCCGCCGTTAACAGACCAGGTATCGGGATTGTGGCAATACGCGCAGCGCATGGGACAGCCTTGGACAAACACTACGAAGCGGATGCCGGGTCCGTCGACCGTACCCATCGTTTCAATCGAATGTACGCGGCCCAGGGCAAACGCGGAGTCCTCGGGACGAGCGTCCACACCCTCGAGCGTCATCTCAGCCATTCCCGCTACCTTGCCTCTCATTGGTTTTAGTTACATAAATGCCAGAGCCATTCTAGCCCATACGCATGATGGTGAAACGGTTTAGTGGTCAATTGGGTTGTTCTATTTGGCCCCACACAAAAGCGGCGGGAAGGTTGTCACAACCCACCCGCCGCCGAGGCAATAGATATCGATAGACGCCAGGCCTTACGCCTTAAGCGTAAGCACCGCGCCGAAGGCGGTCGGGCCGCAATGGCTCGAGATGACGCCGCCGACCTGAGTCCAGGTAATGTCCTTAAAGCCCAGGTCGTGCGCATAGACTTCCATGTCGTCGCGCAGCTCCTCGGAAAGACCTACCGAATACGCCAGGCCAATGTGCGAGTAGTCAATCTCGCCCTTGGCAACCATGTGGTCAATAAAGGCACGGGCGCACTTGAGCATAGAGCCGCGGAACTTCTTGGTCGCCACAAACTTACCGCCCGTTACCTCAATGCAGGGCTTAATCTTGAGCAGGTGGGCGCCAAGGAACGCGACGTTGGACAGACGACCGCCCGCCTTAAGAAAGGCTAGGTCGGTAGGAACAAAGCCCAGCAGCACACGGTCCATGACGGAGTTCGTAAATGCAAAGATCTCGTCGACGGTGGCATCGGGGTGAGCCTCGATGTATTTGGCGGTCTCGACGACAACAAGCGACTGGCCTACCGAGACAAAGCGCGTGTCCATGGAGAACACGTAGTCGCGCCCCTGGGCCGCAATCTTTGAGGACTGATGCGAACAGGTCGTGGCCTCGGAATATGCAAGATGCAAAATAGTCGCGTCGGGCTGCTCAGCGTGAATGCGGTCGTACACGTGAGCAAAATCCGCAGGCGCGCAGCCACTGGTCTTGGGCATCACGCCAAACTCATTGCAGCGCGAATAAATCTCGAGCGGATCGATCGAGCCGTCCTCGACGGTCTCGTCACCAATCGTGACATGCATGGGCACGCGCACGATGCCGTAGCGCTCGCAGAGCTCCGGCGTCACATCCGACCCAGACTCGACCACGATTACGTACTTGCCCATTAATATCACGACCCATCTCGACATTGGCTTTTCAATACATGGCACGCACCGCCGCACTGTTGTACAACGGCGTCCAAGCGCCAAAGAGACGCCGCCCCTTGCACACAACAAAGGACAGCGTCTCCCTGGAAAACTCCGTGCTTATCTGAGATTCTACACGGTTTATTAAGGAGTGTTACTTATTCCGCAAACGGTCGCTATACGCGATAAGCGGTAGCTGGCCGCGGCAACTGCGACACATTCCGCCCAACAAGTCCAATCGTGCTCCATGCACGGTTAATGAGCGAGGCGGTAGAAATCCATCGACGCCGCACCCTCGGCATGCAACCCCATCGCCGAAACCGCCGGCGAATAGGTACGGCTCGTAAGTGCCGCCTCGCCGCTGTTGGCAAAAATCTCGACCATCGTAGTGTCCGAAAGCACGCGCAGGTCGCGAAGCTCGCTGAGCTCGATCGACCTTTGGTCGCGCCCATAGCCTTCGTCACCCATGTCGAGGGTAAGCATCCCGTCTGCATAGCGCACAAAGACACCCTTGCGGATTTCGAGCTCGACCATCTTGGCGCCCTCACAGGAAACCACAAGATCAAACAGGCGGCCCGGCTCCTCAACGGTTTCACCGCCTGTCGCGCGAGCGCAGTCGCCGCGCATCCTCTCAATCTCGTGCGCCGGCTGCTGGCAGAGCTTACCATCGCGCATGCTCAGCTCTCGCGGCACCGTCAACGCGCACTGCCACCCGCGCGCCACCGTCGGGTTTTCTGCCGTCGCATCGGGGCAACCCGACCATCCGATCATCAAACGCCGGCCTGCAGCATCCTCAAAGGACTGCGGAGCATAGAAATCAAAACCGGCATCGACCATCGGGGGCATGCCCTGCCCGACGATTTTAAAGCTCGGCGCCTCCCAATCGGCCTCGATAGGGAACCACACGCACTGATGCGGATTGCGGTAACGCCAACCATCGGCAGGCACACCCTGCGGACAGCAAACGAGAATAAGCTCGCCATCGAGCTCAAACAGATCGGGGCACTCCCACATAAAGCCAAAGTTCTCGTCCAGCTCAATACGCGTCGCATAGTTCCAGTCCTCTAGTTCGCGCGAGGTATAGACAAGCACGCAGCCGCGGTCGTCTTTCGTACGAGCGCCCAGAACCATGTAGTAGATACCGCCATGTTCAAGGATCTTGGGGTCGCGCACGTGCGTACCGATATCGTCGGGGTAATCGACCGGTCCAACAGCTATGCGCTTCTCGCCCAATTCGTCGGGATTCTCGGCAACCATATGAATCTGGTTTTGCTCACGGCCCGTCAACACGTAGTCGTAATCATCGCGGTCAAAATGCTTGACGTTGCCGGTATAGAAGTAGTGAATCTTGCCATCGCGTACAAAGGCAGAACCAGAATACGCTCCGCTCGAATCCAAATCGGAATCGGGGAACAGCACGGGGCCGTGATTCTCGTACGTCACAAAATCCTTTGTCGTCAGATGGTTCCAAAGCACTGGACCGCCATGCGCAGCATCGAACGGATCGTATTGATGATAGATGTGATACGTATCACCAATCTGAACCAAACCGTTGGGGTCGTTGAGCCAACCAAGCTCAGGCTCCACATGGAACAGGAGCCTATCGGGGTCGGACGCGATGCGACCCGCCGTCTCATCCTGTCCAGCTCGCCACTGCTCATAGTCCGCACGCATCACCTTGTTTTTTTGATTTAACATCGCCATTGACTTTCTCGTCTATAGGGAAGGACGCCCGACTCACACGAGCCGAACGCCCTTCCTCAAATGGACTTATCCGCACATTGCACTGAATGGCTCAACTAGAAGCTGACATCGAAGCCTGCGCCAGCGCCCTCTTCATCGGTGGTCGGCACGCCCTTTGCCTTGTTGTAGGCAAAGATCAAGACGATCGGCACGATGAAGGCGATGAGATTGCCAGCCACATACCACACGAGAGTCTCGGGTGTGACGATGAGCAGGCCAAGCACACCGGTCAGACCCTGACCGATGGCGCGCACCTCAAAGAGCTTCACGAAGGCACCGCCGCAGCCTGCACCGATGCATGCGCAGATGAACGGGATGATCGAGTAGCGCATGTTTGCAGCGAAGATAGCGGGCTCGGAGATTCCGACCAGCGTCGGGATAAAGGACGACATGCAGATGTTGCGCTCTTTGGAATGCTTCTTGTGAATGAGGTACATGCCGATGGCGCCGCCGCCCTGGGCGATGATGGAAACCGACCAGATGGCCTGGATGTAGTTGAAGCCAGTCGTGGCAACGAGGTTTGCCTCGATACCCTGGATGAACTGATGCGTACCGGTAACGACAAGCGGCTGCAGGAACGCGGCGAAGACAAAGGCACCGAAGACGCCCATCCTGTTGTACAGGATATCGATTACGCCGGCGAGGACGTCGCCGATCAGGTTGCCGAGCGGGCCGAACACGGTGAACAGGGCGACGTTAGCAAGAATCAGGGTAACGGTCGGGACAAAGACGAACGAAACGACCTCGGGGATGTACTTCTGGGCAATCTTCTCGACCTTGGCCATAAACCAGGCAGTCAGGATTGCAGGGAACACGCCGCCCTGGAAAGCAACCATGGGAATGGAGAGCGGACCGAAGTTCCAGTACTCAGCACCCGTCGGGTCCATAACGAACGTGTTACGGTTCATAAGGCTCGGGTGAACCATGACGATACCGACGAGGATGCCCAGGATCGGGTTACCGCCAAAACGCTTGACCGCGCTGTACATAACCAGGACAGGTAGGTAGTCGAAGGTGGTGGCGATAATGGCAAAGAAGCTTGCGAGGTTCTTGAGGAACTCGCTGTGATCGGCGAGGCTGCCCTCCATGCCAAAGAGGCCGTTGGCAACAATCAGCGACTTAAGGCCGATGATGATAGCAGCGCCGACGAAAGCGGGAATGATGGGGATAAAGATGTCCGAGAATACCTTGAGGACCGAGAAGAACTTGCCCTTCTTGTCCGCCTCGGCGCCCTTGACCTCGGAAGCGCTGATCTCCTTAACGCCCGTCAGAGCCATAAACTCATCGTAAACCTTGTTGACGGTACCGGTACCGAAGATGATCATGAGCTGGCCGCTGTTGTACAGCACGCCCTTGACGCCATCGATGTTCTCGAGCTCGGCCTTGTTGTATTTGCTCGTATCCTTGAGCACCAGACGCAGACGCGTAACGCAATGCGTGGCGCCCTCGATGTTCTCCAGACCGCCGACGTTATCGACGACTTGCTGAGACACTACTTTGTAGTCCATGTTCCTCTCCATTCCTTTACGAAATCATAAGACGTTTTGATGCCATTACAGAGACGCGATCGTTGCATTTGCGCACTTAAGCGTACCGTCGGTGACCGTCAGCGCCACACCCTGGCCCTGCTTATTGCAGAAGCGCGCGTTAAGCGCAACATCATCGACAAAGATGGTCGCGATATCGTCGTCAACGACCAGGCGCACATGATGAGTGCCCTCGCCCTTAAAGAACAACGGACGCTCGAGGCCCATGTTGTTGACCTGGAACCACGGATACTGGGGGGCCGCCGTAAACTCGAGCTTGCCCTCACGCAGGTTGGCGCGGAACTCATAGGCAAGACCGGACTCGGCGTCCTCGGCAAGCTTCACCGAGAAGCCGGCAGCGTCACCGGCGAGCTCGATGTCGGCATCGAGCATATAGGTGGAACCGGCATCCGCGGCGAGCACCTGCTCGACCTTGCCCGACTCGCAGGAGAGCTCAAAGGCCTCGACTGCCTTAGCCTCGCCAAAGGCGCCAAGCATGCTGTCAGGAAGCTTGGTGCCGAGCGTTCCGTCGGCACGCTGAACGATCTCGAGGGGCATAAAGGTGCCACCCCACAGGTAAGAGCTGGGGTCGCCGCCCTCGTCACGCGTAGGAACCCAACCAAAGAGAACGCGGCGCTCGCCGTCAAATGCGGTACGCGCGGCATAGTACGCGCGGCCATCGAAGGAATCGTCCGCAGGAGTGATCCAAGGACCGTTGATAGAGCGAGACATGCGGTAACGGGTCTTGTTGCCATCACTGTACTCGGAGAACACCAGATACCACCAGTCGCCCATCTTAAAGAGATCAGGCATCTCGAACATGGTGTACAGGCCCGGATTCCACCAGTCGCCCTGGAACTCCCAGGTATCCAGGTCCTTGGAGGTGAACTTGACCAGACGACCGGTCATCAGACGCTTGTCCTCGCCCACACGCGTGCCGAGGATGAGCATGTACTCTTCGTTCTCCTCATCCCAAAGCACAAAGGGATCGCGCCAGTTGCGGTCATCGTAACCCTCCTGGGGCGGAAGCAGCGTCTCGGCGATGTTCTTCTCCCACTTGACGGCGTCGTCACTCGTTGCGTGAAGAAGAACCTGCTTCATCAAGCGTGCCTTGACCTTATCGCGATTGCAACCAGTGTAGAGCGCATGGTACTTGTCGCCCACCTTAAACACCGTGCCGGCATAAACATACTGGTCGACTTCCTCGTCGCCGCCACGCTCAAGGCTCTCGCCAAAGTCTTTGTAAGTGACGAAGTCCTTGGTTGTCGCGAGTGCCCAGCCAAACGGCTCTCCGAAAGGTCCGGGGTTTCGCGTGTCACGCTGATGATAGAGATAGAACGTGCCGTCCTCGCCGTACGGCATGATGTCGCCTACCCAAATTCCCTCAGGCTGGTAATACACCTTGTGCATCCGAGACTTCCTTTCTCACGAGATACTAACTCGGTACAACTGCAAGATATGTCAATCGTTTTCATATGTCAAACGTTTTCACACCAATACGTCTTTTCGCAGTTCCAGTCGTCGGCAAACGGTTGACATATGCCGGCGAACGGTCATCAGAGGTGTTTGAGGAATTCTTTTGGCACGGGATGAACTACGCGGTTTTACCCTTAATGAGTTCAACGGGGAGCTTGATATTCGATTCGGGCTTTTCGCCGTTAATAAGAGCAATGATGGATTGCGCCGCGAGCTCTCCGATGCGATCGATATCTTGGCGTACGGTTGTTAAGTCAGGCATAAACGTCATAGTGCGGCGGGCACCATCCGCGCCCACGACCTTAATATCGCCCGGAGCGCTCAAGCCTCGCTGCTTCATAACGTTGAGACAGATGGCCGCCATCGTGTCGTCTCCCGCAAAGATGCCGTCAATATCGGGGTTCTCATCGAGGATCTTCGCAACGACCGCACTCTTTTCGTCGTCGGGCTTAACGAACTCGACCTCACGGACAAGCGCGGGCAAACCGGCCTGCTCAACAACATCGAGGTAGGCATCGGTACGCTTATTGGCAGGCATGCGCATGCGGCTATTGCTGCGCAGGCACAGGATGCGCGAACACCCGTCATCGATTAGGCGACGCGTGGCAAGTTCGCCGATGCTATAGCTGTCGCTCGCAATCTGAACAGAGGCTTCGCCAAGGTCGCAGTCGATACCAACCAGACTCAAGCCCATCTCGGCATACGCCTCGGCACCGATATTAAGCGAGTTGACGATGACGCCATCAACCATATTGCGTCGAAGCATGTCGATATAAGAGCGCTCAAGCTCGGGTCGATTGGCGCTGTTGCACAGCAACATCTTAAAGCCGTTTTCCGCTAACGTGCGCTCGACCGCCTGCACAACCTGAGCATGGAACGGGCTGCTCACAAAGGGAACGATCATACCGATAAGATTCAGGCGACCGTTGAGCATGGCACGGGCGATATCGTTGGGCGTATAGTTGATGCGCTCCATCGCGGCATGGACCTTATCGCGGGTCTCTTGGCTAATATAGCCGCGATTATTAAGCACGCGAGATACCGTAGTAGGCGAAACCCCCGCCACCGCCGCAACTTCCTTGATGCCAGGCTTAGCCGTATCCTTAGAACGAGCACTCTCGCGAGCCATAGCACCCTCCCCCATCAACATGTCATACGTTTACATACGAACAAAGCATACCCCAACAACAGCGGGATGACGGTAACAGTACAAGTAAGTAAACGACTCATCCAAATAATTAGGAGAGTTCCGCCTAAAGGGTGACTACACAGGACCCCCGCCGGGCCGCTTTGGGTTACTTTCCAAAACATTTCCGCAGGACGCAAAGGGCTCCGCCGCGCGAAGCGCGCAGCGGAGCCCTTTGCATGTCCGAGGACGTTTTGGAAAGTAACCCAAAGCGGCCCGGCGATCCTGCGGGAGTTAAACCCCTTTAGAACTTGTCGTGGAAGGTACGCGCAATGACCTCGTCCTGCTGCTCCTTGGTGAGCGTGTGGAAGTTCACGGCATAGCCGGAAACGCGGATGGTCAGCTGCGGGTACTTCTCGGGGTGAGCCTGAGCGTCGAGCAACGTCTCACGGTTGAAGACGTTGATGTTCAGGTGGTGGCCACCCTTCTCGGCGTAAGCGTCGAGCATGTGGACCAGGTTATCGGCCTGAGTCTCGGAAACTTCAGAAACCTTCATAATGTGTCTCCTTCGATCGATAGGCGCCGGCCGAAACCGGCGCACTAATCAGTAATCGTTATTGTTAGTATAGCACTAACAATAGTTACTCGCCCAGCTGATCAAGGTCGATATCGCCAAAGAACACCTGGTCCTCCTTGCCGAGCGCACTCGGGATGATGGAGAAGGTGTTGGAGATGCCGTCCTGAGCATCGCGGAACGGGAGCTTGGAAACCGAAGACAGCGAAGCGATGGCGCCATGGCTATCGCGCTTGTGCATGGGGTTAGCACCCGGGGCGAACGGCTGGCCAGCCTTGCGGCCGTCGGGCGTGGAGCCGGTCTTCTTACCGTACACGACGTTGGAGGTAATGGTCAGAACCGAGGTCGTGGGCACGGAGTTGCGGTAGGTGTCGTTCATGCGGATGTACTCCATGAACTGGTGCACAACGTCGTGAGCGATCTGGTCGACGCGGTCGTCGTCGTTACCGTACTTGGGGAACTCGCCCTCGGTCTCGAAGTCGACGATAATGCCGTTCTCGTCACGGACGGGGTGGACCTTGGCGTACTTGATGGCGGACAGGGAGTCAGCCACGACGGAAAGGCCAGCGATGCCCGTAGCGAACCAGCGGTGCACGTGCTTGTCGTGCAGAGCCATCTGGATGCGCTCGTAGCAATACTTGTCGTGCATGTAGTGAATGATGTTCAGCGAGTTGACGTACACGCCAGCAAGCCACTTCATCATGTCGTTGTACTTGGCCACAACGTCGTCGTAATCGAGCGTGTCGCCCTCGACGGCGCGGTACTTGGGGCCGACCTGCTTCTTGGAGACCTCGTCAACACCGCCGTTGAGTGCGTACAGCAGGCACTTGGCCAGGTTGGCACGGGCGCCGAAGAACTGCATCTCCTTGCCAATGCGCATGGAGGACACGCAGCAGGCGATGCCGTAGTCGTCGCCGTGGTAAACGCGCATGAGGTCGTCGTTCTCGTACTGGATCGAGGAGCTGGCGACAGAAGTCTTGGCGCAGAACTTCTTGAAGTTCTCGGGCAGACGGGTCGACCACAGAACGGTCATGTTGGGCTCGGGGCTGGTGCCCATGTTCTCGAGCGTGTGCAGGTAGCGGTAGCTCATCTTGGTAACGAGCGTACGGCCGTCAACACCCATGCCGCCGATGGACTCGGTGACCCACTGCGGATCGCCAGTAAACAGGGCCTGGTACTCGGGGGTACGGGCAAACTTGACCATGCGGAGCTTCATGATGAAGTGATCCACGAACTCCTGGATCTGCTCCTCGGTGAAGGTACCGTTGGCAAGGTCACGCTCAGCGTAGATGTCGATGAACGTGGAGGTACGGCCGATGGACATAGCGGCGCCGTTCTGCTCCTTGACGGCAGCGAGGTAGGCGAAGTACATCCACTGGATGGCCTCCTGCGTGTTGGTAGCAGGGTTGGAAATATCGAAACCATAGGTCTCGGCCATCATCTTGAGCTCGCCGAGGGCGCGGATCTGCTCCTGCAGCTCCTCGCGATCGCGGATGTTGTCGGCGGTCATGACCGTCGGGGTGGAAGCCTTCTGGGCCTCCTTGTCCTTGATCAGGTAGTCGACGCCGTACAGGGCAACACGACGGTAGTCGCCGATGATGCGGCCGCGGCCATAGCCATCGGGCAGACCGGTGATGATGTGAGCCGAGCGGCAAGCACGCATCTCGGGGGTGTAGACATCGAAGACGCCGGCGTTGTGAGTCTTGCGCTCGAAGGTGTAGCGCTCGACAACGTTCTCGTCGATCTTGTAGCCGTGCTGGCTGGCAGCCTGGCAAGCGATGCGGATGCCACCGTTGACGTGCAGCGCGCGCTTGAGCGGCTTGTCGGTCTGGAGGCCGACGATGGTCTCCTTGTCGCGATGGGCGTTATCGATGTAGCCAGCGGGGTGGCTCACGATACCCGTGACGGTCTTGGTGTCCATATCGAGGACGCCGCCCTGCTCGCGCTCCTTGAGCAGCAGGTCGAGAACCTCGCCCCACAGCTCCTTGGTACGCTCGGTCGGACCGGCGAGGAACGACTCGTCGCCCTCGTAGGGGGTGTAGTTCTTCTGGATGAAGTCTCGGACGTCAACTTCTCCCGTCCAGATGCCTTCCTTGAAGCCTTCCCATGCCTCCTGCATTGTGTAACCACGCTCCTAGTTACGTGTAATGCGGCGCTCTCTCACACCGCTGCTTATTGAATTCTTGAATTATCGGCTTACACTACCGGCTTCTTCCGTTCTTCACCACACGTTGGTACAGGGAAAAACGTTTGTCCACCTTGGAACTGCAACCCAAAACCCAAGATTTCACCCGTTTGAGAAGGATAACATAGCCACCCCCTTCATCAGGGCTGTTATATGTTTCTTTTTTTATACCATTAGTGCGTTTTTAACAAATCCGCAGGAAATGCGAGCGCGAACAACTACCGTTCACCGATTTGTTTGGTATTTTTCCTTGCCTTTGCACGACGTTCACTCTAGCTGTTATGCCAGTTTTAGCAGGGTAAAGTGCCCCAGAGACCCCGCAGAAACTGCAGGGCGGCCACGGGATTTCCCCCGGGACCGCCCTGTGGCATGGTTAGTTATTTAGCTTTGATTGCCGCTTGGCATTAGGCGGCTGCGGCGGCCTTGTCGGTCGTTGCCTTGCTGTGGCCCTGACCCTCAAAATGCTTGTAGCACCAGCTGGTGACCAGCGGGGTCAAAATGGCCGTCACGATAGCACATGCTGCAACCTGCGCCGTAGCCGTCGCGAGCACCGCGCCGCCGTACATGGCCTCGTTGACGCTTGCCATGGCAGCAGGCGTGGCCACATTGGCTCCGGCGCAGCTCGAAATGGCCGCACCTGCGACACCCGTACCGCCCGTGAGCTTATCGACCGCGATGATGGGAATTGCAAAGACTACCGAGCAGATCACGCCGAGCAGGATGCCGGGAAGACCACCGTTGATAAGCTGGCCAAAGGTCATGGTCGAGCCCATGGCAAAGAAGACGAGCACGATGATGGCGGAAAGTGCCGGTGCCATCATCTTCTTAAAGCTCGGGAAGAGGTTACCCAGAATAATGCCGACGACGATCGGCAGGATGGCGCCCACGAGCGACCAACCGATCGGAGCCTGACCGGCAGCGCCGAGCACGATCATCGTGACCGGAGGGCCGACAACCAGCGTGGTGATTGCGACGGCACCACGCTCGGCCTCATTGCCCATGGTGCCCATCAGTCCGGCGTACATAGCGTTGTTCGCACCCGTGCAAGCGGCCAGCATCACCATGGCCGAGATACCAAACAGGTTGTCGTTGAACACATAAAGGATGAGCAGCGACACGGCAACGACCACGATCTGCTTGACGGCGATGATGATGGCGCCGCGGGCAGCGGCGGCAGGAGCGCTCTTAAACGAAATCGTCGTACCGACGATGAGCAAAAAAGCGCCAACAAGCGGGCCTGCGCCCTGCTGGGTCATGCCGAGCGTAAAGCTGCCGAGCGTTTTGAACAGGTCGGGGAACAGCGTGTTGAGCAGGCAGCCCAACAAAAGCGGCACCAAAATATTGGCACCCGGGATGGAGGACATCTTAAAGAACGGCTCCTTTGCCGCCGGCGCCTCCACCGCAGTCGATTCACTCATATATATCTCCTTTGGATGCATGCGAATCGTAGCCGCACGCGCCTTTGTCAGAAAGAAGGCGACGGTCCCGAGTCGCAGGAGCCGTCGCCGAATTAACGTCGCGGGGTATTACCCGTCCAGAACGATGCCACCGTCGCAGTCACCGATCTCGCCGTTCACGAAGCTGGCGAGGTCGGAAGCGAAGAAGAGCACCATCTGCGCAGGCTCGCTGGCCTGGGCGGCGCGGCCCAGAGGAATACCGTTGATGATGCGCTGAGAGTTCTCGTCAGAGAGAATCGAGGTCATATCGGTAAGGGTGAGCGACGGGCACACGGCGTTGCAGCGGATGCCAAACTTGCCGCCTTCCTTGGCGACTGCCTTGGTTAGACCGTTAACACCGGCCTTGGAGCTGGCGTAGGCAGCGGTGCCGAGCAGGCCGCCACCGATCTTGCCCGCAACGGAACTCACGTTGACGATAGTGCCGGCATGGGCCGCCTTAAAGTGCGGATACACGGCGTTCATCATAGTGAAGGTACCGTTGAGGTTGATGTCGATGGTGCGACGCCACTCGGTGTCATCGATCTCGTCGAACTTCTTGGTGCTGATGACGCCAGCGCAGTTGATCAGGATGTCGGTTTGCGGCAGGTCCGTAAAAATCTGCTCGACGGTCTCACGCGCCTTAGGCGCATCGGCAACATCGAGCTGATAGAACTTGTTGCCCTCGCCAAGCTCGGCCACAGCGGCCTCGCCCTTGGCAGCGTTCCTTGCGATGAGCGCGACGTGTCCGCCGCCCGCGACGATGCCCTTGGCGATCTCGAGGCCAATGCCCTGAGTGCCACCCGTGACAATCGCGGTCTTGCCCGTGAAGTTAAATGCCATGACTCCAACCCCCTTGATTCAGGTGTCTCCTTGCGGGAAGTTGGAGCATCGCACGTGGCGATTATATGAGTCCCAGTCGTCATGGTGGTGACAACCCCTCGCCTAACCGCGTGCATGATAATTCTTTGAAACGCTACAATTATTGAATGATTTTAAGTCTTTATACGCTCTTTATATTGACTGGCAGCCACGTAGTTTTTTGGGACATGCCTCAAAATCTGCCGGTTAGGGTGCGCGTAGATGGGTATCATCTTTCACTGAAAATAGTTTCTAGTGTTAGGGGTTTTCGGTGGAAGATACCGATTTCCATGAGCTTGGGCGTCAGCTTTTAACTGAGTTTGGCAGCATGCATCAGCGCATTTCGCGCTTTGCGGACAAAGCTCTCGGCGGCGAGATGGCTGTCATGCGCGCCCTCATGCTCGCTGGCGGCTCGCTCACGCCGAGCGAACTCGCTGATCGCGCCTGGGTCTCGAGCGCTCGCATCGCCAATATTCTGCGCGCCCTCGAAGCCAAGGGCTGGGTCGAGCGCAAGCACTCAAAGACCGACCGCCGTCGCGTACACGTCACGGTGACCGACAAGGGATTCCAGGTCCTCGAAATCAAACGTCGGGAATTCGAGGACCGCACCGCGGCCTTCCTCGAGCAGCTCGGCGAAACAGATACCCAAGAGATGGTGCGCCTTCTAAGACGTGCCAACGAAATTATCGACCGCAATCAAGAAAGGAGAGATGCCGAGTGAGGATTCTCAAACTCTTTAAAAAGCATGTCCTGGCACTGTTCACAGCTATCGTACTTATCGTAATCAGCTGCAACGCCGATCTGGCACTGCCTACCTACATGAGCGACATCGTCGACGTGGGCGTACAGCAAGGCGGCATCGCCTCGCCCGTGCCCGACACCATTCGCGCCGAATCGCTCGATGACCTTGAGCTCTTTATGAGCACCAAGGACGCCAAAGCTGTGGAGGCCGTGTTTAGCAAGGCTGACAAAAACGGCATTCGAACGTACAAGGGCACCGAGGAAGAGCGTGCCGATGGCGGCAAGATTGCCGACATTATGAGCCTGCCCGAGACCGTCGTCCTTTCGCTCAACCAGGGCATCGACGCCGACTCCATGGGCGACATGACCGGCGCATCCACCGAGGCAAGCAATGGCGGCGGCGCCCAGGCCATGCCCACTCCCGAGCAGATGGCGGCAATGACGCCCGAGCAGCTCGCCGAGATGCAGCAAAAGGCCGCAGCGGCGCAAAACATGCAAAAGCAGATTGATGCCGACGGCGGCAAGATCACCATGAAGAGCCTGCGTCTGGGCGTTGAAGGCGGCCTCATCGATCAGGGCAAGCTCGTCGAGGGCGCCAACGGTATGGCGGACAAGATGGGTTCCATGTCGGGCTCCATTGTCACGCAGCGCGCCGTGACCTTCGTGCAGGACGAGTACAAGGCGCAGGGCATCGACCCCGCCGACGTGCAGAACGCCTACCTGGGCCGCATGGCGACCACGATGTTTGGTCTGTGCCTGGTGTCGCTGGTCGCCACCATCCTGACCGGTGCCGTGGCTTCGCGCACCGCCTGCTCCATCGCCCGCGACCTGCGCCGCGAAACCTTCGACAAGGTTATGCACTTCTCGCCGGCCGAAGTGGGCAAGTTTAGCCAGGCCTCGCTCATCACCCGCTGCACCAACGACATTCAGCAGATTCAGATGGCCGCAACCCTGTTTATCCGCATGTGCCTGATGGCCCCCGTCATGGGCATCGTCGCCGTTATGCGCGTCCTGGCCAACCACACCGGCCTGGAGTGGACCATCGCCGTGGCCATCATCGCGGTCTCGGCCGTCGTCGGCGTGCTCATGGGCCTCACCATGCCCAAGTTCAAAAAGATGCAGAGCTTTGTGGACCGCGTGAACCTTACCGCCCGCGAGCTGCTCGACGGCCTTATGCCCATCCGCTCGTTTAACCGCGAGGAGCATGAGCTCGAGCGTTTTGACAAGGCGTCACTCGATCTGATGACCACGCAGCTCTACACCAACCGCGCCATGAGCTTTATGATGCCGCTCATGATGCTCGTCATGAACTGCATCACCGTGCTTATCGTCTGGTTTGGCGCGCAGGGCGTGTCCGACGGTGTGATGCAGGTCGGCAACATGATGGCGTTTATCTCCTACACCATGCAGATCGTCATGGCGTTTATGATCCTCACCATGGTTTCGGTCATCCTGCCCCGCGCCGAGGTCGCAGCCGAGCGCGTGGAAGAAGTCATCACTTGCCCCACGAGCATCAACGACCCCGCCTCGCCCAAGGTGCCTGCGGCCAGCGCTCCGCGCGGTGAGCTCACCTTCCGCGACGTGAGCTTCCAGTATCCCGATGCCCGCGCCGATGTCATCAGCGGCGTGAACTTCACCACGCATGCCGGTCAGATGCTCGGCATCATTGGCTCCACGGGCTCGGGCAAGTCCACGCTTGTGCAGCTCATCCCGCGCCTGTACGACGTCACGGGCGGCAGCATTTCGCTCGACGGCATCGACGTGCGCGACATGACCCTTTCCGAGCTTCGCCGCCGCATTGGTTACATCCCGCAGCAGGGTCGCCTGTTCTCGGGCACTGTCGAGAGCAACCTCAAGTTTGCCGGCGACATGGTGAGCGATGATGACATGCGCCAGGCGGCACGCATCGCACAGGCCGAGGACTTTATCGCCGAGCGCGAGGGCGGCTACGACTCCCCCATCAGCCAGGGCGGCTCCAATGTCTCGGGCGGCCAGCGCCAGCGTCTGGCCATCGCCCGCGCGTTGGCCAAAAAGCCCGAGGTCGTGGTGTTCGATGACTCGTTTAGCGCCCTCGACTACAAGACCGACGCGCGTCTACGCGAAGAGCTGGCCAAAAACGTCACCGACGCCGCGCTCGTGGTCGTGGCCCAGCGCATCGCGACCATCATGCACGCCGACCAGATCATCGTGCTCGACGACGGTCACGTAGTGGGCACCGGCACGCACGAGGAGCTGCTGCACGGCTGCCCGGCGTACCTGGAGATTGCACAGTCGCAGCTTTCCGCCGAGGAGCTGGGGCTTACCCAAGAAGAAATTGCAGCCGTCATGGAAGGAGGCGAGCGCTAATGGCAGACGAGACCAAGACTCAGATTCCCAAGCCCACCCGCCAGCGTGGTCCCATGGGCCGCATGGGTGGCATGCGCCGTGGCGAAAAGGCCAAGGACTTTAAGGGCACCATGAGGCAGCTGCTCGGCTATATCGGCCAGCACAAGATTGCCGTGTTTGCCGCCGTCGCCTTTGCCGTGTGCTCGGTCATCTTTAACATTGTGGGGCCCAAGGTGCTCGGCCAGGTTACGACCAAACTGTTCGAGGGCCTGGTTGCCAAGGTCAACGGCACCGGCGATGTTGACTTTGACTGGATCGCCAAGACGCTCGGCTTTTTGCTCTGCCTGTACCTGGCAAGCTCTGCCTGTAGCCTGATCCAGGGCTGGCTCATGACCGGCGTCACGCAAAAGATCTGCTACCGCATGCGCAAGGAGATCGCCGCCAAGATCGCCGTCGTGCCGATGAGCTACTTCAACGGCCACAGCAAGGGCGACGTGCTCAGCCGCATCACTAACGATGTCGACACGCTGGGTCAGTCACTCAACCAGAGCGTGACGCAGCTCATCACGTCGGTGACGCAGATTATCGGCGTGCTCGTCATGATGCTTTCGATCAGTCTGCCGCTCACCGGCGTCACCGTGCTCACACTGCCGGCCGCCGCGATTATCCTGACCGTGATGATTCACTTCTCGCAGCCGTACTTCCGCGAGCAGCAGCAGGTTTTGGGCACCGTCAACGGCATCATCGAGGAGGACTTTGCCGGCCAGAACGTCATTCAGGTGTTCGACCGCGCCGAGGCCTCGATCGAGGAGTTCGACCGTCAAAACGACCGTCTCTTTATTAGTGGCTGGCGCTCGCAGTTCCTATCGGGCCTGATGATGCCGCTTATGAGCTTGGTGGGCAACATGGGCTACGTTGGCGTCGTCGTGGTGGGCGCGCAGCTCGCGCTGACCGGCAATGCCACGCCCGGCGACATTCAGAGCTTTATCCAGTACGTTCGCAACTTTACGCAACCCGTGCAGCAGCTGGGCAACGTGAGCAACACGATGCAGTCGATGGCCGCTGCCACCGAACGCGTCTTTGAGTTCTTGGCCGCGCCCGAGGAGGAGCAGAAGGCCGACGCCCAGATTCCCAAGAAGCGCCCCGGCCACGTTGAGTTCGACCACGTCAAGTTTGGCTACACGCCCGACAAGACCATCATCCACGACTTTAGCTGCGAGGCGCAGCCCGGTCAGACCATCGCCATCGTCGGCCCCACCGGCGCCGGCAAGACCACGCTCATTAAGTTGTTGCAGCGCTTCTACGACGTGGACGGCGGTTCGCTGCGCGTCGAGGGCGTCGACGTGCGCGACTGGGACCGCGCGGCACTGCGCGGCGAGTTTGCCATGGTGCTGCAGGATACCTGGCTGTTTAACGGCACCATCCGCGAGAACATCCGCTACGGACGCCCCGATGCGACTGACGCCGAGGTCGAGGCCGCCGCGCGCGCCGCACGCTGCGACCACTTTATCCATACGCTCGCCGGCGGCTACGACTTTATGATCAACGAGGAGGGCACTAACCTGTCGCAGGGCCAGCGCCAGCTCGTGACCATCGCCCGTGCCATTTTGGCCGACCGCCCGGCGCTGATTTTGGACGAGGCGACCTCCAACGTCGATACCCGCACCGAGGAGCTCATCCAGCGCGCCATGGATGCGCTGATGCAGGGCCGCACGAGCTTTGTCATCGCGCATCGCCTGTCCACGATCCGCAACGCCGACGTGATCTTGGTGATTCGCGACGGCGACATCGTCGAGAAGGGCACACACGACGAACTGCTCGCCCAGGGCGGCTTCTACGCGGACCTGTACAACTCGCAATTCGACGAGGCGGCGTAAAATCTGCCGCAGGGAACGAATAACGCCCGAGAACGGGGGCGCAGAATGAACTGCGCCCCCGTTTTGTGTCCTTTGGGCCTCGAAACGCCTCCCCTGGAACCTGATTGACGCCCTCCCTCAAGGCCCCGTGGACAAAAAATGACAAATATGAGTACTGTCACCTTTTTAGTAACAGCCAAAACTGCCCCAAACGACCTCTTTGCGGCCTAGATATGCCTTCAAATTGATCAAAATGTCCGGTAGCATGCTTCTGTGTGCCAACGTTAATGAACATATTTACTGTCGTGTCTATTATCTTGTAAGATCGATATGATACTACGCTAGCAACAGTACTCATATTTGCCATTTTTTGTCCACAGGGTATGCCGCAGAAGATCCAACTTGCTCCAACGTGCCGTACGCTGGCCCTCCCCTTCCGGCGAGCGCCGACATTTCCCCAGATAAAACCGACCAAAATAAACCTGTCCCTTTTCGGCAGGTTTCGCTTGCACTTTAGCGTGCGACAGCGGATAATGCCGAGCATTCGAGAATTCGCCAATTGTTGCCGTTAATTGATAAAGGAGGCCCCATATGGCCATGGAATTCAAGCGCAGGTTGCCGATCCCCATGGAGATCCGCGAGGAAATGCCGCTTTCCGCCGAGCTTACCGCCAAAAAGCAGGCATTCGACGCCGAGGTCGCCAAGGTCTTTACCGGCGAGGACGCACGCAAAGTGCTCATCATCGGCCCGTGCTCTGCCGACCGCGAGGACTCGGTGCTTGAGTACATGAACCGACTGGCCAAGGTCGCCGAAGAGGTCAAGGACAAGCTCATCATCATTCCGCGTGTCTATACCAACAAGCCGCGCACCAAGGGCACCGGCTACAAGGGTCTGCTGCACAACCCCGACCCCGAGGCGCCCGATGACCTGCTCGAAGGCGTCAAGGCCATCCGCCACATGCACCTGCGCGTCATCGAAGAGACCGGTTTCTTTACCGCCGACGAGATGCTCTACCCGTCCAACTACCAGTACCTCGTCGACCTGCTGAGCTACGTCGCCGTGGGCGCGCGCTCGGTCGAGAACCAGGAGCATCGTCTGGTGTCGAGCGGCATTTCGGTGCCTGTGGGCATGAAGAACCCCACCGCCGGTTCGACCACCGTTATGCTCAACTCCATCTACGCCGCCCAGGCACACCAGAGCTTCATCTTCCGCAACTGGGAGGTCGAGTGCGACGGCAATCCGCTCGCGCACGCCGTTATGCGTGGCTACATCGGTCTCGACGGTCGTACCTACCCCAATTACCACTACGAACACCTGGAACGCCTGGCCGAGCGCTATACCGAGCATGCCGGCTACGCCAACCCGGCGGCGGTCATCGACTGCAACCACGACAACTCAGGTAAGCGCCCGCTCGAGCAGTACCGCATTTGCAAGGAGGTGCTCGACAGCTGCCGCCGCAACGAGTCCATCTCCAAGCTGGTCAAGGGCTTTATGATCGAGTCTTACCTTGAGGACGGCAACCAGCCGGTCGATGGCGGTGTCTTTGGTAAGTCGATCACTGACCCGTGCCTGGGCTGGGAAAAAACCGACTACCTCATCCACGAGATCGCAGAGCGGGTTTAGAGTTACGGCGTTTTGCCAAACGCCGTAACCGGCCGACGCTGCAAGCCCGCCAGAGCGGCAATCTGCCTTTCAGCTTCGGCGGCATGACCAAAAGGTCAATGCCGCCTCGCTTCAAGGCACCTTGCTCGCTCTGGCGGGCTTTCGCTGTCGTTGCCAAGACATCGGCGTTACCAAAGCTGGCACTTGGGGACGCTCCTTTTGAGGTAGTCGTGACAGTTAGGGACGTTCCTTTTCTGCCAGCAGTCTGGGACATTCCTTGGGGTAGTCGTTGGGGACGCTCTTGTTTGACTAGTCGTTTAAGAACGTCCCCAATGACTACCCAATTGCCACCTCTCCGTCCCCGAGGTATCGGCGCTCGTCTGCCGAATGGTTGATGCGGCAACGATGTCGCCATGTCACACTCATAGGTGGCCTGACCCAACCTGGAAGGAGCCTCCATGAGCCTTGACAACGTAACCCTGCGCGCCGCCACGCTCGATGACCTGGCCGGCATCGCCGCCATCTACAACCAGCTGTGGTGCAACACGCTGCGCAACCGCGGCGACGTCGAAGCTGCCGATTTCTGCGCGCGCTTTAACATCGCCATGCAGCTGCAGCGCTCCCCCATCGCACTCGTCGCCGAGACCGAGGGCCGCATTATCGCCGCCTGCTGCATCGGCATCTTCGAGGACGGCAAGCCGCGCACCAATCCCACGTGGGAGCCCCGCTATAACGAGATGTTCGCCCAGGCAACCGAGATGGCAAAGACCGCAGATGCCAAGCTCGAGGGCTCGCTCTTTGGAGACAGCCGCGAAAAGGCCACAGCGGATCGCTTTGCCGCCACAGGCAACGAATATGCCCAGGGTCAACTCAACTTGATTATCATTGTGCCTGAATGGCAAGGCAAGGGACTCGGCCGCGAGCTCATCGACCTTGCGCGCGCCGAGCTCGCCAAGGCAGGCTGCACCAAGTTCTTCCTGATGAGCGACTGCAACTCCGACTGGCAGTTTTACGAACACCTCAACATGAAGCGCATCCTGGAGGATCACAGCCAAGACACCGGCGACGGCTTTATCGTCTACATGTACGGAGGCACGCTCTAAGTACCCCTTCAATCAAGGCGAGCCGGGCACCCGGCCCTTGGCCTCTACCCAGGATTAACCCAGGGGGCCGGACCGCCCGTCCCTAAACCTGCCCGACAGCGCGATATCTCGTCGCCCGAGCGCGCCCCTCTTTAACGAGTGCGCCTTCCTCAAGCAAACCGTTGATAACCCGCAGCGTCACGTCGCGCCCAGTTCCCAGAGCGTCCGAGGCATCCTGGCGCGTAAAGCCGCGGGGCCGCTCAAGGGCAAAGCGAATCAAGGTGCGAGCGTATCCACCACGTCGCTCGTCCGAGACATCCTGTAGCATCGCGGACGCCTTGCACGCAACATCAAAGCCAAGCTCCTCCACGAGCTTGGCACGCACCTCGCGGCCGCAGTCGCCATTCATCGACACGTGCCCCTCTCGCTGCGCTCGCACGGATGTAAACGCTTGCGAAACATCGGGCGGCAGCGCCCCTTCCCGCTCGAGCTGCTCATAATCGCTGTAATCCCCACGCAAGTTGGGACCGCTATTGCCACGAGGCGTCAGATGGGAATTGCGCACGGCATTGACGTTGGGCAGCGACAACCTAAACATTGCAGGGTAGGCGCAGACCTCGGGTTCCAACCCTTCCGCCTCATAGAGCGCACGGATCCCCTTGAGGCCCGTTCCAAACGCCTCAACCATCCCCAGGCGCAAAAAGAGTAGTTGCAGCTTTGGATTCCGAGCGTCCGAGCCGCCCGCAAGCGCCTCCTCGACGCTGATGTGCTGCGGCCCTCCCGCATTGGTAAATTCAAGCGCCGTACGGCTCATCTTGATAAGAGACGCCACCGAAGATTCGTAGTCGCGATGGATAAACAGGTTCAGAATTCCCTCTCGAACAGCCTCGCGGGGATAGTCGTCCTTATCTATGCGATCAAGTCTTCCCGGCACAAAGTACATACGCGTTGCGTTCGATATATTGAGGAACCGTTCGATATCCTCTATCTGCCTGAAGATCGAGCCCTCGCCATCCTGACGGTCGATAAACTCGGTATACGCATCGTCGTTGAAGAGGCCAGCGCGGACTGCAAAGGGGTTTTGGTCAGAGACCAGCAGTGCCAAATTGGTGTAAAAGCCCAGCTCATCGATAAGGCCGAGATTCTTTTGAGAGGTTTGGTCAAACGTAATCTCCGCACGCCTAAAGACCCGCTCGGCTTCAAAAAACGTCAAGCTCTGTTCATGAGAGCGCGCGGTCTCAAAATAATCGCCGTCGGTGCGCTTGATCATCGAGCGGATCTGGGCCATCTCGATGGGCACGTTGGTAGGACCCAGGCGCCGATATACCCCGGCGGGAACAAATCCCTTCGAGCACAGGCAGTACGGCTTGTGAGGACCCGCTTCCACCTCGATTTTCACCAACGCTGCGCCATCGATGCCCAATGCGGAGACCGTCGTGATTTCAGAAACGTCGGGATACACGCCATCGGTTATTGCATTAGAGCATTGAAGCATGGTGGCATCGATATCGTCCACGCCGACGATGCTGCCAAAATCGTCGATTCCGATATACAAGGTACCGCCATTCGAATTGGCAAACGCCACCACAGCTTTGAGCAGCTTAGGGGTAAATGTGCACTTGAACTCCACGGTCTCACTTTCAACAAGCTGCATGCTACCCCCTATCATCGACTATCGACGATTCTAGACCAACTATCGACGATAAGCAAGGCCCCCTGGTACCCTCGCTTAGACCCGAGCGCCCGCGTGCAATGCTGCCCGCCGCACGCAAAAGGGCCCGCCAGCGTGTGCGCCAGCGGGCCCCAGGTCATATCGACACCACCCCGTGTGCCGTGCAACCGCCTCTACTTGCAGCGCGCCTTGGGCTGCTGCTGGGTGATGCAGTGGATGTTGCCGCCACCATAGATGACCTCGCGCGTCATGATGCCGATGACCTCGCGATCCGGATAGGCGGCTTGGATATCCTTGAGTGCCTGGGCATCGTTGGGGTCGCCAAACTGTGGCACCAGCACTGCGCCGTTGATGGGCAGGAAGTTGAGGTAGCTCGGCTCGAAAGCATCCTCGGGGGTACGCGGCAGCACGCCCTCGACGGGGTCAATCGTGCTGGCCTCCTCTTCGGTCATATATACCGAGGTCGCAGGCATAATCACCTTGTGGATCTTGAGCTTGCGGCCACGAGCATCCGTCGTCTCGGAAAGCGTCTTATACGCCTCTTGGCACTCCTTGTAGAACTTATGGTTGGGATCATCGGTCCACATGCAGCAGACCTCGCCGGGCGCACTAAAGCATGCGACGTCGTCCACATGACCGTTCGTTTCGTACGGATCGATACCGTCCTTGATCCAGATAACCTTCTCGATACCGAGATACTCAGAGAGCTTCTCCTCAATCTGCTCCTTGGTGTACTGCGGGTTGCGGTCCTCGTTGAGCAGACACATCTCAGTGGTCACGACGGTGCCTTGACCATCACAGTTGAACGAGCCGCCCTCGAGGATATAATCCTCGGGACGATAGCGGTTAACCTGCTCGAGCTGTGCCACCTGCAGGCCAATGGAAGCGTCCTTGTCCCACGGGAAATACAGGCCGTCAATGAAACCGCCGTAAGCATTAAAGTGGAAGTGCGAAAGAGCAACCTCACCATTGTCATTAACAAGGAACGCCGGGCCGGGGTCGCGAATCCAGCTGTCGTTGTACTCCATGTGGATAACGCGCACGTTCTCAACGCCGTCGAAGATCTCACACACCGCGGGGAAGTCTTCGGTGCTGACGCCCACAGTGATGGGCTGAAAACGTGCAATGGTCTTGATGATCTCGGTGAAGACCTTCTGCGCCGGCTTGGCGCCGCAGCGCCACACGTCGGAGCGGTGCGGCCACAGAATCCAGGTACGCTCCTGTTCCTCATACTCGCCGGGCATATAGAACCCGTCCTTCTTAGGTGTGGACTCACTCTCGTAGATGGTCTTCATTTCAAGCTCCTAAATCTCGGTGCTTTTGCTTGATGAGACCATGATGCGGCCGCACCGAGATGTTCTCAATGGTCCCTCGAGCCCCTTTCAGCGACCGACGGTATACCATTCGCTGACCTAAAGTTCTATTCAGGCCGAGAACATGACATACTGGGTTCCACAATGGAAAGGACGCCCTATGCCCCCATGCAATAAACAGCAGACTATTGAGTTGGACAGTACGACCTGGACTGCTCTCAACGAGCTCGCGCTTGCAATCCACGCATCACACGGTGTCGATAAGCTGCAAAAGGAGACCCTCGAGGGAACGACAGGGCTCGTGCCCCATCGGATCGCCATGTTCGACCTGATCGAGGCGGCGGGCAGTGATGCCCCACGCTACGTCCACCCCGCAAGCAGCGGAATGGACGACCGCGCGCTGAGCGACTACTACAACCGCTACGCCGCGATGGACTATACAACATGGAGCTTTGACCTACATAAGGTCGGCGTCTACCGCGACCTCGACCTCGTCGACGTCGAGCGACGCGATGCCACGCCCATCTATCGCAAATGGATGGAACCGCAGGGCGTCTACTTTGGCTGTACGGCCACGCTCGCGCACAACGACAGCCCGCTAGGAAGCATCACCCTGTTTCGCGAACGCACGGCCGGAGACTTCACCGACACCGAGCTCGCAATCCTGCTCGAAGTCGCTCGGCACGCGAGCCTCGCGCTCGCCAACCTCTATCCTCGGGGCATTAAGCCCACCCAGACAGAAGACGCAAACCATCTGAACGCCTTCATTACAGAACACAATATCCAACCGCGCGAAGCCGAAGTCATGCGGCTCATGCTCGACGGCAAAACGAACAAACAAATGGCAAACGAGCTATTCATAAGCGAGTCAACCGTCAAGAAGCACGTCAACGCCATCTATCGCAAGCTCGGCGTCAGCAACCGCCTGGGCCTTATGACTGCCGCGCAAAACATCCTGCGATGAAAAAGGGCGCCCTCCATGCGGAGAACGCCCTTTGATTTCGCCATTTGAATTAGTGTCGGCTCTGGCTCAAAGAGTAGACAGGTTTATTTTGGCAGGTTTTATCTGGGCAAACGCCGACCGCCGCGGAGGAGCCACTCCACCTCGCGGCGGTCTTTTACCGGAAAAAACCAAGTGAGTAGACTTTTTGCAGGAGGTCAAGCACGCTCCATAACGCCACAGCTCTGACCTGCGGTTTTATTGAGCATTTGTCGCGATGTGCTCGGCATATCCAAATAAGTCTACTCACTTGCATCTAAGATGCACCAGATAGGCAAAAAACCGCCGCAAAAGGGGCCGGTTCCCTTCGCGGCGGTCGTTAATACGCCGAGCTTGTTATCGCAAAAGCCAATCACGCGCCGAAACCACACTACAGTCTTTCGACTCATACGTTGAGTCCACGCGGGCCACAACATAGCGCGCATCTTTTGCAATGTCGATCTCATCGCATACAGTCTGTAGATGACGGGCGTACTTATCGTGATACGTTCTGGATGATTTTATTTCGATAGCCTTGGGACTCCCTGAGTTTGTACAGTCGAGCAAATCGATTTCACGCTTGCTATCGTCCCTATAGAAATACAGCTCGGGATTCTCGCCCACGTTGAGATGGCTCTTCGCCGTTTCGGAAACGATGAGGTTTTCGAAAACGGCTCCCAGATAAGGACTCTCCAATAGTTGCTCCAGTGATCCAATTTTGAGCAAGTAGCAGAGCAGCCCCGCGTCGTAAAAATAGAGCTTGGGCGTTTTAGTTAGACGCTTCTTGGCATTTGCATAATAGGGCTGCAGCGAAAACGTCAGGTAGCTCTGCTCCAGAATGGACAACCAGCTTTTAATGGTCGATACGCTCACGCCCGTATCTCGAGAAAGCGAGGATATATTGATGAGGGCACCGACACTCTGAGCAATTATGGACAGAAACTTATGAAACTCCGCCTTATTGCGCACATCAAGCAAGCCCACAACATCGCGCTCAACATAGGTATCGATATAGCTGGGGAAATAAACCGAGGACGGCATTCCGGCGGAACGCAGGCGAGGGTATCCCCCTTCGAGCGCGAACAAATCCACTTCCAGCTGCCCCTGCTGGCCCCTCTCCGCTTCTCGAAACGATAATGGCAGCAATTTCAAGATCCCGACTCGCCCGGCAAGAGACTGCCCGATGCTTTTCATCATCAAAAAGTTTTGCGAGCCTGTAAGGATGTATTGACCGGCGTCTCCCCGCTCATCCGAAACAACCTGGATCATTGAAAACAAATCCGGCGCGTATTGCGCCTCATCGATGATGAGTCCGCCCTTTCGGTTGCGGATAAAACTCACCGGATCCTCCAAGGCCGCGCGCCTCGTTTGAGGGTCCTCAAGCGTGACGTAGGAATAGTCGGGAAAAGCATGCCGAACCAGCGTAGACTTACCGCTCTGCCTAGGCCCTGTCAACGACACAACAGGAAACCAGCCTGCCATGCGAATGAGCAACTCATGCAAATCCCTGTTAATGAACTCAGCCATATCAACGCCCCTTATTACGCTGTTACCATAATCGAATAGTTTCATTCGCCATAATCTTATGGTAGCGTTTACCACAATCTTATAGTAGCCCAGTTCAAAAGCATTATTTATAGAGCCGAAATCTCAGACCCTAAATAACAAAAGCCACCACAATGGGGGCTGTGAACTGCCTCCCATTTCTTGGACATCGGGAAATGGGAGGTTTTCCATGAGT
>CAUGJN010000010.1 GCA_959599635.1 uncultured Collinsella sp.
CCGCTCTCGTAAAGCGGGGGTCACCGGTTCGAGCCCGGTCGCTGGCTCCATTGCACAAGATAGCCGCCTTCGGGCGGCTTTTTTGTTGCCGATTTTGAGTGCGTGCGCGCCAATCCAAGCATCACCACGTCAACAGCGGCCCACTCGGTGGACTTCGGGTTTAATGCTTAGGGGCGGGGATTTACCAAAGTGAAATTTTAATGAAAAGAAACCCAGCTACAACAATTGCCATGGTGAGGGCTCGAATTGGCCATATAGATCAAAATGGTCACAATATACAAATGTCGAGAGGCATTGGGGATATAGATGAAAAGAACTAAGGGTTTTCTTTTGTTGGTATTGATGCTGCTCGGACTGTTCTGCCTGAGTGGCCCTTCTTGGGCCGAGGCTGCCTGTCCTGAAGGTGAGCCTCAGCAGTCTTATACGGGCAGCCTGCTGATAACTGCTAAGGAGGGCGATGCCGACTCTCAGTCTGGGGTACATCCCCTTGCCACTTTTGAGGGGGACGGCGGAACGGTCAAGCTTGACCATATTGGTAGCGGGATTTTGAGGTGGCAAGTTCTTCCGGACAAAATTGCGAACGATCCCTTCTCTTTTGCTGGAACGATATATCTATACAAGGTTGTGCGCGGAAAACAAAAATACGTCGTTTGCTATCCGACAAACGGGTCTGGAATTGCATTCACCGGCATTTTGGGGCAGATTGATACACATGTACGAAAGGGAACCTATGTGGTGCGTTGGGTTGGAGCTGCTGCAGGCCCGATATGGATTGCGGTCTTGCGCCCCGATGTCCAAATAGGTTTCTCTCTCTAGACGGGAAGTTGCTCATGGACGCCATATATGACGGGGATGACTGGGTCGATCATTATACTTGGCGCCTGGTCGGCTCGAACGACAATGGGGATGTGGTGTTTGATGGACTATGTCCAAAGCATCTCCATCCTTTTGTCTCGTCGTTAATTGAGAGTTCCGCTCGTGTTGCCCCCTACAGCTCGGCATCGCTTCATGATACGGACGTTTTGAAGACCATAAGGGAGTCAATTGACGAGGGCACGATGAGCGGCCCGCTGTTTTCTCGGCTTGTGGGGCTAGATGAGATTGGCTCGAAACGACTGCTTGCGGGCGAAAAAGTGGAACTCACTTATCGGTCGATGATTTCAATCCTGCGGTTAGCCGATGTTCTTCGCAAATAAATGAGGCTTCCCTATTCAAAAACCGAACCCCGCCAAACGTGATTCCCCTAGGGAAAGCACGTTTGGCGGGGTCCTAGCGTGATTTCCATAGGGGAATCACGCCATCAGACGCGCAACTCAGCCGAGCAGTTCGCTACTCCTCCCAGTAAGCATCTGCAAGCAGCTTAAAGCAGATTTTCTTGACCGGCCGTGCGCCATCGCCCGGGAACTCGAGCGTGGGCATGTGAGGCTCGCCGGCAACGAACAGTGCAAACTTGTCGTCGGCAAGATCGCCGGCGATCGAAGCGTCGGAATCGACCAGATCGTAGTCGTCCTTCTCGTCAAACTCCTGGACCAGCGTCAGGCTGCCCGTAGCAACCTTAAAGGCCTCGCGACCCTCAACATCAATCTGCAGGTCGTGATAGCGCTGATGCGTCTCGTAGCGAGCCTCGGCCTCGGGACGCGTCGTGGGAGCCATGACGTTCGCAAAGACCTTGTCACCCAGAATCGGATGGCTGCCGACCTCGAGCTGCGCCGGGTCGTTCTCCTCGAGCCAGTCGATCAGCACGTCGAGGCCCTTGAGCATTCCGCGGTATTCCTCGATATCGCCCAGTGCACCGTAAATCATCTAAATCCCCTCTCGGATCGTTTCTTTGGCAGCTACTCAGCAAACGCGTTACCGACGCTGTTGCCACCCACATACGTCTCGACCAGGGTAAGGTCGGGATTGAACACGACAAAATCGGCATCGCGCCCCGGCATAATGCTACCGCACTTGTCGTCGGCTCTAACCATAAGCAAACAAGCGATGCCGGGGCCGACGCCCAGGCTTTTACAGCTCGGTCACGACAACGCCGTTGTAGACCTCGTCCCAACGATCCATAACCAAGTGGCCGGTCATGGGGTCCATGGCGTTGAGCTTGCCGCAGGTGTTGGCGGTACGCAGCACCGTCTCGTCGTCTGCGCCTGCAGCGATGGCATGCGCGAAGCCCGCGATCGTGGAGTCACCGGAACCCGTGGCGTTAACGGCGGGGATATCGGGGGTCTTTGCGCGGAACGCACGGCCATTGTGGAAGCCAACGGAGCCGGCAGCGCCCATGGACACGACGACCCAGGGGATATCGGAGAAGCGGGCGTCAGAGGCGAGCGCGGCGCGGAGCTCGTCCACATCGTCGGTGGTAAAGCTCGTGCCCAAAAGGCCGTTGATCTCGGTCAGGTTAGGCTTGACCAGCTCGGGCTTAATTTCGGACTTAAGGGCGGCCTCGAGCGAAGCACCCGAGGTATCGAGCAGCACCTTGGCGCCGGCGTTCTCGGCAATAGCCGTGATCTTGGCATAGTAGTCCGCCTCGACGCCACGGGGCAGCGAACCCGAGATGGTGACGACATCGGCCTTGCTCGCAAGCTCGGCGAACTTGGCGGTAAAGGCATCGAGCTCCTCGGGAGCAATCGTCGGGCCGCTCTCGAGCAGCTCGGTCTGGTTGCCGGCGTGAAGGATGTTGAGGCAGATACGGGTCTCGCCCTTGATGGGCACAAAGTCGTTGTTAATACCGTTGGCGTCCATGAGCTCGCCCATGTAGGCGCCCATGTGGCCGCCAAGCAGACCGGTTGCCACAACGTCGTCGCCCAGCTGACCCAGCACACGGGCCACGTTGAGGCCCTTGCCGCCGGCGGTCTTTTCGGGCGTCACGCGGTTGACGTCGTCGATAATGAGCTCATCGAGCTGATAGCGCGTATCGACAGACGGGTTCATCGTAACGGTGAGGATCATTTCTAGCTCCTTATCTCGCAGGCTCCTTGTGCCTCGCGATACGAGTCGACTAAACGGAATTACAGAATCTCAATCATGAACGAGCGAACGACGGTCTCCTTAGGCTTGGCGACAAGGCAGCCGCGCTTGTGCTCAAGCACGTCGTCCTCATCGGAACAGGTCGAAAGGCCGCCCCAAGGCTCAACTGCCACAAAATCGCCTTCGGGCTTACTCCACACGATGAGATACGGGAAGCCCTCAAAGCTCAGGCGAACGCCCTTATCCTCGCCCTTCTTGGAAAGCGTGACCTGGCGGCTCTCGAGCACGTCAAAGATGGTCTCCGCAAAATCGAAGAGCTCGTGCGACAGGGGCAGCGTCTTTCCCACCATGGGGTTCTTGGAGCGCCTGTCCACGTCAATCAAGCCAGTCGAAGGAACAGCGGTGCAAAGCTCCGCAGCCTCGTCTTTCTCGAAGCGCAGCTCGTAGTCCGTATAGGTCTCGCCCTCGTCGAGCGGACACCTAAAGCCAGGGTGCCCACCGATAAAGAACGGCATGTCCTCGGTGCCCTCGTTGGTAACCTCATAGGAGACACGCACGGCGGCATCCTCGAGCGTATAGCGGGCGACAAGCTTAAACGGGTACGGATAATCGCTCAGCAGCGCGGCGTTATCCTCGGATGCCAGGCACATAGCCAGCTCGTTTGCGCTTTGGCTCAACAGCTTCCACTCCTGCTTGCGCGCAAAGCCGTGGCGGGCGAGCTTCACATGATGCCCGGCAAACGTCATGGCGCTGCCATCGCGCAGGCCTCCGCAAATCGGGAAGCAGACCGGCGCCTGACCGGACCACACTGCGGGGTCACCCTGCCACAAATACTCGCGACCGTCGGCCTCAATCGAGGTAAACGAACCGCCAGCCGTGGAAACCTTAATAGAAATCGAATCGTTGGAAAGAGCGTATTCCATTACCCATCCTTTCGGACAACTGCATTTTGCTCGCAAGTACCCGTCTCGGCTCTGACCAAAGGACAAACCCGCACGTTCATCGATGCGTCCGGTATCCCAGCCATGCAACGGGGTACCATACAGACATTGATCTAATTACAGCTGAAAGGCCTTCTTATGCGAACCATCATCCTTTATGCCTCACGCCACCACGGCAATACGAAAAAGCTCGTGGACGCCATCGTCGAGGCGCACCCCGAAATCGATACCCTCGACGTGAAGTCACTCGGTAAAAACGAGTACCCCGACCTGCACGAATACCATCTGATCGGCGTCGCCACGGGCATTTATTACTCCGAGATCGACAAAGATATGGCGCGCGTGCTCACTAACGTGCTGCAGCCGCAGGACAAGGTATTTGGCCTTATGACCTACGGTGGCAAAAACAAGTGGTACGGCAAGGATATCGATGGCATCTGCCGCATGAGGCAGGCCATCTTTATGGGTGTCTACGGCTGCCCCGGCTTTGATACGTGGGGGCCGTTCAAACTCACCGGCGGTGTCCAAAAGGGACACCCGACCGCTGATGAAATTAAGGGCGCCGTCGACTTCTTCGACAAGATCGAAGACGAGTATGGCGAGATCATCGTCGAAGAGTACGCCAAACGCGAGAAGCGTCTTGCCTACGAAAAGGAGCATCCTGCAGGAGGTCTTGTGGCCGGCGTTAAGCGCACGGCAAAGAAGATCGCTAACAAGCTGTAACTGTTAAGGTGCTTTTGAGCGTTTAACCCATACGGCGGGTCCGAGCAGATTCGGGCCCGCCGTCTTTTTCTATCGTTACTCGGTAAAGGCGTTGCCGACGCTCTGGCCGCCAACATACGTCTCGACGAGGGTGAGCTCATGGTCGAACACGACAAAGTCGGCGTCGCGACCCGGCATGATGCTGCCGCACTTATCCTCGATGTGCGCGGAGCGTGCCGGCACCTCGGTTGCCATGCGAATGGCGATATCGGCGCTGGCGATGCCCCAGTCGACGATGTTCTTGACGCCCTGGGCAAGCGTGAGCACCGAGCCGGCAATGCTCTTGCCGTCGGCGAGCCAGCACAGGTTGTCCTTCATGATGACGTCCATGCCACCACTGGTGTAGCTTCCCTCGGGCATGCCGCCGCAACCCAGGCAGTCGGTGATGAGCACCGTGTGCTGCCAGCCCTTTGCCTGCAGCAGCGCCTTGATGGCGGCAGGGTTTACGTGCTTGCCGTCACAGATGATCTCAGCGTAGGTCTCGGGCGTGGACATAGCAGCGCCCACGACACCGGGCTCACGGTGATGAAGCCCGCGCTGGCCGTTATAGGTATGCGTAAAGCAGCTGGCACCGGCATTGATGGCGGCGATGCACTCATCGTAGGTAGCGTCGGAGTGACCGATGCTGGTCACCACACCCTTGGCGTTCAAAACAGCCGCATAAGCAGGGGCACCGTCGCGCTCGGCCGCCATGGCGCTCTTAACGATGCGGCCACCCGCAGCCTCCTGCCACTGATCGAAGACCTCCTCGGAGGGATCGATAAGATAAGCGGGGTTCTGCGCACCCACGTGCTTCATGGTAAAGAAGGGGCCCTCCAGGTAGATGCCCTGAATGCGAGCACCGCAGAAGTCAGGACCGCGGCCTTCGTCAGCCTGGGCGATGGCGGCGCAGGCATCCTTGATCTGCTCGACGCCATCGGTGAACGTCGTGGGCAGCCAGCTGGTGGTACCGCGACGGGCGAGCTCGGTCGAGCTGATATCGATGCCCTCGGGGTCGTTATCGGTAGTCGAGTGGTTGTAGAAGCCATGGATGTGAGTATCGACCATACCCGGTGCGATCCACGATCCCGTGTAGTCCTTAATCTCGCAAGAGGGCTCGTCGGCCTGCCAGGCGCCAAAGACGCCATCCTCGACCATAAGATAGCCGCCCAGTTGCGGACCTGCCGGCAAGAAGAACTTGTCAGCCTTAATTGCGTACGTGCTCATATGCACTCCTTGCTTCTAAAGCAGTTGACCGTGGTGATTCTTATACCCGGTTCAAGTAAAAACAAAAAGCGCCCGCCCGCCGTTATGAGCGGACGGGCGCCCTTACAGGGGGGACGCGATTAAGCGGTGAAGGGGTGAATCGTCACACCCTTAACCACGCGGTTGACCGTGCCGGTGGGGCTCGGCGTATCGGGCGTGTTGCCCACGCGCACGGAGTTGAGCAGGCTGATGGCCTGGGCAAACATCACGAACGGCAGGGCGAGGTAACCCTCGGGGAGCGCCTCATAGCCCTTAAAGGTGAAGGACTCACCCTCGTAGACAGTAGCGCCATCCTGCTGAACGGCAACGGTGTGCTGAGCGATCTTGTCGCCACCGATCTCGTTGAGGATGTCGATGTCGTACTGACGGGTGTAGGCGTCGTTGTTCACGAATACGAAGACGAGCGTCTTATCGTCGACGAAGGACTTAGGTCCGTGACGATAGCCCATGGAGGTGTCGTAGGAAGTGGCAACCAGGCCATGAGCAAGCTCGAGGATCTTGAGCTGGCTCTCCTGAGCAAGGCCGCCAAAGGAGCCGGAGCCAAGGTAGGTCACGCGGTTGAAGTCGCCAGCGAGGTAGTCGGCAACCTCGGACTCGCGAGCGATGACCTCCTCGCCCATCTTGGCGATGGTCTCGACCCACTCGGCCTTCTGCTCGTCGGAAGCCTCGTCAAAGATGAGGGTAGAGAGCAGGGTCATGCAGGTGTAAGAACCGGTCATGGCGAAGCCCTTGTCGTTGGCGCGCGGGATGAGCAGCGTCAGCGCATTGGGGTCATCAGCGGACTCGACGGCGAGCTTGCCCTCGGGAGCGCAGGTGATGTTGAGGAACTTGACGTTGTGGACGAGCTCCTTGGCAACGGCGACAGCGGCAAGGCTCTCGGGGCTGTTGCCAGAGCGGGCAAAGGAAACCACGAGCGTGGGATCCTCGGCGCGCAGGAAGTCGCGCGGGGCGCTCACGATGTCGGTCGTGGCGATGGGCTTAAAGTCGTAGAGATCAGTGTTGCCAGCGTGACGCAGGTACGGGGCGCAGGTATCGCCAACATAGTCGGACGTACCGGCACCGGTGAAGACAACGGACAGACGGCCCTCGCCCATAGCGCGAGCCTCGGCCAGAAAGGCCTCGATGGCCTCCTTGTTCTCGCGATAGATGTTGAGCGTATCACGCCAAAGCTCGGGCTGCTGAGCAATCTCGGCCGTGGTGATCTGGGCGCCGAGCTCGGTGAGCTCCTCGACACTCTTCTCGAACATTTCTAATACCTCTCTCTAGAAGTAATCCTCTGACGTGCAATTATACACTTCGGTTGGTTATCTGGTAGTAACCAGTTAAATACAAAGAATCATCATATGGAAACGATGCCAACACTAGTCGCTACGCTGGTGGTAAACCTTGTATTTAAACTGATCGGCACGAGCAACCGAGAGCGTATACTCCACAACCTCGTATGACTCGTTATACGTAGTCCTAACCAAATCGAGCACAGGCGAGCCCTCGACAATTTCCAAAAGGTGGGCATCGGTGGGACGGGCTATGCTCGCATAGAACTCCTCTTCGGCCACACGTATTTTTTGATGAAAGTCTTGCTCAATCACATCGTAAAGCGGCTTACGCTCCAGCAGCGGTCGCTTTAGGGACAGAAATTGACGAACCGGTAGATAGCTGCGTTCGACCATCATGGGCATGTTGTCGGCAGAACGAAGGCGCTTGAGCTTAAAAACGCGATCACCGATACGCAATCCCATATGCTCGGCCAGATTCTTATCGGCCTCCATCTCGCAAAACTCGAGAATCGTGGTCTCGGGGTCACGACCCATCGCGCGCATCTGCTCGGTAAAGCTGTAGGACTGCATAAGATTGGTTGCCTTTGCCGAACGGTCAGTCACAAAGGTACCGCGACCGTGCTGCCGAACCACCAGTCCTAAACGCTCCAGTTCCTGCAAAGCCAGGCGTACCGTAGTGCGCGAGAGACCATAGCGCTCCGAAAGTTCGCGCTCGGAAGGAATCATGTCACCGGCGCGATATTCATGGTCAATCTTTTCGGTCAGAATATCGACCAGCTGATCGTACAGCGGTTGCTTACGCGCTCCGATCGCCATCCTATCCTCCCATTATCTCAAACTTGACTACTACCTTGGGTGTTTAGCATTATCTGCCTGCCACACCCGAATCATCAAGAAAAAAAGCCGCGCGCTCTTTCGAGCACGCGGCTTTTAACATACACATGGCTTAAGGGGTCGGGGTGTGAGCCGCGTAGGGACACACCCCTCAAGCTAGAGCCTTACCAGATGCTCGGCCAGAGACCAAGCGGGCCAGCGCCCAGGATGCCAAGGACGAAGAGCAGGAGAATGCCCTTGGTCGGGGTCCAGCTGTGCTTAGCGAACATGTAGTAAAGCAGCAGCGTAAGCATAAGCGGGACGAGCTTCGGGACGATGGTGTTGAGGGTGTCGGCAACAGAGAAGTTGACCGGATCCTCGGTGACGGTGCCGTAGGTAACGGACTCCATGCCGTTGCCCAGATCGGTGACGCCGCACTCGACAGCGTTGCCGTCGGCATCGGAAGCGGTGAGGGCGTTGCCGTCCTCATCGGTCATGGCGATGGTACCGGCCTCAGCGGTCTCGGTATCGATGCCCTCCATACCGGTGAAGTTCTCGGCCTCCTTCTCGGAGACGATCACGGTAGTAGCGGAGAGGCCACGGGTGGTGCCGTTGGGGATCTGGAGGTTGATCTGGGTGCCACCCATGGTGACGACCAGGCAACCGACGACGAAGACGCCCATGATGGAAGCGGCACGCGTGAAGGCCTGCATGTTGGCGGTCAGAGCATCAATAGCGCTGGTGCCAAGCTTGTAGGACCAGTTCATGAGCCAGAAGCGCAGAGCAAACTGGACGACGTTGAAAATCACCAGGAAGATGATCGGCGCAGCAGCGTTGCCGTTGATGGCCATGTTGGAGGTGATGCCGGCCGTGATAGGCACGAGCGTCAGCCAGAACAGGGCGTCACCGATACCACCGAGCGGGCCCATTGCGGCGACGCGGACGGCGCGGATCGTGGGAATGTCAACCTTGTTCTGCTCGAGCGAAAGCACGATGCCCATAACAAAGGTGACAAGGAACGGGTGGGTGTTGAAGAACTCCAGGTTGTGGCTCATGGAAGCCGCGAGGTCGTTCTTGTTGGTGTGGATCTTCTCCAGACCGGGGATGATGGAGTAGAGCCAGCCAGCGGCCTGCATACGCTCGTAGTTGAACGATGCCTGCAGGAAGCAGGAGCGCCAAGCCATCTTGTTGAGGGTCTTCTGGTCGAGCTGCGGAGCAGGAGTGAGATCCTCGTAGTGCTCCGGGATCACATACTCATTAGATGCCATCTTCGAAGTCACCTCCGTCAGAAACAGCTGCACCCTTCAGCTCGGTCTGCTGCTGGAAGTCCCAGAAGGCGATGCCGAAGCCGATGAGAGCGAGGATGAGCAGAGCAGGGGTTGCCAGAGAATCGTTGGCAACAGTGATGAGCGCGAGGCCAAAGCCCATGAGGAAGAAGCCCCACATATCGCGGTTCATCATAACCTTGAGCAGGACGGCGAAGCCGACGAAGCGCATCATGCCGCCTGCAGCGGAGAGACCGGTCTGCAGCCAAGTCGGGATGGCGGAAGCGATGGTCTGACCGATGGTAGCGCCAGCGATGAAGAACAGGGTGACGACGACAGCGAAGATCAGGCCGAGCAGGGTCATGGCGAAGTAGTTCAGGCGCTCGATGCCCTTGGTGTCCGCGTTGTGGGCCATGTTATCGGCCGAGGACATAAGCGGGGACATAAGCGTGAAGACCAGGGTAACGCCAAGCTGGCCGAGCAGAGCGAACGGAATGGCGAGGCCGACTGCCGCGTTGGGCTCGAGTTTCGTAGCGATAGCGAGAATGGCTGCCATGATGCCGCCGATGACGGCGTTAGGCGGCTGAGCGCCTCCGATCGGCATGTTGCCGATCGTCATGAGCTGATAAGTACCACCCACGAGAAGACCGGTGTTGAGGTCGCCAAGGATAAGACCGATGACGGCGCCGGTGACGATGGGCTGATAGAGAGACTCGAGGAAGTTGAACTGGTCGATTGCCGCGACGAACGTGACGATGAAGACCAGAGCGACCTGAATAATCGAGAATTCCATCTTGCTCCTCCTTTCAAAATGTATGTACGCACTTTGGGTTCACGTACAGAATGTCAGGGTTTCACTCCTGACAACGTGGATCACGAGGATTACGAGAAGAGCTTGCTCGTATCCTCAACAGGCGTGCTCGGAACACGCCTGATCTCCAACTCCACCCCCAATTCCTGCAGCTCTTTAAACGCAGCGACATCCTCGTCGTTAACTGCGACGGAGGTGGCGACTTGGCGCTTTCCTTCCGACATGTGCATGTTGCCGATGTTTACCTTCTTTATAGGCACACCGCCCTTGACGAGCGTAAGCACGTCTTCCGGTGTTTCGGCCACGATGAAGATCTTCTGGCGCGGGCTCGCCTTACCAATGACGTCGATGGTCTTCTGCAGGGAGAAGAAACGCGTAGCGACGCCGGTGGGAGCGGCCATCTTCATGAGATTCTGGCGCATGGTGTTGTTCGACACGTCGTCGTTGGCGACGAGGATGAGGTTGGAGCCCAGGGTGGAGTTCCACTGGGTGGCAACCTGACCATGAACCAGTCGGTTATCGATGCGGGTAAGAAGAATGTTGGGTTCTGCCATGTTGATCAGCTTCCTTTCGTTATTTGCTGACGACAGTTACTTGATCTCCTGAATCGCGTAACGCGAAACATCTACGACGGCACCGGATCGGACTTTGATCTGGACCTTTTCGCCTTCGATGCCTTTGACGGTTCCGTAGATACCGCCGGCGAAAAGAACCTCCTGACCCGGCTTGAGCTCGGTGTGCAGCTCCTTGAAGTACTTCTGCTTCTTCTTCATGTTGATTTGCGACCAGATGGTGTAAATCAAGCCCATGATGACAAGCAAGCCTAAAAGGGCGACCGAGGAGCTCAGGACGTTGGCTCCGAAATCGGCCATTAGATGCCGTCCTCGTCGCCGAAGATATCCTCATCCTCGGAGCCGGCAACGGATGCGACCGTCTGGGCAGTGATGCCCGTCTGGCCAACGGTCACGGCCTGCTCGCCAAGCTCGGCGAGCGTGGCATTGCCGCGGAGGAACAAAAGCTCAATAACCATGGGAAGGTTGGTGCCGGTCAGAACCTCGACGTTGTCTACATCCTGGGCAATCATCATCGACTGGTTGAACGGGGTACCACCAAGCAGGTCGGTAAAGACGAGCACGCCATCGCACTCCTCGCGCATGGCGGCAATAGCGGCGCGGAGATCCTCACCGTAGGAAGCAGCCTGGTCGCCCTCAAAAGGAACGACGGTAAAAGCGGGCTGGTCACCAGCGACCATAGCGATAGCGCTTGCAAGGCCGGGTGCGAACTGCCCATGACCGGTAAGAATAAAGCCAACCATTCAAATTTCCCTTCCGAAGGTGTGTATGATCTGAGTCCGATAGTTTTCGGAAGCCAGCGGGCAGACGCCCTTAAAGCTTCTTGGAAAGCGTTCTAAGAAGACCAGTGGTCTCTCAACTGGTAGTAACCACGTGACGTGTTGTTGTCACTATATCACCACAGAAGAGGTTGCTTTCGTTGATTCATACAGTAAAACGTTTTTGCACCGTTCACGGTAAAAAATCGACCGTTTACCGCTCGTTAATACTTTTACCTGCGGTTTTGAAACCATTTCGAAATGCTTTGGCAAAAGATTGGAACTCTTTTCGTGTCAATACAACGCAGGGCGGCTAAAAATAGCGTAAAGAAAAAATGCAGGTCATTGTGAAGATTTGTGAATTGGTCTTTTTGACTTAATACCAGTTAGAACCAGTTTTGAGATTATCGGTGAACGGTAGTTTTCAACCGTTCACCGGTTATTTGCATTCGTTTGCAGTTGTTTTCCCGGATGAATTGAGGATACCCGATGAAGCACTTGCACGGTTGCAGGATATTTCAATACTCGTCCATCCCCCCCCCGCGCGCCAAACTCCCACTCCCTGAATGTGCCATAAGCTCTCGCTATTCGTCTTATAAACATTACTTACTCTATTCTGTAATTGTTTATCGTTTATCATTAAGTATGATATACGATACAAGTATCATCCATGACATTGGTTGGAGGAGTTATGATCCGCTGGAACGTATCCAAATCGAATGAACCCATCAACCGCGAACAGGCAATACACGATCTGAGGAAGCTCGCTCACATCTGCAAATGGGCCACAATCTGCACCGCCGTAGCGCTCGCTCTGGGACTCCTCGCAGTCATTGCAATCTACCTTGTACTCATATTGCCTAGCCTCTCCCAAGGGTTCTGCCTCCAATCCGTAGAGCTTAATGCCGGCGAAGGGCCGTCTCTCGCTCTCGTCGGCGCCAATGAACAGACCCCTCTTATGCTTGTCGCGCACGACGGTCATACTGTCATAGGGAGCGCCATGATGACATGCCTTGCGCTTGCCATTGTGCTAAGCGCATACAGGTTTTTCTCCGCCATTGAAAAGGCGGGCAGGCCCTTTGACCTCGAATGCATCCGCATACTACGTCAAGTAGGACATTTGTTCCTTATTGGCGGCGTTGCTGTGAAGCTTCTTGGTGCCATAGTCACGGGGCTGATACTCTCAGGATTTGGCGGCAACTTTACGGATGCGCTTGACGGCCAGCACCTCGACCTCTCTATGGTCTTTGCAGGCCTGATTATTAGCCTGATTGCCAGCGTCTTCCAGTACGGGTGTATCCTGCAAAAACAAGATGACGAGTTGCTCTAGGGGGAATCCATGATTATTCTGCGGCTCGACCGCATGCTCGCCGAACGTAAGATCTCATCCAAAGAGCTTGCGGAACGCGTTGGTATCTCCCAGGTCAATATGTCGCGTATCAAGACGGGCAAGGTTTCTGCCGTGCGCTTTTCAACTCTTGACGCGATATGCCGGGCACTCGACTGCCAACCGGGCGATGTTCTGGAATACATACCTGACGATGAAGCCGATAACCTTTTTGGACTTAAAGATTAATAGGCATCATTTAGCCACCAGCGCCTAAACGCAAATAGCCCGCTAGAACGATGATCGTTCTAGCGGGCTTAATCAGATAGTTCGGCTACGCGATCGGTAAACTCAGGCAGATCTTACGCAAACAGACCGTAGATGCTGATGTTGGCCTTGGCGTAAAGGCCGTTAGCATACTCGGTCCACTTGGAGCTGGCGCTCGAAGCCTGCGAGGAGTACTGCTGATAGGCGGTGTAATAGGCGGTCATGGCCTGCTTATAGGTAGCGCTATCGGCCGTAAAGGCATCGTCGGCAAAGGCCTTAGCGTAGGTGCCATCGGCGTCCTTCCAGGTGCCCTTCTCGCTATCCCACTCGTCGCCGGCAAGGTTGATGATGTAATCGGCGTAGTCCTTGCTCGCGGTCTCCTCGTTGCCGTCAGCAGGCTCGGTCGGGGCGGTCGGCATGCTTGCGGAGCTGTCGCCCACCTTCTTCTTGTAGAGCTTCTGCAGCGTCGCGGACTGACGGACGATCCGCTTGGCCTGGTCCTTGGACACGCCGTACTGCGTGGCCATGGTCTTGTAGTCGGAGGTACCGATGGACTCCTCGGCGTACTGCTTCATTTCCTTGGAAGAGACGGTAATGCCCTCGTCCTCGGCAGCGTCCAGCAGAATCTGGTTGCGCACGTAGGACAGGATAACGTCGGCAGACGGAGCGGTGTAGTTGCCGTCGTCGCCCTTGACGGTGTCGAGGCTGTACTGGCTCTCGATGGCCTCGCGCGCGGTGATGTCGCTCTTCTTGCCGTTGTAGCTATAGCTCGCCACGGTCGAATCGAGCTGGTCCTCGGTCAGGGTCGACGAGCCGACACCCTTGCCGCCAAAGCCGCCATTGCCAATAAAGAAGCCGACCACGGCAGCAATCACGATGGCGACCACAAAGGCGGCAATCATCGTCTTCTTGTGCTTGGATGCATGATCGTCCGCATCGGAACCCAGGGTTTCGTCGTCCTCATCGGTGGCCTCGGGCATCAGATTCTCGTCGGCGGCGTCCGCGGCGATCTTTGCCTCCAGGCGAGCGTCCTCCTCCTCGGCCGTCGTGCCGGCGGCAATGTGCTCGGCAGACGTGCCGGCGACCAGGTCGATCTTCTCGTCCTCGTCACCGTCGGGGCCTTCGCCGCGCTCGATGATCTGGATACCGTCGATCTCGTCCTTCTCGTCCTTCTTTTGAATCAGACCCATAGTCAGTTACTCCTTGTTAGGAAACATAGTCCTCAATAGAATACGCCCGACAGAGCGCCGGGCGTATTGATTCTTAGGTTATACGCAAACACTTAAGTACTATTTAGGCGTTTGCAGCGTGCATACCTTAGACCAGGTGCGCGATGACGGCATCGGCGAAGGCCTGCGTGCCCACAGCGCCCTCAACGGAGCCGGTCTGGGCACGACGCACGTCACCGGTAACCTGCTCGCCCTCGTCGAGCGTGGCAGACACGGCGACGCGGATACGATTGGCCGCATCGTTCTCGCCCAGATGATCGAGCATCATAGCCGCAGACAGAATCTCGGCCGTGGGGTTGGCGATATCCTGGCCCGCAATATCGGGCGCGGAGCCGTGCGTTGCCTCAAAGATGGCGCAATCGGCACCGATGTTGGAACCCGGAGCCATACCCAGACCACCCACCAGACCAGCGCACAGGTCGCTGACGATATCGCCGTACAAGTTGGGCAGCACCAGGACATCGAAGTCATTGGGGTTCTGGACCAGGCCCATGCAGGTGGCGTCGACGATCTTGTCGTTGAACTCGATATCGGGATAGTTGGCGGCCACCTCGCGCGCAACGCGCAGGAACAAGCCGTCGGTCGCCTTCATGATGTTGGCTTTGTGCACGGCCGTCACCTTTTTGCGGCCGCAGCGGCGGGCATACTCAAAGGCATACTCCACAATGCGGCGGCTCTTGGCGATAGAGATCGGCTTGATCGAAATCGCGGAATCGGCGGCGAAGGTCTTTTGGCCCGAACGCTCGACGAGCTGCGAGAGTTCCTCGACCTCGGCAGCGGCCTCATCGAACTCGATGCCGGCGTAGAGGTCCTCGGTGTTCTCGCGCACGATAACCAGGTCGACATCGCGGAAGCGCGAGCCGTCGCCCGGCTGCGACAGGCAGGGGCGCACGCAGGCGTACAGGTCGAAGTGCTTGCGCAGGGCCACGTTGACGCTGCGGAAGCCCGTGCCGACCGGTGTGGTGATGGGGCCCTTGATGGCAACCTTGGTCTCGGCGACCGCATCGAGCACATGCTGGGGCAGCGGCGTGCCAAACTCGTCCATGACGCCGGCACCGGCCTCCTGGACGTTCCAGTTGATCTGGACACCGGTGGCCTCGACCACGCGGCGCATGGCCTGCGTAATCTCGGGACCGATACCGTCACCGGGAATCAGGACTACATCGTGCGCCATAATCTGTTACTCCTCGTCTTCGGCGGCCTCAGATTTTTTAACGCTAGCACGCTTCTTCTTTTTGGAGAGATCCAGGCCAAAACGTTTAACAAGCATTTCGCAAATCTCGCTCGAACGGGCCTTGAGATAGCTGCCCTTGCCGTTCTCGGCGTCGAACTTAAGGCGCAGCGCGAGCTTCTCGGCAACCTCGGCATCGATCTCGCCCTGGCAAAACTCGTACAGGCAACCGAGCATATCGCGATACTCAAGGTCGCCGTGGTAGCACTGGATGGCCTCGTCCAGGATCGGCCAAGCCTCGCGCGAACGCTCGACGCCCGTGGCTCCCCACACGCACAGCAGGCGGAAGGCGGCGTAGCGCAGCGTGGAGGAAATCTCGTCGAACAGCGCGGTCTCGGCGCCCTCAAAGGCATCGCCCAGCTGTTCGGGGCAGGTGGTGGCGAGCGCCGTCAGGGCATCGAGGGCCTCCCAGCGGGTCTGCGCCTCGGGGCGGTCGAGTGCCTCGATCAGCGCGGGCACGCAGGGCTCGACGCGCTGCGGATCGCGCTCGGCAAGCAGGTGCAGCACGCGGGCGGCAAACTGGCGGATGCGGCGCGTGGGGCAGCCGAGCTCCTGGACCAGTCGATCGACGGCGTTCTCGTTCTCCTCTGCCAGCTGGAGCTGAGCCAGCTCCTCGTCGGTGAGCTGTTCGTCTTTGTTTTCTGCCATAGTTACCTCTTCTTACTATTTCTTAGCGTGCTTGCCAGCACCCTTGCTGTCATCGGTGACCGAGATGAGCTGTCGGTCGGCCGCGCCATTGCGACGTGCGCGGCGGCGCTCCTCGGCGTCGCCCGCGTCGGCGGCGGCTCGATGAGCCTTGTTGACGTTAAAGACCTCGTCGTGCTTGCGCCACGGACCGACGGACTCGCCAAAGCTCATCTTAAGACCGGCGATAAAGCCACCGAGCCAGCCGATCGGCGCAAACTGCACCAGCGGGAACAGCGAGAACACCCAGGTCAGCAGGACGACTGCCGCCGCTCCTGCAAAGTTGGCAATCCAGTAGTCGCGCTTGGTGATCACGCGCTTTTCGCACGCCCACTGGCCGCACAAAAAGCCGATGTAAATCGCAAAGAGAAAGAGCACCAGCGCAAGCACCACGAACGTCCAGCTCATGGGCGCTACTCCCCGTGATGGTGGCCGCAGCAGCACTCGTGGCCGTCGTCATGGCCGTGGCCGCCGCAGCACTCGTGGTCCTCGCCGTGGTGGTGGCCACAACCGCACTCGTGGTCGTCGCCATGCTCGCCGCAACCGCAGCCTTCCTCGTGAGCACCGTGCTCCTCGGGGCGATACTGCGACCAGTCCAGACCGGCGGCAATGGCATCGGCCTCCTCCTTATAGAGGACCGTGATGGCCTGGGTGCCCAGCTTGGCGCCACCGATAGCGTCGAGCATGTCGTAGAGCGTAAAGGCCACGTCGGCGCCGGGCAGCGCAAGCTCGCGGTCGTCGGCATAGGCGAGCGCCAAGCGCAGGTCCTTGATGAAGTGCTCGACCATAAAGCCGGGCTTGTAGTCGCCGTCGAGCGCCTTGGGCGCCAGGCTCTCCATGGCACCGGACTTGCCGGTGCCGCCCAGGATCATCTGACGGGTCTTCTCCAGATCAAGGCCGCTCAGCTCGGCAAAGGCCAGCGCATCGGCCATACCGACCATGCAGGCGCCCAGCGACACCTGGTTGGCGAGCTTAGCAGCCTGGCCCTTGCCGGCGCCGTCGAAGCAGCAGATGTTGGCCGCAAAGGTGGCAAGGATGTCGCGGACCGGCGCGATGTCGTTCTCGGTAGCGCCCACGATAGCCGTGAGCGTACCGGCGATAGCGCCCGACTCGCCACCGGTGACGGGGCAGTCAAACGCCATGCGGCCAGAAACCTGGGCGGCCTCGGCAATGTCACGGGCGAGCTCGGGCGAGCTCGTGGTGAGGTCGATCAAAACCGCGCCCAGCTTGGTGCACGCGAGCAGGCCGTCGCCCGCCAGGTAGAGCTCCTCGACCTCGGAGGGATAGCCCACCATGGTAAAGACGACATCGGCGTTCGCCACGGCATCGGCCGGCGTATCGGCCCAGACGGCGCCGCGCTCGATGAGCGCCGCAGCCTTGGACTTGGTGCGGTTGTTGACCGTGACGGGATAGCCGGCATCCAGGATGTGGCCGGCGATGGGGGCACCCATGATTCCGGTGCCGATAAATGCGACGGAGAGCTTGTTTGCCATGAAACCTTTCCTTTTGGGTTGGGTGTTGTTACCAGGTTGAATACTCAGCGCCAGCGCTTGAGCTGCGGGGCGCCTGTGGTCGTAGCGCCTGTCTACTCACCGCGCACACGGCGCGCGATGCGGTCGGAAAGCGAGGCTTTCTCGGCGCGGTTCTTGCCCCAAAACGCAAGTGCCACCATGCCGGGCCCCACGTGCGAGCCGATGGTAGGACCGACGGAGCTACGGATAATCGTGACGTCGGCGCAACCCTCCTCCTTGCGGATGGCGGCTTCGAGCCAGTCGCCGTCCTTTTCGGCGTCGGCCGTCATAATGGCGATGGGCATGGTGCGATCGGGCACATAGTTCTCGCGGAACGACTTGAGAATGGACTTGAGTGCCTTCTTGCGACCGCGGTTGACGCCGATCAGCGACAGCGAGCCGGCCAGGTCGTAGGACAGCTCGGGTTTGACGTCGAGCTTTGCCGTGAGCTGTGCCGCCGCGGGCGGAATGCGGCCGCCGGCAGCCAGCGCGTCAAAGCTCTCGAGCGTAAAGTAGCCGTGCACGTAGGTCTTGGCCTCGTTTGCCCAGTCGACCAGCTGCTTGGCGGTCAGTCCCGCCGAGCGCTGGCGCACGGCCTCGAGCGCCAAGAGCTCGCCGGTCGCGCAGGGCAGGGCGTTGTCGACCACGTAGAGCTCAAAGTCGGGATACTCGGCGCGCACGGCGTCCGCCGCCTGGCACGCGGAGTTGTAGCTCGACGACAGCGCCGAGGTGAAGCACAGGTAAACCGTGGGCGTGCCCTCTTTGGCGCACTCGGTAAAGAACTCGATATAGCGACCGAGCGACACAGCCGAGGTGGACACGCGGGCACCGGCGCGCATGCGGTCGTAGAACTCCTTAGGGCTCATACTCGACCAAATGTCGTCCGTGCGCTCCTCGCCATCGATAATGAAGGGGAAACCCAGGATATCGACATCAAGGTTCGCGGCGACCTCGGGACTAAAGTCGCAGCAGGTATCGACGACGATGCGGCAACGGTCCGAATGGCCGGTAGATGCAGCCTTGTCCATCAAAGCGACTCCTTACGTAAAAAAGCGGCCACCCGCATGGGATGGCCGCCAACCGTTAACTCATGCAAGTTAACGTATTTTACTCGTCAAGTGTTTCGATACGGGGCTTGATGATGCCATATCCACCATTCTTACGGTGATACACCACATTGATGAGGCCAGTCGTCGCGTTCTCGAAGACGTAGAAGTCGTGACCCAGCAGATCGGTCTGCACCAGCGCCTGCTCCTCAGTCATCGGGGTGACATCGATGACCTTCTCGCGGACGAGCAGGTCGTCCTCCTCCTCGGGCAGCAGCAGGTCGGCCAGATCCTCGACGCGCTCGACCGGTGCGACATCCGCGGCGCTGGCACCGCCCTGGCGGTTGTCCACGACCTTGGTCTTGAACTTGCGCAGCTGGCGGGTGACCTTATCGGCGGAGAGATCGATGGCGGCATACATATCTGCGCCGTGCTCGGCAACGCGAATCACAGAGCCGCGGGCACGAACCGTGACCTCGACGATTGCCGGGTTGGGGTTCGAGGGGTTCTTCTCATAGCGAAGTACAACGTCGACCGTCATGGGCTCGATATCGAAAACCTTGAGCGCCTCGCCGATCTTCTCATCCACATGCGCACGCAGAGCATCGGTTACCGTCGTCTTGCGTCCAGAAACCTTGATATCCATACGTGGCTCCAATCTGCCTCGGGGACTTACTGTACTGGCTATGTACCCATTGCCGTGCATTTAATCACGCGGATTCCTAAAGACCCGAATAACGATTGCCTGATACCGCATACCGAAGTCTCGCACTTTTCTGTGGCAAAGTGCGCTATAGGAGGACAACGGCGACTCTGGTTTTGCACCTAAAAAATGTCTTTGACCTGCTGCTTTTATGAAAACGAAAAAGCCGGGCTCCCCTGTTGGGAAAGCCCGGCAATGCGTGTTGAAACCGTGAAGAGGCGTCTCTCCTAGCGCATAGGTGACGCCACCCCTAGCAATAACTAGCTATTGAGCTTGTTAATGTCGTCGTCGGTGATAGTGCCCTCCTGGCTGGACGATTTGCTCTCGGAGGACAAGTCATCGCTGCTGGAATCATCGCTGCTGGAATCGGAGGATTCATCGCCGGAGGACATGGCCTCACTAGACTCAGAGTCGCCCGACTGCACGTTAGCGCCCGAAACCGTCTGAGTGGTGAGGTCGTAGGGCATCGTGCCATACCAGACAGAGTGGACCGCTTCGAGCGTGCCATCGGCCGTAATACCGTCGAGGGCATCGCTCACGGCACGGCACAGCTCCTCGTTGGCGGCAAGGCCTGCAACGCCGAGTGTCGAGGGCGTCTCGAGAGCGCCAACGTAGGAAATCTGGCTCATCAGACGTGCAAGGTAACCGCCGGCCGTGGAGTCGCAGATCACATAGTCGACCTCGCCGGACTCGAGCGCCTCAAAGCACTCGTTGATGTTGGGGTAGGTCTTTTGGTTGGCGGTGATGCTCTGCTTAGCAAGCGCCTCCTGCGAGGCCGAGGACATCTGGACACCCAGAGTAGACGTGTTAAGGGTATCGGTGGAAACGTTTAGCGACCCACCATCGCTGGTTCTACCGAACACGGAAGCGGCATCGTACAGGCAGGTGCCGAGCGAGCTAACGTCCCCGTCAGTGGAGCTGATCTCGCCGATAAAGATATCAGCCTTTTTGTCGCCGAGCGCGGAACCTGCCGAGGACGCATCGACAAAGGCGACCTTAAGGCCCATACGGCTTGCGAGGGCGCGGGCGGCGTCGACCGCATACCCCGTGAGCTCGCCGTCGGCGCCCTGCATGGCCTGCGGCGCATCGGAAGTATCGAGGGCGACCGTCAGGGTACCAGGGGTGACCAGGGCATCATCCGACACCGTGGGCGTGACGGTCTCGTACTCGATCTGGTCGATCGTGGGAGTCGTGAACGTGGACAGTGGATTGAACGCGCATCCGCTCAGGCCCAAAACGGCGATGACTGCTGCGGTCCCAGCACCTAACCGCGCCGCGTGCATCAAGCTGCCCCTCACCATGTCCACTACCCTGCCTTCTGTGTCGTATACGATCCGTGCGTTGCGCGGAATATCAGATTGTTCCCACCAGCTGACCTGGTATTTGACCCCACACTTGCGCACCGGGGTGTTTGCTCGGGAGGCCGCAGCCACCCTCACGACTGGCCCGCTCGCCCGCGAGGCGGTATTGCCCCAAAGAAAGTAGAACGGACGGTGCGGCTTACATCTAGGACGCGCCATGATCGCGCCGCGCGCACGCGGTCGCTTACGTGGATCCCTTTGACCGCGTCTGTCTTGGACTAGGGCGGGCATTTCGTCCGTCCGCAACCACAGCCTGGTAGGAACGTAGCGCATTATAGCTAAGTTCAAGCTAAAGTTTAAGGTTAGGGGCGTCATTCGCATCGCGAGTACAGATTTCGCAGGTCGGAGTGGGCTATTCGTGCCTCTGTGAAGCCCGGAGCTCCCCTATGGGGAGCTCCGGGGCACCCTTCCTAGGGTGCCGTGGCCAAAAAATGGCAGATATGAGTACTGTCACCAATTTAGTAACAGGCAATTTTGGCCTCTCGGACAGATTTTGCGCTCAATGTCGCTAACCTGATGCTTAGTTATTCCACATTTGTTTATTATCTTCTTACTTTACGCCGCCTCCGAGTCCTAAATTCCTTGATTTTGCTGTTACTGATTTAGTGACAGTACTCATATTTGCCATATTTTGGCCAGGGCATATGATTAACCCCCTATTTTCGACGTGAATTAGACCGGCTTAAGCCCAAAACACGCCCGCAGCGTGTTAAGCAACGCCTCTTGCTTCTTCCTGCGGGCATCGACACGATTCCGGTACCGCTTTCGCATACGCTGGTGGATGCGCCATGCGAGCGCTTCCATCGCTTCCATGTCGCAGAGCATTTCGTTGTTGACCGTCGCGACCTCGATTCCCATAGTAATCAAGCCCGTGTTGCGTTTTTCATCATGGATACGTCCCCTCCGGGAGGAATGGCCCAGCTCACCGTTGTATTCAAGGTCAAACCGGGCTGCTTCCTGATACGCATCGCAAACTGCATGCGGCATCCCCGAGATTGCCTGCGCGCGGTCATCGAACTCGATCTTGTAGTCGGTCTTAAAGGGACCGCAGTCAAATCCGCCATAGGAAAACGGAAGCGAAAACAGAGCGAGCATGATGCACTCCATGGGCGAGAGCAGGTTTTCTGACAGGTAGGGACACAGACGCAGCAGCTGTTTGGCCGCGTTTCCCTTGCATACCGCGAGGTAATCTGCCAAGCGATCGGGCGTCAGCGCTGGCTCGACTTCAAAGTAGCCCACGTCTGCCGGTTGGTCCTTGTCCTTTGCAAGTTTGTTCGCAACGGGCGAGGTGTAGGGAGGCAGATGCTTCCCGCGATCGCTCAGTGAAATCTTGGAACACAGTTCCTGGGCCAGGGCAAACGCCTGGATGCAGCCGACCTCGCGTGCAACGGCAACACAAAGGGCCTCGGGAGATAGGCTGTACATCCCCGGTTCCACCTCTAGAATCGAGCCGTCGGGCAACTCGGAGCATACGGACCAACTCACGCCAAGAATGCGGCGGCGCTGCGCTGCAGACCCTACCAGCAAACACAAATCCTCTTGCACCTCGCCGCTTGCGGCCCCAATCCGCACCAAGTCGGGAAGATAGATGTCCTCGGTCGAGGGCGACGACGTGCGCAGCACACGGCGCTCCTCATCGGGATTAAGGTCCTTCCAGCCGATGTAGCCCATCTGCCGGCGCTCGGCGCGCATCATGCGTAGCGCCGAGGCGCCCGTTAGGATTACGGAAGCCGCTAGCTGTTCGCCTGTCGGCTCGTTGCGCCGCTCAATCTTCACTGCCACAAAACCACCCCTACCAAACGCGTGCGATAGCGAGGCCATCGACCGCCGCAGCGCCGGCGCGCTTGAGTTCCGCCGAAGCCGCGGCCATCGTCGCGCCCGTGGTGATAACGTCGTCGATAAGCAGCAGGCGGCGGCCCCGCACGTCCTCAACGGTCTCGTACATGCCTCGGGCGCGTTCACGGCGTTCTTCACGGCCAAGTTCACGCTGGTCGCCATGGCCGTACTTAACGAGGGCGTCGAGCAGCGGAACACCCGACAGCTCGCAAAATGGGCGCGCAATGGCCTCCATGTGATCGAAGCCGCGTCGCCGAAACGCCGCCGCCGTCGCGGGCACAAACACCACTGCATCGGCGCCGGACAACACACCGCCTAAGCGTTCGGGTGCCGCGACCTGGGCATGTAAGGCGGTGTCGTATAGCAGCTCTGCCAGATACGGCGCCAGGCGTCGCTCGCCCGCGTCTTTGTATGCTTTAATGATCCGCGGCAGCGGATGCGTGTAAATGGCACATGCCAGGCACCGGTCGAGTGCTTCAGCCATCGCCGAGGACGAACCCTCGACCGAGCACTCGGTGCACAGCAAGTCTCCAAACGGGGCGCCGCATCGAGTGCAGCTATGCCGCGGGTCGATGAGCGCAAGCGCCGCCAAGCAGTCTTGGCAAATAAGCGCGCCGGAGCGCTCGCAGCCGGCGCATCGCGTGGGCGACAACGCCTCAAGCGCCTCGTGCGCCGCCCGCTCGGCAAACGGTAGCAATTCGTCCGCAAACGGTAGAATGCCGGCACCTTGCAGGCATCCCAACACATTCAAATGTCTCTTCACGACACAACCCTCCCTACGTTCGGTCGCAGGGAGGGTTGTTGATTCAGCGCTATGGTACCCCGACGCGATTGGGGCAAGGCTGGTTAAATCCGCTCGCGGGCGTTATTCGCCGGCGGGCGGTTGTGATGCAGACGAAGACGGGGTCGAGCCCTCGCCACCATCCTGGCGCGGCTTGCGGGAACGGCGACGGCGACGGCGCTTTTGACCCTGGTCGGCCGAGCCCTCGCCACCGCGATCCTCGCGCGGCTCGCGCTCGTCGCGAGCGGCGCCACGCGAAGCCTTGGCAGCCGCTCCCCCGCCATCTCCGGGACGACGGCGCGTGACCTTGACCTCGCCATCCGAGACCTGATCGGCAACGGAGGGCACTGAGGGCTTCTGCTGCGCGCCCGAGGAATGGCGACGACGCGGACGCGGTGCGCGCTCCTCCTCACCACGTGGCTTGCCGCCCTTGTCGGCAGGCGCATCGGAACCCGAGGAGCCCTTGGAAGCGGCACCAGCCTCGCGAGCAGCTGCGGCGCGGAAGGCGTCCTCGCGCTCCTCGCTCGACAGATGACGGCGACGACGGCGCGTGGGGTTCATGCCACCGCCGCGATTCTGCTGCTGGGGCTGTTGAACCTCGCGCTCGCGAGCTCCGTTCTTGCCGGCGGCTGCGGCCTCGCCGGCATCGGCAGAGCCCGCACGCTTGCGGCGGCGACGGCCGCCAGCGGCCTCCTCGGCCTCGGACGTTGCGGCATTGCCACGACCCTTTCCGCGGCCACGGCCCTCGCCCTGCCCCTGACCGGCGCGAGCATCGGATTCAGCATCGCGACGACGGCGCTTGGGCACCGACGTACCGGCCAGACGGTCGGCGCTCGACAGGCCATCGCCCACGTCGACGCCGTTCTCGCGGTCGAGCTCCATAAGCGCCAGACGCATCTCGGGCGACTCGATGCGCTCGAGCACGTCGCGCGTCACGCAGTCGGGGCGGCAGTTGCAGCCCTGCTCGGCGGCCTTCTTTTTGCAGCCCTCCGAGCAGGTCATATCGGCCAGGTTGACCTTAAAGACCTTGCCGTTCTCCAGGCGCAGCACCAGCTGCTCACGCGGCGTGTCATATTCCTGAATACGCGCCTTGCCGAGCGGCGTATCGATGAGCGTCTTCTTTTTGGGCGCACGGCTCTTAAAGTCCTTGTACGCTTCGAACTCATAGCGCAGGCAGCACATCAGGCGGCCGCAAACGCCGCTGATCTTGGAGGAATTGAGCGGCAGGTCCTGCTCTTTTGCCATGCGGATCGAGACGGGCTCAAACTGTCCGCCAAAGCGCGTGCAACAGAGCTCCTGGCCGCACTGGGCATAGCCGCCCACCAGGCGAGTCTCGTCGCGCACGCCGATCTGGCGCATGTCGACGCGAATGTGCAACGTCGAGGACAGATCCTTGACGAGCTGGCGAAAATCGACGCGCTCCTCGGCCGCAAAGTAGAACACGGCCTTCTCGCCGCCAAACAGGTACTCGACGCCCACCGGCTTCATCTCGAGGTCGAGTTCTTTGACCAGACGGCGGAAATCGACCATGGCCTCGTCGCCCTGGATGGCAAGATCGTCGGCAAGCTGCAGGTCGATGTCGCTCGCCACGCGCAGCACGGGCTTGAGCGGCTGACCGATCTCGTCTTGCGGCACCTCGAAGGGATCGGCCGTAACCAAGCCGATCTCGGTTCCGCGCTCGGTGGAGCAAATGGCATAATCGGCCTCGAGGATATCCAGGTCCTGCGGGTCAAACCACAGGTCGCGCGAGGCGTAGGTAAACTTAACGGGTACGACTAACGGCATTTCAGTGCCTTCCTGATATCGAACAGCATGACCTCGATGGCCAGCTGGGGAGTAACGTTTCTGGCGATGTTGTGCTCGGCGGTTGCGACCGCCTCGAGCGCCTGGGTGGCACCCGCAACATTCGTCGCAGCGGCAAGCCGACCGATCGTGTCACGCACGTCTTCGTTCACCACGTCGGCCGCCTCGTCCTGAAGTGTCAGCAGCACGTCGCGCATGAGCGTCCGCGCGCTCGCCAGCGCTTCCATGATACCCGAACGCTCGCGCGCGTTGAGTTCGCGCTTGTTGCGGTCCTCAAGCTGCTTCAATGCTCCACGCGACAGGTAGTCGGCATTTTGCTCGAGTACCTTTTCCTGCGTGGACTTGACCTCGGCGAGCGGCGCCTTGACGGCGACGATGAGCGACTTGGCGCGACTGAGCACGTCGGCCTCGTCGGCGGCAATGAGTGAGCCGATGGCACGGACCATCTGACGGCGGGCGTCCTGGCGCTCGGCGCTCTTAAGAAACTCGATGCCGCGTGTGGGGCTTCCCGCCACGGCGACCGCCATGCGGCAACGCGCAGGGTCCTGACCGGTGGCGCGGCTCACGGCCTGCGCGGCCACGGTGGGCGACACCAGCCGAAACGGCACGCACTGGCAACGGCTCACGATGGTAGGCAGCATCACGTCTGCCGAGGTGCCCAGCAGGATGAACATGACGCCCTCGGGCGGCTCCTCGAGCGTTTTGAGCAATGCGTTGGCGGTGTTGGCGCGCAGCTGCTCGGCACGGTCGATGATGTAGACCTTGCCCTTGGCACGGATGGGCGCCAAGGGCACGTCGTCGAGTAGCTCGCGCGTCTGGGCGATGAGGTAGCCCGTAGCGCTCTCGGGCGTGTAATAGTGCACGTCGGGATGCGTATGCCGAGAGACGCGCACGCAACTGTCGCATGCGCCGCAGCCGTCCTGCTCGCACAGGAAGGCTTGGGCGAGCGCCCACGCGGCATCGAGCTTGCCCGCGCCGGGCGCGCCCAAAAACAGGTAGGCGTGCGATGCACGGCCGCTGGCGACGGCATTGGTCAAAAAGTCGCGCACGCGCTCTTGGGTGTCGAGCTTGGCCAGCAGGCTTGCCTGAGCGGGGGCCATGTTACTCGGCCTCCTTGGCAAGCGCGGCGGCGACAGCATCCTGGGGGATATCGAGACCGTACGCGCGAACCTGCTCGACCGTCTTCTCGAAAACTACCTCGACGGTCGTAGTGGCGTCGATGAGCTTTACGCGGTTTGGCTCCTCGGCAGCAATGGCGCAAAACCCCTCGTAGACACGCTCCTGGAATGCCATGCCCTTAGCCTCCATGCGATCTGCCGCGCCACGGGCTGCCATGCGTAGCGCCGCCTGCTCGGGCGTGATGTGGTAGACGAGTGTGAGCGCCGGGTGCGTTCCCGCGACGGCCAGGTTGTTGGCGTCGCGCACCATCTGGCGATCGAGGCCGTCGGCAAACGCCTGGTAGCAGGTCGTGGAATCGTAGAAGCGATCGCACAGGACCACCTTGCCGGCAGCGAGGGCGGGCGCGATGACCTCGTGCACCAGCTGGGCACGCGCGGCCTCGTAGAGCAACAGCTCGCAGGTATCGCCCATCGCCATATTGGCGGGGTCGAGCAGCAGGGCGCGGATCTTTTCGCTGATGGCGGTGCCGCCCGGTTCGCGCAGGCTCACAACCTGGTGGCCAGCGAGCTCGAGCGCGCGAGCAAGCAGGCGCGCCTGCGTGGACTTGCCGGCACCGTCGACGCCCTCGAGCGTGATAAAGCTATGTTGAGCAGGCTCAAAAGCCATGGGCGCAGCCCCTTCCTACAAGGCGCGTAAATGCGAGTTACAGCAACCAAGCCATGATACCCCAGTGCTCGGCACGTCCCCAATGGCTAAAGGCGCCTTTCCAAAGTTGCGGTGAAATAGGGACTGATTGAAGCTCTGAGACCGCCAAACAGTCCCTATTTCACCGCAACTTATGATGGGGAATTTTGGATGCTGGGTATAATCGTCGTATTGCATTGAAATGTGGCGAAAGGAGTGGCAATGTCTCGGTATTGCGCCTCGTGCGGCAAGCGTCTTGCAGATGATGCCAAGTTCTGCACCTCGTGCGGTGCACCCGTTGAGCAAACAGCCGCGAGCGATAGCCAGCCCGCTTTTGAGCAGACCGGCTCCCTCGATACGCCGCAAGCCAAGGCGGACGACTCCCTCGCCTATAGCCCCGACCCCGCCGCAAGGACCGAGGCCGTCGAGACCACGCAGCGCATACCCGTCGCGAGCGGCTCGCCCCAACAGCAGCCGGCTCCCGCATACGCGCCCGCTTCGCCACAGACCCCCGCTCCCAAAAAGAGCGGCACCGGGCCGCTTATCGCCGTTATCGTTGTGCTGGTGGCGATCATCATCGCCCTGGTCATCTTCTTTGCAATCAGACCGTTCGACAACGCCGCCACGCAGACGACTGCCGAGGTAGCCAAGCTGCACCATGACGTCGACGACGATGACCTAAAGCCTCTCGGCGATCCCAACAGCCTGTACGACGATGATGACGATGACGACGAGGATGGCGGCGAAGCAACGCTCTCCGAGCAGAACCTCTACCGTCGCTTGAGCGAATACTACGACCTGCTCGAAGATCTCGACAGCCAGGTCCGTGGCTGCGCGCAGAACTTCAACGGCAACTATCTGGAAGAGGATCGAACCACCCGTCAAAATCTCGCCGACGTCGCCGAGCGCACGGAGGACACCATCGAGCAGTATTACGACATCGTCGAGGACCTGGACGTCCCGACGAGCTCCAAGAACTACAGCTCCTGGAAGGACATCATCGCCCTGTACGACGACCTGGATCACCGCATTGACGCAATCTGTGATGCCTGGGAGATCAGCCTGAAATACGCCAAGCCTGCGGACCACAAGAATGAGATCGTGGCGCCGCTGTCGCGCGACAACGTGGCGGGCACCAATGACAATAAGTACCGCCTAGACTTTGAGGAGCGCTATCCCGGCGCTAAGCCTGTCGAGGTGAACTAGCGCTTTGTCGTTCCCGAGCCGGCAGTTAGGGACGTTCCTAAACTGCCGGCAGAAAAGGAACGTCCCTAACTGCCGGTCAAAAAAACGAGCGAGGATCGCGGGGTCCTCGCTCGTTTTTTTGGGCAATGTTTCGACTGCGCCGTTACTTGTCGGCGGCTGCTTTCTTGGCAGTCGACTTCTTCGCGGTCGTCTTCTTGGCGGCAGTGGCTTTCTTAGCCGTCGTCTTCTTTGCCGTGCTCGCCTTGGTTGTGGTCTTGCGACCGCGGGCGGGCTTCTTCTCCTTGGTCGGGCAGTCCATGTTGACGCAGATACGCCACGGACCGCGCGCCGTGTTGACCACCACGATGGGGGCGCCGCACTCGGGGCAGGTCTCGCCCGTCGCCTCGAGCTTGCCGCGCGCCGGCAGCGGATAGCTCACGCCGCAGTCATCGTAGTTGGTGCAGCGGATAAAGCGCTTGCCGCTCTTCTCGCTCTTGTGCGCGATCAGGTCGCCGTGACGTCCGGCCTCGGCACACACCTTGCACTCGCCCACCTTAAGATCGGGCTCGTAGTTGGTGGGGCACGTGGGGTTCACGCAGATCTCGAAGGCCTTCTGGCGGAATGGCTGGCACTTGATGCGCGGCGCGCCGCACTCGGGGCACACGGCGGCCTCGCCCTCGAGCGGGCTCACCTTGACGCCACTCGGCACCGGATAGGTCACGTCGCAGTCGGGCCAACCCATGCAGCCGATAAAGCTGCCGCGGGTCTTGGCGCTCGTCTTCATAACCAGGTCCTTGCCGCACTTGGGGCAGGCGCCCACGCGCGCATCGGCCGTGACGGCGTCGCTGATGGCGTCGCCCAGCTCCTGCGTATGCTTGAGCAGCTCGTCGAGCACGCCGGCCAGCAGCGCGCGCGAGTGCGTCACGACATGCTCTTCGGTGTCCTCGCCGCGCTCCACGCGGGTCATGTCGCCGTCGAGCTCGCTGGTCATATCGGGGCTCGTGATGCGCGGGGCAAACTGCGACAGCGCGTCGATGATGGCGATGCCCAGCTGGCTCGGCTCAACGGGATCATTTTTGAGATAGCGCACGGCATACAGGCGCTCGATGATGCTCGCGCGCGTGGACTTGGTGCCCAGGCCGCGCTTTTCCATCTCCTGCACGAGCTTGCCCTGGCTGTAGCGCGCGGGCGGCTCGGTCTGCTTGGCCTCGAGCTTAATGTCGAACACGTCGACCGTGTCGCCCTGCTCCAGCGGCGGCATCTGCTCGTCGCGCTTGAGGCCGTACGGGTAGGCCTCGCGGAACCCCGGGGTCACGAGCACGTCGCCCGAGGCCACGAACGGCTCGCCGTTGACGTCGAGCTCGAGCTTGGTGTTCTCGATGGTCGCGGGACCCATGAGCGTTGCCAGGAAGCGACGGGCGATGAGGTCGTAGAGCTTGCGCTGGCCGCCGTCGAGCGTGGACGGATCGC
>CAUGJN010000011.1 GCA_959599635.1 uncultured Collinsella sp.
GCAGGTCTTGTCGATAACGCCAGACTCGCTCATCTCGAGGAACAGGTCGGTGCCCTCGCGGGTACGCTCGCCGACGCCGGTGAACACCGAGGTGCCGCCGTGCTCCTGGGCGAGGTTGTTGATGAGCTCCTGAATCAGAACGGTCTTGCCGACGCCGGCGCCGCCGAACAGGCCCGTCTTGCCGCCACGGATGTAGGGCTCGAGCAGGTCAACGGCCTTGATGCCGGTCTCGAAGATCTCGGTCTTGGTGGTGAGCTCGTCAAAGCGGGGCGCTGCATGGTGGATGGGGTAGAACTCCTCCACCTCGGGCATGGGCTTGCCGTCGACGGGCTTGCCCATAACGTTCCAGATTCGGCCGAGCGTCTTGGGGCCAACGGGCATCTTCATGGGCTCACCGGTATCGGTGGCGATGAGGCCGCGCTGCAGGCCGTCGGTCGAGGACATGGCGACCGTGCGGACGACGCCGCCCGGAAGCTGGCTCTCAACCTCGAGGATCGTGCTCAGGTGACCGATCGGGGTCTCGGCCTCGACCGTGAGCGCGTTGTAGATCGGGGGCACCGCACCGTCAAACTTGACGTCGACGACAGGGCCGATGATTCGCACGATGCGACCATCACCGGCAGTCGTCTTCTTGGTGGCTTCCTCGACCGCAAGCTTTACGGTGTTATTAGCCATTACTGTTCCTCCAATGCTGAGGCTCCGCCGACGATCTCGTTGATCTCGGTCGTGATCGAAGCCTGGCGCACGCGACTATACGTGCGGGTAAGGGTCGAGATGATCGCGGTGGCGTTTTCCGTTGCGGAGTGCATGGCCTTGCGGCGTGCACCCTGCTCGGCGGCCGCCGAATCGATCAGGGCCTGGTAGATGACCGTCAGGATATAAGACGGCACAAGCTTGCCGAGAACATGCTCGGGAGAGGGCACGAACTCGAACGTGGACGAGATGCGCTTAGGGGCGTCGGTCTCGTTCTTACGCGGACCGTGGGCCATAGCGATCATCTCGGGATCGAGCGGCAACAGATGCTCGACGCGAAGCTCCTGATCCACGCGGTTCTTGGCGTGGTGGTAGACAAGCTCGACACGGTCAAGCTCACCGGCACGATACGCATCGCAGATATGAGAGGAGATCATGCGGGCCTGATTAAAATCGGGCTCGGAGGAATTGCCCTCAAAGTGCATGACGACGTTTGCGCGGTCACGGAAATACGTGGCCGGTTTGCGCCCACACGCGATGATCTCGCACTCGATGCCGTCGTTCGCCCAAGAAGCAGCGAGCTTTTCGGCCGTGCGCTCCACCGTCGTATTGAAACCGCCGGCAAGGCCGCGGTCCGAGGCAATAACGACAATCAGGCCATGCTTGACGCTCTCATGCTTCTGCAGCATGGGATCGGTGCCCGAACAGGAGGCGTCGCCGGCGACCGTCAACATGACGTCGGTCAGCGCCTCCTTATAGGGCTCGGCCTGCTTGGAGCGATCGAGGGCACGACGGATCTTGGCCGTAGAGACCATCTCCATCGTGCGCGTGATCTGCTTGGTCGTGGTAACCGAGGAGATTCGCTTCTTAATGTCGCGAAGGTTGGCCATGGGGCTTAGTTCTCCTCTGATCCAGAAACATCCGAATGGTGCTTGGCCATGAACTGCTGCTTGAAGTCGCCGATGACGCGCAAGAGCTCAGCCTTGGTGTCATCATCGATCTTCTTGGCGCGAACCTTGTCGAGCAGCGAGCCAAAGCCATTGTCCATGTACTCGATGAGCTCGGCACGGAAGGGCAGCACGTCGGCGATCTCCAGGTCATCCAGGAAGCCCTCGTTGCCAGCGAACAGCGTAACGATCTGCTCGCCAACCTCAAACGGCTTGTAACGCGGCTGCTTCAGGAGCTCGGTCATGCGAGCACCATGGGTCAGCTGCTTCTGAGTAGCCTCGTCGAGGTCGGAGCCGAACTGCGTAAAGCCAGCGAGCTCCTGGTACGAAGCGAGGTCCAGGCGAAGGTTGCCGGCAACCTGCTTCATAGCCTTGGTCTGAGCGTCGCCACCGACGCGGGACACGGAGATGCCCACGTCGACTGCCGGGCGCTGACCCTGGAAGAAGAGCTCGGACTGCAGGTAGATCTGACCATCGGTAATGGAAATGACGTTGGTCGGAATGTAGGCCGAGACGTCGCCGTCCTGGGTCTCGATGATCGGCAGTGCCGTCATGGAGCCGTAACCGTTCTTCTTGGACATCTTGACGGCACGCTCGAGCAGACGAGAGTGCAGGTAGAAGATGTCGCCAGGATAGGCCTCGCGTCCGGGCGGACGATGCAGCGTCAGCGACATCTGACGGTAGGCCACAGCCTGCTTGGACAGGTCGTCGTAGATGACGAGCACGTGGCCGCCGGGGTTGGTCTCGCTGGCGGGCTTGCCGTCCTCGCCGTTGTACATGAAGAACTCGCCGATAGCGGCACCGGCCATAGGCGCGATGTACTGCATAGGGGCGGAATCGGCAGCGGTGGCCGAAACGATGATGGTGTAGTCGAGCGCACCGTGCTGAGCGAGGGTCTCGCGGATGTTGGCAACCGTGGAGGCCTTCTGGCCGATGGCGACATAGATGCAGACCATGCCCTTGCCGCGCTGGTTAAGGATAGCGTCGATGGCAATGGCGGTCTTACCGGTCTTACGGTCGCCGATAATGAGCTCACGCTGACCGCGGCCAATAGGCACCATGGAGTCGATAGCGAGCAGACCGGTCTGAACCGGCTCGCACACCGGGGTACGATCGATGACGCCGGGAGCCTTGAACTCGATGGGGCGACGGTGCGTAGCGACGATGTCGCCTAGGCCGTCGATGGGCTGGCCGAGCGGATTGACGACGCGGCCGAGCATGGCGCGGCTCACGGGGATATCCATAATGCGGCCAGTGGTGCGGCACTCGTCGCCTTCCTTGATGGAGTCGACGGCACCGAACAGAACGGCGCCGACCTCGTCACGGTCAAGGTTCTGGGCAAGGCCGAAGACGGTCTCACCGGTATCGGAGCTCTTGAACTCCAGAAGCTCGCCTGCCATGGCGCTCTTGAGGCCGGAGACGCGCGCGATGCCGTCGCCTACCTCGTCGACCGTTGAAACCTCATGCGTATCGACCGTCGCGGAGAGGCTCGTGAGCTGCTCCTGCAGTTTCTTGGCGATATCCTGGGCATTGAGGGTTTCGGACATTAGGCTTCACCTCCGTACGAATTAGCAGAGTTTGCGAGGGTCTCCTGCGCGATGCGCAGCTGCGTCTTGACGGAAATATCACGACGCTCGCCGCGGGCCTCGAGCACCAGGCCGCCCACGATAGACGGGTCGACCTGCTCGATAAGGAATACCTTGCGGCCGAAGTCCTGCTCGCATTTCTTAGTGATGGTTTGACGCAGCTCGTCGTCGAGCGGGATCGCCGTGGTGACGGTCACGCCCACTACATCCTCGTCTTCCTCGGCAACATACTTAAAGGCAGCTGCCACCTTGGGAAGAAGGTCGAGCTGGTCGCGCTTGGACATGGTGTCGAGCACGGCGATGATCTCGGGGCTGGCAGAAGCCAAGCGCTCGATCATCTCGAGGTCCTCGAACACATGGTTCTCGGCCTTAGCGGCTTCCAGAAGGGAGCGCGCGTAGGTCTCGAGCACCTTGTCCTGATAGCGGCTAGTCGGCATTCAGGCTACCTGCTTCCTGGATGTAGCGCTCGATGAGCTTCTTCTGCTCGGCATCGTCCTCGAGTGCCTCGCCCACGATCTTGGTGGCGACGGCAACGGACAGGTCGGCGATGGAGCTCGCGGCACCGGCGTAAATGGACTTGCGCTCGTCCTCGACGGTCGTATGGGCCTTGGCGATGATCTCCTCGGCCTCCTTGTGAGCAGCCTCGATGATACGGGCGCGCTCGGACTCGGCGTCCTTACGGGCCTCGAGGACGATGTCGGCAGCCTGACGGCGGGCGTCGGTGACGATCGAGTCGGACTCAGCGCGCTTGGCGATAGCCTCCTGCTTGGTCTTCTCGGCCTCGTCGAGGCTCTCCTCGATCTTCTTGCCGCGCTCCTCCATGGTTTTCATGATGCCCGGCAGGGCGACCTTGGCCAGCACGATCCAGATGATCAGGAAGGCGATAAGCGCCGGGATGAACTCCGCCATCTTAGGGATGAGGATGTCCGCACCGGCGGCGCCGTCCTCGGCGAACGCGGAAACCGGCATGAGCAGCGCGGCCGCGGACGCGGAGAGTGCGATCGCGCTCTTCTGGGATGAAAGATTCATACTTGACGCTCCGTGCTATTTAACGATCAGCGCGACAACGAAGCCGATCAGAGCCAGAGCCTCGCCGAAGGCGGAGCCCATGATGAAGACGGTGAACACGCGGCCCTGGACCTCAGGCTGACGGGCCATAGCACCCGTAGCACCCAGAGCAGACAGGCCGATAGCAAGACCAGCGCCGATAACACCGAGACCGTAACCGATAACTCCCACGATTCCTCCTTTGTCGTGCGTGTCTTATTTCACGCAGGATAACCTTTTTATAACTGCCGGGCTCCATGGGTACGGGCACCGGCGGTTTAACGAATTGCTTACCTTTAAGGCGCGAACGGAAGACTACTCCTCCTCTGCGACCTCCTCTGCCTCGGAGACATACACGGCGGTAAGGACCGTGAAGACGTAAGCCTGGATAGCGCCGACCACAAGCTCGATCGCATAGATCAGGATGAGAATGGCAAGCCAGGCCAGCGAAGGCAGGGCGCCGACGGCGTGCGCCGCGGAAACCTGCTGAAGCAGCGGCTGCATGAACATGCTCGCCATGATGGCGAACGAGCCCATGACCACGTGTCCTGCGAACATGTTGCAGAACAGACGGACGGCGAGCGTGATGAGGCGCAGGAAGGTCGAGAAAAGCTCGACGACCCACACGAGCACGTTCATCGGGAAGCTCACGCCCTGCGGGGCGAGGCTCTTGATGTAGCCGATCACGCCGTGAGCCTTGCATCCGTAGTAGATGAAGTACACGAAGGCGAAGATGGCGAGCGCGGCGGTGGAGCCGATTGCGCCGGTGCCGGGCTTCATTCCCGGAATCAGGCCGATCATGTTATTGATCAGGATGAACAGGAAAAGCGAGCACAGGAACGGGAAGTGCTTCTTCCAGTTCTCACCCACGACGCCCTTGCCGATATCGTTCTCGACGTACTCGATGATGTACTCGAAACCGTTGACGAAGAAGCCCTTGGGAACCAGGGTCTGCTTCTTCTTGAACACGGCCAGGACGATCAGGAGCACGATCGTGGAGACGATCAGCCAAAACGAGTACTGCGTGATGCCGCAGCTCAGATCGCCCACGACAGGGGTGGAGCTGAACTCGCTGACCAGATGATTAATCTCATCAGGCAGCTTTTCAAAAATTTCCACGACTTACCTTTCGACCTCATGAGGATCTCGCAGCGCCTTGGCGACACGAACCGTGCAGGCGGCCATAAAGGCCACGAAGCCGATCGCCTCGCCCAGGAGGAACATGCGAAACGCCTCTCCGAACAACACAAACACAACCAAGGTAAAGACGAGCAGGGCGATTGCCGAGACCGCCAGACTCACCATGCCCTTGAGCATGTCCGCATTCTGCTTATCGTCAAGAACCGGCTTGAGCGTAAAGACAAAGGGAAGAAAGGCAATCGCGCCCGCAATGGCGCCTGCAACGATAGCGAGCAGATCGGCTATCTGAAACACTGGCGTCCTCACTTTCCTTTTTTAACGCTTCCCAGAACAGTTCCCGCCAAACATTGGTGACTATTGTACGAGCCAATCGCTAAAGTACAACCGAAAAAGCATCGGTTAATACGCACCTGTTCGTTTTCTTAAGACCTTCTTTATGCCGCAGGTAGGTAATACGTTTTTCTCGAACCCCTCTAGGCTAAACGTCCGTTAACAGGAGTGCGCGTGGACGTCTTTTGCTCGCCCGCGCGCACCATTTCTTCGTATTTGTGGCCGTAGCCGACAAGGCCCGACGACTAGAGCGTGCCGTAGATGCGGTCGCCGGCGTCACCCAGGCCGGGAACGATGTAGGCGGCCTCGTTGAGATGGTCATCGATGGCGCACGTATAAATATGTACGTCAGGATCCTTCTCGGTCAGCGACTTGAGGCCCTCGGGCGCGGCGACGATGCACAGCATGCGGATGTCCTTGACACCGCGCTCGCGCAGGTAGCTGATAGCCATCTCGGCCGAACCGCCCGTGGCGAGCATGGGGTCGACAACCAGGCAGATACGCTGGTCGATATCCTTGGGCATCTTGCAGTAATACTCATGCGGCTCGTGGGTGACCTCGTCGCGCTCCATGCCGATGTGGCCCACGCGGGCAGAGGGTACCAGGTCGAGGATGCCGTCGACCATGCCAAGACCCGCACGCAGGATGGGAACGATGGCGAGCTTCTTGCCGGCAAGCTGCTTAAACGTGGCGGTGGTGATGGGGGTCTCGACTTCGACGTCTTCCATGGGCAGGTCGCGCATGGCCTCGTAGCCGTCAAAGAGCGCAAGCTCGCGCACGAGCTGGCGGAACTGGTTGGTGCCGGTGTTTTTATCGCGCAGGATCGACAGCTTGTGCTGAACGAGCGGGTGATCGACAAGCGTCACACGGGACGCATCATAGGTGACGGTCATGGGTTGATTGCCCCTTTCGTTGCGGCCGCAAAACGGCCTTGCTGACAAGGCGCGCAGCAATGTCGCCACCGCACGCCATGCATTAGTTTAGCGGTTTGTTGTATCGAGCAGCCCATCGCGGCTCTACTGTGCAGTACTGAGCGAGCGCTTGACTGCATCACGCCAGCCCGTAAGGTTTTGCTCGCGGCGCGCGGCGGACATGTGGGGAAGGAAGGTCCTAACGATCTGGGCATTTTGCTCCAGCTCTTCCAGATCTTCCCAATAGCCGACGGCAAGACCCGCCAAGTACGCGGCACCGATTGCCGTGGTCTCCACCGTCTCACATTGCAGCACGGGGATATCCAGCAGGTCGGCCTGGAATTGCATGATGAACTCGTTGCGCGAGGCACCGCCATCGACAGACAGGCGCTCGATCGAAAGCCCCACGTCCTGCTCCATGGCGCGCAGCACGTCGTAGCTCTGATATGCCATGGATTCGCAGGCGGCGCGTACGATGGTCGCACGGCTCGAGGCGCCGGTCAGACCGCACACGATACCGCGGGCATGCGGGTCCCACCAGGGAGCGCCCAAACCCGCAAAGGCGGGAACGAAGTAGCAGCCCTCGTTGTCGTTAATCGAAGCGGCAAGTTGTGCCGACTCGCTCACGCTCGAGATGATGCCCATGTTGTTGCGAAGCCAGTTCATGGTGGAGCCGGCAGCAAAGATGGAGCCCTCGAGTGCATAGCTGATCTTCCCGTTCGCAGCGATACCGATGGTGGAAACCAAGCCGTTCTTGGATTCGACGATCTCGTCGCCGGTGTTCATGAGCATAAAGCAACCCGTGCCATAGGTGTTTTTGGTCTGGCCGGGACGGAAACAGCAGTGGCCGAACAGCGACGCCTGCTGGTCGCCCGCCACGCCCATGATGGGCGGCATGTTGGTCATGATGTCGCTCGCGACGCGGCCGTAGTCACCCGAGCTCCAGCGAACCTCGGGCATCATGGAACGTGGAACGTCAAAGAGCGCCAGCAGGTCGTCGTCCCAATCGAGCGTATGGATATTAAAGAGCGCCGTGCGGCTGGCATTGGTGTAGTCGGTGGCAAAGACCTGGCCGCCAGTGAGGTTGTAGATGAGCCAAGTGTCGATGGTGCCAAACATGAGGTCGCCCGCCGCCGCGCTCTCGCGTGCGCCGTCGACGTTGTCGAGAATCCACTGCACCTTGGAGGCCGAGAAATACGGGTCGAGCGTGAGTCCCGTGCGGGAGCGCACCAGCTCCTCGCAACCCTGTTCAACCAACGCGTCGATTGCCGGCGCGGTACGGCGGCACTGCCATACGATGGCGTTATAGATCGGCTGACCGCTCACGCGGTCCCAGACCACCGTGGTCTCGCGCTGGTTGGAGATGCCGATGGCGGCAATGCGGTCGGAGTGGATACCGCTCTTAAACTGGACTTCCATCATGACGGCGATCTGGCTGGCAAGGACCGTCATGGGGTCTTGCTCTACCCAACCGGGACGTGGAAAGCTGGTTTTGACGCTGCGACGTGCCTGCGCGACGATGCATCCGTACTCGTCGACGATGGTCGCAAGTACCGAGGTGGTGCCGCAGTCGAGCGCCATGATGTAGGAACCGCCAAAGTTAAACGAGGCATCTTCCATGCCCAGGCTGCCCAGATTCAACGACATCGCTTACACCTTTCTATTGCATCGGGTCGGACAGGACCCGTTCGATCTCTGATGCGGGAAGTGCGCCTTGGCGCAGGATCTGGAGCCCGCCGTGCTGGAACGACACGATGGTCGAGGCGTCGCGACACGGGGTCTCACCGGCGTCGACGGCAACATCGACACCCTCCAGGATGCGACCCTCGACGGCGGCAAAGCTTGCCGGCGAGGGCGCACCGTGCGTGTTGGCGCTCGTGCAGGCAAGGGGACTGCCGCAGGCGCGGATGAGCGCCTGCACCACAGGCGAGGCCGATGCGCGAAGAGCCACCGTGTCGTCGGCGGCACGCATAAAGGTCGGCACGCAGGGGGCTGCCTTAATCACGATAGTCAGGGCTCCCGGCCAGCATCGTCGCGCGAGCACGCGGGCATCTTCCGGGATATCCACGCCATAGCGGTCGAGTGCTTCGACGCCATCGACCAGCCAAGCCACAGTTTGCGTGAGTTCACGTTGCTTGAGAGTGAAGATACGTCGATAGCCGGTGCCGAGCGCAGGGACTGCGGCGCCGTTGACGGTGGCTTGCGGGTCGCATGACCACGACGGGAACTCGCTTGTATCTTGGGGGACGGCATCAGAGAAGGCATTGACTGCCACGGCGACGCCGTAGACGGTCTCGGTCGGGATCAGTGCCAGGCCGCCGCGGCCGAGCACCTCTGCCGTGCGCTCAACGGCGAGCCGATGCGGCTCGCGCGCTCCCTCGTATACCCGATAGACCGTCTGCATGTGTATGCCAGCCCCTTACGCTCTGGTGCAAGTTTGTTTACTGTGGGGCATTCTCGCACGAAACGTTCAATCTATTTGCCCAGAGCGCATGTTGGTTTGGTGAGCGGCTCTAGTAGTCGGTGAAAGTGAGGGGGTTATTGGACGGCTACGAACTTCTTTGGTCTTCCGGCGTGACGTTCTTGGGCGGCGTAACGCTCGATACTGTCTATCGTTATCATCCGACGGCCGTCGACGAGTTCAACATCGAGTTTGCCGGCTTTGACCAGCGCGGTAATCCGCGGAGCGGAGACTTTGAGGTCCAGCGCTGCGTCTTTAAATGTTCGGCACGCCGCTTCCCGAGCGTCCTCGTGGTCGATTTCGACTGAAAGGGCCACGACCTCGGCCGAGCGTTCGTACCCTGCCGGAGTCAAACCGTTGTTGAGGTCGTCGGCCAAAAACGCCATCAGTGCCTCGGTAGCATGGGCAATCGCTTCTTCGCGCGTATCGCCATCGGCAAAGGCGCCGGGAATCTGCGGGAAGCTAGCGCAGTAACCGTCGTCTTCTTTTATGAGAACGCAGTCATAGGTAAATCGCTGCCTCATTTTGCCTCCAACTACCATCCAGCTTGGCGACGAATACTTGCCCACGTGCCCTTCTTTGGTCGATCACCACCAGAGCCGTTCACGGTGACAACACGGTCACCAGAAACATACTTAGCATGACTACCGACTTGCGCGACCTTCACGAATCCATCGTGCTTGAGTAGGGCAATGATTTCCCGAAAGGTAGGAGGTTGCATGGGCCGACCTCTTTCAGCCGTCCTAATTATAAACTAATTTATAATTTTTGCTAACCAGTTAATAAATATTACTGGCGCTGTTTGGGCTCGGTGACGATGGCTCGGACGATGCGGGGGCGATCGGTGAGGTCGTGGACGATGCGCACGTCCGACAGACCCGCTTGGCGGCAGAGCTCGGCCGCAGCGTCGAGCGCGCCCTCGTAGAGCTCGCAGGCAAAGAGGCCGCCGGCGCGCAACATGTAGGGCGCCGCGTTGAGCAGGCGACGGAAGATATCGAGGCCGTCGGCGCCACCCTCGAGCGCCAGATCGGGCTCAAAGTCCTTGACCTCGTGCGGCAGCGAGCGCATGACATCGGTGGGGATGTAGGGCGGGTTGGAGACGAGTACGTCAAAGGTGCCCCACTCTTCACGGGGAATGGAGCTCACCAGGTTCGTGAGGCTGAAGGCGACCTCATCGGACGTGAGGCCAAGCGCATCGCGGTTTTTGGTAGCAAGGTCGATGGCGCGCGGCTCGATATCGGTAGCAGTGCAGGTGACGTGGCCGCGACGCTCCCAGGCGATCGAGAGCGAGATACAGCCCGTGCCGCAGCCGACCTCGAGAACGCGGGCAGTGCGGGGCTCGGCTGGGGCAGGCGCAGCGGCATCCTGAGCTGAAACCGTCTCCTGGTCGGCACCCTCGATGGCGATGCCGCATTCGTCGAGCTCGGGCTCGGCGGCTTCCGCGGCTTCGGCTTCTGCTGCTTGCGCGGCGGCTTCCTCGGCCTCGCGATCGGCCAGTTCCTCGGCATAGGCACGGCTGCCCAGTACGTCGCCGCCTAGCGCCGCCTCATCGGCAGCCGTCAGGTTAGCGGCACGGCGCTCGGCAGTCGCCCGTTCGTCTGCCAGCGCGGCCTCGGCCTTGCGTGCCTCCTCGACCTCATCGTTCCAAGGCAGCTCAACACGCTGACGGGCAGCAGCCTCGGGGCTCAGCACCTCGGCATCCAGATAATTGAGGACTTCCTCGACGAGCATCTCGGTTTCGGGGCGCGGAATGAGCACACCGGGAGCGCACGCGACGTCAATCATGCGAAACTGCGTGCTGCCGGTAATGTACTGTAGCGGCTCGCCTTTGGCGCGACGAACGACGGCCGCATGCATGGTCTCGAGCTGGGCCGCGTTAAGCGTCTCGTCCATACGCATATATAGGTCAATGCGCGCCAGGCCCGTGGCGGCGCACAGCAGCCACTCGGCAGAAAGACGGGGGTGCTCCTCGCCGCGCTCGGCCAGGTACTCCTTGGTCCACTCGAGACAACGCTTGATGGTCCAGATCTCGTTTGCCATGGGGTCCTCCCCTCTTAAGCGCCGGGCGGCGCGCGAATGTCGGAGCAGATTGTAAGCGAGGCCAGCGCTTGGCAAGGGACGATTGAAGGCGATTATCGAGAATCAGCCCAGAATTTTGTACCGAGCTCGCTCAAAGTGTTCGTTCGTCGACGTCTAGATTTGCATTCGTCAAGCTTTTGGCAAGGTTGCCCCAAAACTGACCAATATCTAACCAAGAACTTGCCACATCGCTTGACGCACGACCCATCAAAAATCGCTCCGCGACTTCTTGAACGATATTTTGAGCAATATTTTCGATAGCGGACTTATGCCGTCAATTACCTTAAGCAGGTAAGCAGCTCAAATGACATCACAGCCGACTGAATAAAATATCAAGGCAATGTCACCAATGACTCCCTACGGGTCATTTGACAACCAAGGAAACGCCGATGTTTTGGCAATGCCAGCGAGCGCCACCCAGAGCGAACAAGTTGGCATGAAAAAGGCAGGGCATAGACCTTCTGGTCATGCCTTGCCTTTTGAATGACAAATTGTCGCTCTGGGCGGCGCGCAGCGTCGAGCAGTTACGGCGTTTGGTAAAACGCCGTAACTTAAACAGCCTGTGCCAGCTTCTCGGCACGCTCGGCGGCGGCGAGCGCCTCGATGACGGTGCCGAGCTGGTCGCCCAGGAGGACGCCATTGTAGGTGGAGTTGAAACCGATGCGGTGATCGGTCACGCGGTCCTGGGGCTGGTTGTAGGTACGGATCTTCTCGGAACGGTTGCCGTGGCCGATCTGGCTCTGGCGCTCGGCACCAAGCTCTGCCTGCTGCTTCTCGAGTTCCATCTCGTACAGACGGGCGCGCAGCATCTGCATGCAGACCTCGCGATTCTGAATCTGGGAGCGCTGCTCCTGCGACTGCACCACGGTATTGGTGGGCAGGTGGGTGATGCGCACGGCGGAGTAGGTGGTGTTAACGCACTGACCGCCAGGGCCCGAAGCGCAGTAAGTGTCGATGCGCAGGTCAGACTGGTTGATCTGGACGTCGATCTCCTCGGCCTCGGGAAGCACGGCGACGGTTGCCGTGGAGGTCTGGATACGGCCCTGGGACTCGGTCTTGGGAACGCGCTGGACACGGTGTACGCCGGACTCGAACTTCATGACGGAGTAGACGCGGTCGCCCTCGACCTTGAACTCGATGGACTTAAAGCCGCCGGCCTCGCTGGGGCTGGAATCGAGCACGGTGGTCTTCCAGCCACGCGACTCGCAAAAGCGCTGATACATCTTGTACAGGTCGCCGGCGAAGATGGCCGCCTCGTCGCCACCGGCGGCGGAGCGAATCTCGACGATGGTGTTCTTGTCGTCGTTGGGGTCGCTCGGGATGAGCATGTACTTAATGTCTTCCTCGAGCTGGGGAAGCTTGGCCTCGTTTTCGGAGATGTCCATCTGGAGCATCTCCTTCTCATCGGCATCGGTAGTATCGTGGAGCATTTCCTTGGCAGCCTCGATGTCATCGAGCGCGCCGATGTACTCGCGCGAGGCGGCGATGAGGTCGGACTGGTGCGCGTACTCCTTGTTGAGACGCGTGAACTCCTTGATGTCGGAGGCAACGGCCGGGTCGGAAAGCTTCTTCTCGAGCTCCTCATAGGCCTTGATGATCTTTTCGAGCTTGTCGCGCATGGCGGGACTCCTTTATATGCGTGAAGGTGAAAATCGGCAGAATTGATGGGGCGCATGGCGCCACTGCGGGGGTAAGCCCAGCTAGAGCATGTCGATCTTCAGATACATGCGCATCCCTTCGCGTGTGGGGTACATAGTTGCGATCTAACCCATACATGATAGCGTGCGCAGGCAAACCTGCATATAACCCGCACGGAATGAGTGGACGTAGCCGTTGGGTACGTTCCTTAACGACTAGTCGTTTAAGAGCGTCCCCAACGGCTAACAAAGGGACTGTCGCTTTGTCATATTCTAGAGCGTGTGGAGTAGGGCGATGAGGAAGCGTACGCCCTGGAGGTAGGCGCGGCGGGTGATGCGCTCGTTGGTGCCGTGGACGCCGCGGTCGCACTCGTCATCGTCGACCACAAACGCCGAAAAACGAATGCATTCGGAGCAAATGTGCTGGTAGTTGGCAGCGTCGGTCGCGCCGATCACGGTCGAGGGAACGATACCGATAGGAGCTCCGCCCGCCGCTGATGATCCGTTTTCCTCCGTCCCCTTTGGATCGCGGAAATAGCGGGCGGCGATGGAGCGAACCGCCTCGAGGCCGGGACCACCGATGCGCGGGGACGGCGAGGGCTCGGAGCTGCCGGGGCCCAGCTCCACTTCGACACGACCGGCAAGGTCCGCCCCGGCAACCGCCTCACGGCAGCGCGCCACAACGTCGGCCACGCCCGTGCCCTCGAGCATGCGGAAGTTGATATTGGCCCACATATCCTGTGGCATCACGTTGGCGCCGGTGCTGCCACCCTCGATCTGCGTGGGCGCGCAGGTGGTCGTCACCAGCGGATAGAGCTTCTTGCTGGCGAGGCAGTCGCGGACAATGACGTCCCCGTTGGCGGCAATCTCATCCGCCGTGTAGAGCCCCAGCTCGACGAGCTGTGCGGCAAGCAGATCGGTCACGCGCGTCGGCCACTCGATATCGCAGATTGCGGCGATAGCGCGGCTCAGTACCTCGAGCGATGTGCCGCCGTAGGGGTTGGACGAATGCCCGCCCTCACTCTTCGTCTTGAGCACAATATCGGCGTAGCCCTTCTCGGCAAGGTCGGCATGCATAAGCCAGCCCTCGCCCGCGCCGTACTCGGCAGCCGAAACAATACGGTAGTCACCCTCGTCGATCAGATATTCAAGTTCAACACCGCGCTCCTCGAGCACGCGGCCGATAGCTCCAGCGCCGTACTGCGTGGTTTCCTCGTCCTGGCCAAAGGCGAGCAACAGCGAACGCTTGTGCTCCCAGCCGTGCGCCAACGCATACTCAACCGCCTCGAGAATGCCTGCGACCTGATCCTTCATGTCGATAGCGCCGCGACCCCAAATGTAGGTGTCGTCCACCTGTCCGCTAAAGGGGGCGTGCGTCCAGTCGGCCTCGGTACCCGGCACCACGGGGACCACGTCCATGTGGCCCATGAGCATGACGGGTTTGAGGGCGGAGTCGGAACCGCCAAGCGTCACCAACAGCGAGTGGTCGATAAGCTCGACCTCGCCCGCCGCAAACACGCGCGGCCAGGCCTGCTGCATATAGGCGCGCAGGTCGTCGAAGGGCTGCCAGTCCACCGCCTCGGCATCCATGCTCGAGATGGTCGGAAACGACAGCACGCGGCCCAAGCGCTCGCACGCGCCGGCCTCGTCTATATCGGCAAAATCGTCCTCATGCGCAAAGAAGCGCCAAACCTCGGCCATGACATCCTTTCGATTGTGATGACGAGGGCCGCCCCACCGGAGCGGCCCTGCCACATAAGCGTTTGCGGTCGGTTATTTGTCCTCGAGATAGCGAGAGAGGAACTCACGAGTGCGCTGGTGTTTGGGGTTGCCGAAGAGCTCGGCCGGCGCGGCATCCTCGAGCACCACGCCCTTGTCCATAAAGACCACGCGGTCGGACACCGTGCGGGCAAAGGCCATCTCGTGCGTGACGACGACCATGGTCATGCCGTCAGCGGCGAGCTTGCGCATGACCTCGAGCACCTCGCCCACGATCTCGGGGTCGAGCGCGGAGGTCGGCTCGTCGAACAGCATGATCTGCGGATTCATACATAGGGCACGAGCGATGGCCACGCGCTGTTTTTGACCACCGGACAGGCGGCCAACGGCGGCGTGCGCGAACTTTTCGAGTCCCACGCTCGTCAGATGCTCCATCGCGACCTTCTCGGCCTCGGCCTTGCTCATCTTTTTGAGCGTGACGGGCGCGAGCGTGCAGTTGTCGAGCACATCCATGTTGTTGAACAGGTTAAAGCCCTGGAACACCATGCCGATGTCCTCGCGCAATTTGTTGATGTTGCAGCGCTCGGCCGTGAGGTCCTGGCCGTGGAACCAGATGTGGCCCGCGTCCGGGGTCTCGAGCAGGTTGAGGCAGCGCAGGAAGGTCGATTTGCCCGAGCCCGAGGCGCCGATGATGGTGACAACCTCACCGGAATTGACGGACAGGTCGATGCCCTTGAGTACCTCGAGCGAGCCAAAGCTCTTGCGCAGGCCCTCGACGCGGATAAGCGGCTCTTGGTTTTGCACGGCTGCCGCAGTGCCGGTAGTGGCGGTATCTGCCATGATGATTCTCCTCGTCTTGCGCCTAGTTGGAGCTGGGCAGCGTGGCAGGGGCCTCGGCGCCCAGCTTTTTGCCAAAGGCTTCGAGCAGGCGGCTCGCCACGAGTGTCAGGATCAGGTAGACCACGAGCGCCACGCAGTAGACCTCCATCTGGCGGTAGTACACGCCGGCGACCGTGGTAGTAGCGTACATAAGGTCGAACACGCCGATGACCGAGAGCACCGACGAGTCCTTAATGTTGATGATGAGCTCGTTGGTGAGCGCCGGAATCGCGTTTTTAATGCCTTGGGGGAACACGACTTTGCGCATGGCCTGCCACTGCGACAGGCCCAGCGAGCGCGCTGCCTCGGCCTGGCCGGGATCGATGGACTCGATGCCGCCGCGCAGGACCTCCATCATGTAGGCGGTGGAGTTGAGCGAGATGGTGACGAGGCCGGCGGTGAAGGTGCTCCAGATCTGGTTGGCCTGAGCGGTCTCGAAGCCCATGCCGCGCAAAACGGTGAAGCCCGCGTAATAGATGAGCAGACCCTGGACCATCATGGGCGTGCCGCGCACGATGGTGGAGTAGACGGTCGCAAAGCCGCGGCCGATACTCTTAAAGAAGCGCACCAGGTCGTTATCCACGCGGTCGAACGTCTGAATACGCAGGAACACAAAGAGCAGTGCCAGGAAGAATGCGATGACGGTGCCGAAGGTGGCAAGCGCGATGGTGATCTCGATACCGCGAATGAAGAAGTCGCCGCTCTTGTAGGTCATGTAGACCAGGCTCGACAAAAAGTCGCTGGGGTTGGAATCCGAGACAATGCTCACCTGCACCAGGTCGATAAACGACATGACGCAGCGGTCGATAAAGAAAACTGCCGCGATGGCGACCACGACGTAGCTGCCTAAACGTGCTCCACGACGGAAACGCTCAGATGCGAACGGCGACTTTTCGCGATAGTCGCTCCAGTGCATAAGCTTGGTGACCAGCGCCGCCGCCGACACGACGAGCCACGCCCACAGGATCGCCCAAAGACAATCTTGGAAGATACCGGTGGGGGCCAAGAAGCTCAGCGGCGTGGGGTTGCGTTGGCTAAACGCCAGGCCGAGCGCCGCGATAACACTCGTGCCCAGGTATACATAACGGTGGTCGGCCTTGATAAAGGAGGCCAGGCGATTAATGGTTTTCATGCTGCCTCCCTATGCCGGCTGACGGTCGAGGCACGCGTCCCACATTTGGTCGCGCTCCTCTTGGCTAATGCCCTTGAGTGTCTTGTCGATGAGCTTAAGCAGCTTGTCCGAGCCCTTGCGGCAGCCGACGTTTGCCGTGACCTCCTGCTTAAAGCCCTCGCCCTCGGCAAATTGAATCGGCACGATACCCGGGTTTTGGGCCATATAGCCCTTCTCGTTCTCGGTGTTGTAGGTCACGGCGTCGCACGTGCCCTGCAGCAGGTTCGAGAACACCGTGGGGACCGAATCGACCGGGTTTTTGTGCACAACGCCCGGGATCTCGTCGATGACGGTATCGAGCATGGTGTCCTTTTGGCCGAGCACCGTGGCGCCGCTAAAGTCGCTGAGCTTGGTGGCGTTTTGGTAGGGCGAGCCCTCTTTTACGAACAGGCCAAAGTAGCCAATGAAGTACGGGTCGGAAAAGCCGACGGACTCCTCGCGCTCGGGCGTAGCGCTCATGCCGGCAATGATGAGGTCGATCTGGCCGTTGTTGAGCGAATCGATAAGGCCCGAGAAGCTCTGCTTGACGGCAACGGGCTCGCCGCCGAGGGCCTTGCAGACGATCTTGGCGATCTGCACGTCGTAACCATCGGCATAGGCGCCCTGCACGTTGTCGATGGGGATGGTGTACTCGCTGGCTTCGGAGACCTGCCAGTTGTACGGGGCGTAGGCTGCCTCCATACCGATGCGGATCTTGTCCTTGCCGATAACGGAATCGGACAGGTCGTCGCGACCGCCGCCCGTCGTGGGTTGAACTACTTCCAGCGTGGAGGGGCGCTGGCAACCGGCAAGTGCGCCGGCGACGACAGAAGCGCTCGCAGCGAGAGCGCTACCCAAAAAGATGCGACGGCTGCATATCGGCTGGGCCTGCATGTCGCGCTGTTGTCGAGATTGCATCTGGTGCCTTCCCTGTTTCGTTTTGCTGACAATAAGACAGGATATACGCCCGCAACCAGCAGCGCGGCATGTGCGCGAAAAATTAATAGACACACGAGAACGATTGGCACAAAGCAACCTGTCCCCCATGCACCACTTGGCATGAAAAAGGCAAGGCATAGACCTTCTGGTCATGCCTTGCCTTTTGAATGACAAATTGTCGCTCTGGGTGGTGCGCAGCGTCGACCGGTCCGCCGTTCGTCAGAACGGCGGAACCTCTAGAGCAGGGTGACGCTAAAGGAACGGGTGTCGGTAGCGCCCGGCGCCAGCGTAATGGTGTTGACCTTGTGCTCAAAGACGTCGTCCTCGGTGTCCATCGTGGTGTGACCGGTCCAAGGCTCGAGCGCCACAAACGGGGCGTCGTTGGCGGCAGACCACACGCCGATGTACTTAAAGCCCTCAAAGTCGATCTTGACGCCATGGCCCGACTTGCGACCGCGCAGCGTGAGCGTGGAGCCCGGGGTATCGGTGAACATGATGGCGTCGTTATCGAAGCTGCGGTGCGTGATGGACAGCACGTCCGAGTTATCGGGAGCCTTGTAGCTACCCTCGAACGTCATAAGACCGTCGGGCGTGATGATGGGGGCCTCGTTGGTCCAAGCCTCGGTAAATGCCAGCTCGTAATCCTCGAATGCCTCGTCCTCGGCACCGGGGGCGGGCACGTTAAATGCGGGGTGGCCGCCCACCGAGAACGGCAGGTCCACGTCGCCGGTATTGGTGACGGCAAAGGTCTGGGTAAGCGTGGCGTCACCAGTCAGGGCATAGGTCATGTTGAGCTTAAAGCGGAACGGGAACGCCTTGAGCGACTCGGGCGTGTCAGTGATCTCGTACGTTACCGAGGAGCCGTCTTCCGAAACCTCGACCAGCTTGTGCTCGACGATGCGCGCGAGTCCGTGGCGCGGCATCTCGCAGGTGCCGGCCGCAGACGTCGCCGCGTTGTTGCGCAGCGAGCCCACAATGGGGAACAGGATAGGCGCATGCTTGCCCCAAAATGCCGGGTCACCCTGCCACAGATACTCGTTGCCGTTGAGGGCAAGGCTCGTGAGCTGGGCGCCCATGGAATCGATGGCCGCGGTGAGGCCGCCGCGCTTGATGGTAGTGACGGTAGACATGCTACTTCCTCCAAAAGTAAACAACAGTGTCGAGGGCTATTGTCCCACTCTTGGCGGCAAGGAGAAGCGGCAGGCGCAGTTATTGAGCAATAGCGTAAAGGTCAAACCCGCCCTGCGGCGTGCTATCGACCGTGTCGGGCGCCTGTGAATTAAAACTCACCGGAATCATGCGCTTTGAGGCGCGGTAACGCGTGCCGTCGGTGGCGACGGGCGGCTCATCGACCGTGAGCTCGTAGTCGCCGGGCTTGAGCTCGATACCGTCACCTTCGGAATTGACGTATTGGTACTCGTCGATCGCTTGCCCCTTGAGCGTGCGCCCCACGATGTGGATGAGCATCTGGCTGTCGCCGCGCGCGGTGTCCCACGTCGCGCCGTCCTTGACCTCGACCGACACATGTACCGAGCGCGTGCGGCTGAGCGATTGCTCGACAGACATCTCGACCTTGGCGGCGTCTTTGCGCTGTTGTTCAACATGGCTCCAGACGTTTCCAATTACCGAGCATGCGATAACGCCGGCCATGAAGGCGATAAGGATGGGGCCGAGCGGCGAGCGACGTCCTGCATCTTCCTCGCGAGACAGATTGGGGCGACGTGTGGGCGCGGGCGCCTGAGCACCCTGCGCGGGCACATCGAGAATGCTGAAGGATGCCGTGCTGCCGGGGTCGATGTTATGGCGCGGCTGCGGGGTCTTGGCCGGCGAGATGGACATGTCCGCCGGCTCACCGAGTGTGGCCGTGGCGTCGGCCTTAGCCTCATCGGCCTCGGCTTGGGCCCAAGCCTGCTCAAAGGTCAGGGGCTCGGCGGCATCGGCGGCGGCGTCAGGCTCGACAGCAGCATCGTTGCCGGCCTCGTCCTCGTCGCTCGACATGTCACGCGGCATGGGCTCGTCCCACTCCTCATCCGGAGCCTCGCCCTCGCTATACCACCATTCAAAGTTATCGATATCCATACGGGGCGCCCCTTAGGCCTCGCAAATAAACACTTGCTAGCCTTATACCCCCAGATGGCACGGAAGCTCACCCGCGCCGGGCACGAAAACCGTCACAACATTCGACGCTTTTCCTCGTTTTCGAGATTTTCATCGAATGTTGTGATGGTTTGGGCGGCAGCCATGCCGCGAATGCGACGAACGAGCAGTCCCCTTGTCACATCTAGAGGGCGACGGGGATTTGGATGCAGCAGAAGTCCTCCTGGTGGGACTCGTCGTAGCTCGTGGTATCGAGGTAGCAAAAGTCGAAAGCGTTGCCAACGGGCTGGAGCGCGTGCTTGTCCATGCAGGCCACGATGGCGCGGATGCCTTCGGGCTCGTACGGCATGCCCCAGCGGCTCATGCACAGGTATGTGCCCTCGGGCAGCACTTCGATGCCGATCTCTGCCAGCTCGGCAGCGTCGCTCGGCAGCAACTCCTCGGCACCGCGCGGCAGCACGGCAAAGGAGCCGGCGCCGGCGATGGGGTCGTCGGAATGCAGCGCCTCGCGACGCAGCATGGCGCCCCAGCCGCGCATGGGACGCGTGCCCGTCAGCGTACGCATGCGCAGAATCGCCCGCATGAGCGTGGGGTGCAGCATCGAGCGGCCACGCTCGATATCGGCCGGGAACTCCTCAAAGACCACGTAGCGGCGCTCAAACTGTTTGAGCTCCGGCTTGCCCTCGCGCTCGCGCCAGTAAACCGCCTCGTCGTAAAAGCTCAGACGCTCCTGCACACTCGCGCGCTCGGCTTTGAGCCCGGCGATCTGTTCATCGAGCGCCTGCACCCGCGAGCGCAGGTGATCGGTCATCTCGCCAATGTCGAACGTCGAGGTCAGGCGGTCGACCTCGTCGAGCTCGAGCCCCAGGTCGCGCAGCATGCAGATCAGACGCATGAGCGGGATCTGCGTGGGCGAATAGAAACGGTAGCCTTTTTCGTTAACCACGGCGGGCTTAAACAGGCCGATCTTGTCGTAGTAGATGAGCGTTTGGCGCGAAACGTTAAACAAGCTCGCCATCTCGCTAATCGCATACATGCCCATCTGCATAGATCCTCCCGACACACCAAAGCCCGCCGCCCACAGGGGCAGCGGGCTCAAACACTCCTCGTATCCTACCCTAAAGACGCCTATGACCAGCGCTTATAGTTTGCACATGACACGCCGACGGCCTCGAGCGCCTTGGCGGCGATGTGATGCACCGCGTCATCGAGCGTGGCGGGGCCGTTGTAAAACGTGAGCATGGGCGGCATGAGCATGATGCCGGGCACGCGCGCCAGGCGCGCCATGTTATCGACGTGAATGGCGCTGAAGGGCGTCTCGCGCACCATGAGCACCAGGCGGCGCTGCTCTTTCATCTGCACGTCGGCCGCGCGCAACAACAGGTTTTCGCTGTAGCCGCTCGCAATGCCGGCGAGCGTCTTCATGGAGCAGGGTGCCACGATCATGCCGTCGACCGGATAGGTACCGCTTGCGATGGCGGCGCCGATGTTCTTGTTGTCGTAGACCACATCGGCGTGTGCGGCAAACTCGTCGAGCGTCATGCCGAGCTCCTGCTCGATGGTGATCTCTCCCCCGCGAGTTACGACAAGCGCCGACTCGGCGCCAGCCTGACGCAGGCATTTGAGACACTCGAGGCCCAGCGCGGCACCGCTGGCGCCCGAAACGCCAACGACAATGCGACGGGGGCGGACAGAAGACTCAGGCATGGCAACTCCTTACTTAGTTACTCGGTAGGGCTACTTACTAGAAAGCGAGCTCTGCGGCCCATTTGTCCTTATCGATCTCCATGAACTGCGAGCGGATGAAGTTCTTCTTGAGGTCGAACGGGACCGTGCAGTCGAAGATGGCCTTGCAGGTAATGCCGTGCTCGCGGATCGAAGGATCGAACGCAGGGTCGTTGGACGGATCGAGCACGTGGCAGTGGCAGCCGGGGATGGTGATGAGGTCCACGTCGGCCTGGAAGCGCGTGGTCATGGCCCACATCACGTCGCTCATATCGAAGATGTCGACGTCCTCGTCAACAAGGATGACGTGCTTGAGCTCGGAGAATGCCGAGAAGGCGAGCATGGCGGCGTTGCGCTGACGGCCCTCGTCATTTTTGCTCGACTTCTTAAACTGCATGATGGCAACGAACTTGCCGCCGCCGCAGGGTGCAGCGTGGACGTTGAGCAGGCGGCCCGGGATAGCGGTCTCGACCATCTTGTAGATGGAAGCCTCGGTGGGGATACCGGCCATGGACACGTGCTCGTGCGAAGGGCCGATGCAGCTCTCCATAATGGGGTTGACACGCGTGGTGACGGCGGTGATCTTGATCACCGGGCAGACCTTGGCGCCGCCGGTGTAGCCGGGGAACTCGGGCATGGCGTAGCCGTGGCCGTTGACGTCCTCGTTGATGGTCTCGTCGTGTATGAGGTAGCCCTCGAGCACGTACTCGGCATTGGCGATGCACTTCTGCGGAACGGTGACGCAGTCGGCAAGCTCGACAGCGTGGCCGCGCAGGGCGCCGGCAATTTGCAGCTCGTTGAAGCCGAGCGGTGTGGTGGGAGCCTCAAAACCGCAGCACATGTACACGGCGGGGTCCAAACCGATGGAGATGGAGATGGGCATGTCTTCGCCGCGCTGGCAGTACTCGTCAAAGAACGCGCCCAGGTGACGGCTGCCGGGGGTAATCCACATGGCAAGCTTATCCTTGTCGACGCAGGAGAAGCGGTGGATGGTCACGTCGGACTGGGAGCCGTCGGGGCTCGTGCCGTAGGCGAGGCCCATGGTGATGTAGGGGCCGCCGTCGACGGGCGTGTTGGTAGGAGCGGGAACGATCTTGCGCAGGTCAAAGCCCTCGTCGGTCGCCTTGTACACGACCTCCTGACAGTCGACGTGCGCACCCTCGGCGATCTGCTCGGGCGCGATCAGGTTCTCGAAGCGCTTGCCGATCTCGAGGCCCAGGTGCTCCTCGTCCAGGTCGAGCAGGGCGGCAACGCGCTTGCGGCTGGCAAGCATGCCGATGAAGACTTTGGCATCGTCAAAGCCCTTGACGTTGTTGAAGACCATCGCCGGACCCTCTTTGGTCGGGCGCATAACGGTGCCGCCGGCGCCGACGTGACGGTAGACGCCCGAGACCTCGGCATCGGGATCGACCTGAGTGTCGGTCTCGAGCAGCTGGCCCGGCATCTCGCGCAAAAAGTCGAGCGCGGAGCGCAGGTCGTGGATCTGGGAAGCATCGGTAGTGGACATAGCATGCTCCTTTCGGGAGAGTGCCCGGCGGCGAGGATGCCGCCGGGCTTGGTAACGTAATGGGGCCGCAGCGCTCATAGATGGGGCGCTCGGGCACTCGCAGTTCAAGCACTCGGCTAATTACAGCCAAGCACTCGACTGCTTACATCAGGCCAAAGAGGTGGAACCAGGCGGCCTCGACCAGCACGACGATAAAGACGACCGCGGTGAGGGGAATACCCATGCGCATGGCCTCTTTGGAGGTGTAGCCGCCGGCGTCCTTGCCCTCGCCGATAAGGATCGGCAGGTTGTGGAACGGCAGGATGTAGTGGATGTTGATGGACGTGAAGACGATGAGCGCCACGGCAAGCGGGCTTACGCTGGAGCCGGCCGCGAAGCTGATGAACGCCGGCACGCACACACCGAGCACGGCCATGACCGAGCCCATGAACATGTGGATGATCATGGAGAGCGCGGCGACGAGCAGGGCGAACAGGAAGATGTTCTCGGGCACGGAGCTGGGAAGCACGACGTCGGCGATCCAGGCGTTCATGCCGGTGGCGCCGCCCACGGAACCCACGGCCATGGCGGCCGTCAGGAACATGAGGGACTTGATGTCGACAGCGTTCCAGCTGGCAGGAGTGAGGACCTCGCCGATGATGGGCATGGCGAGTGCGACGCCAATGGCCAGGGTGACCCAGCCGATATAGTCGCCCGAGACGGTGAGCCACAGCGCGATGGCGATGACAAGCCACACGATGGTGCGGATCTCCTTGACGGAGAGCTTGCCGAGCGCGGCCTGCTTGGCCACGATCTGCTCGCGATCGTAGACGAGCTCCTTGCTGGGCTTAAAGAGGAAGAGGCCCAAGAACAGGGTGCACAGCAGCGCGACCAGCATAGGCACGCTCATGTACAGGAACCAGTCGACAAAGGACGGGCTCATGCCGCCGGCCTCGGCGCTGTACTGCGCAACGAGCGGGTTGAGTGTGGAGTCGCCCGTCAGGAAGAACATGGAGCCCGGGGCAGCAGCGGCAAACACGAGGAAGCCGAGCTTACCCTTGTCGTCGTCACCGTAGCCGGCGGACTCGGCGATGACCGAGACGACGGCGAGGATGAGGAAGGCGCGGGGGAACGGATGCGGGATCAGCAGCGACAGCACAAAGGTGAGCGCGAAGATTGAGATGATGAGCGACTTGGCGTCGCGCACGAACTTGAGCATAAACGCATAGGCGATGCGCTCGCCCAGGCCCGACTCCTTGACCGCGCTGGCGATGAGGTAGGCACCAATGACGAGCCACATGGTAGCTTTGGTCCACGAGCTAAACGTGGAGGCGACCGTCGCCGAGATGCTCGCGGCACCCGTGTCGTCCACGCACACCTTGAACAGAACGAGCAGCGCGCAATAGAGCAGGCCCACAAAGCCCGGCTGTGCCACGCCACACGCCCAGAACACCACCGTGGCGAGCGTCAACGCCAGACAGGTCTGACCGCCGACCGTAAGCTCGACCGTCGAGCTCAGCTCCGCCAAAGGAAGAAACTTCACCAGCAAAAAGACAACGATACCCAGCACAAAGCCAATTTCGCGCTTGGTGATCTTAAACGCCTTCTTTTCCGCTTCCATCTCCCCACCTTTCTTGTTGGGGGCGCTCCGGATTCGCGGCCACGTTGCCACTTAAAAAGGGGCGCCCGTTATCGGACACCCCTTACGTTGCGCTGTGTTGTGGCAATACAGTCAAGCGGGATTTTTGGATGAGAAGCGATCCTCTGGACAAAAAGCGTCACAACATTCGACGCTTTTCCTCGTTTTCGAGATTTTCATCAAATGTTGTGACGGTTTGGATGTGGCAAAGGGACTGTCTTTTTTCACATAGCGAGGGCTGCGCGGATGGAGGGGACCTCCAGAGCCTCGCGGAGCCAGGGGGCCAGCTGCTCGGGGTGACCCTGCAGGTAGCCTTTAAGCTCGGACGGGGCCACGCGGCGCACTTCCGAGATCTCCTCTTGGTTGATATGCAGCTCGCCCGGCTCAACATGGGCAAGGTAGACCTCGCACCATTCGCACTCGCAGCGGCCGTCGCCGTGGTCCTCGCGGTAGGTCACGTGACCGAGGTGTTTGAGCTGGTCGGGTGCGCGCGTGATGCCGAGCTCTTCGTTGATGCGGCGCGCCGTCGCGGCGACAACGTCCTCCCCGGGGAGCGGATGGCCGGCACAGCTATCGGCCAGCACCCCGCCCCACAGGCGTTTGAGCGGACTGCGACGACAGAGCAGCAGGCGTGCGTCTTCGCCCTGGCCCTCGACCAGAAGCGTCAGAAATGCCTGATGCAGAATGCCCTCACCGGCATGGGCATCGATGCGGTCGACGGGGCTAAGCGTCTCGCCGGTCGCGGCATTGACCGCCACGACCTCGGCGCCCGCGCCGCCCTCATCCCAGCCGGCGCGCAGAATGCGGGCTGCGGCCTCCTCGAGCGCGGCGATGAGCTCCTTGGTGGTGTCGAGCACGCGCTGCAGGTCGCCCCCGCTCGCCTGTTCAACATGAAAGCCCGTGCTCGCAACGACCGGCACGCCAAAGCGCGTGGCCAGCGCCGCCGCGATATCGTGCGCCGGAATTTCGTCTCGATGGCACGGAACAGCCAGGATGCTCACTGTCGCCGTGCGGCCGGGCTCGGGGCGCGGAATGGCCTGCGCCGTGGCGCCCAGGTGCGCGAACTCCGGCGAGCAGGCGTACACCGCCATGCCTCGCGGTGTCACCGTCAGCTGGGCCTCGAGCGCAAACTTGCCCTCGCCCACTGCAACCTTTGTCGTGTGCATACCCATGGGATCTCCTGTCGCCCGCGATGTACCTGAGACCATCTTCGCCTGTATTGCGACTATACAGGCAAGCGCAGCCTGCGACAAAGGGGGGCAGGCACCTGACACATTCTGTTAGAGTTGCAGGGATTGAATCCCGCTTATTCATGCGACATTGGAGTGACAACCTTGACCGCCGCAACCACGCCTAAAAGTAAGTCAACCGCCGCCGCGCTCTCCCCCGCGCGCACCAAGCTCTGCCTGGCGCTGCTCGTGCTGCTGGGCTTCTCGCTCGGCTGCTCGGAGTTCGTGGTCATCGGCATCGAAAGTGACTTGGCGACGGAACTCGGCATATCGCTTGCCACTGCGGGCCAGCTCATCAGCGTTTTTGCATTGGTCTACGCTATCGCGACGCCGGTGCTTGCGCTCAGCACGGGGCGCTTCCGTCGTTACCAGCTGCTCGTGTGCTACAGCATTATCTTTGTGCTCGGCAATCTGGTCATGGCGTTGGCGCCCAACTTCCAGGTACTGTTTATCTCGCGCATTGTCCTGGGATCCGTCTCGGGCGCACTGCTCGCCGTGGGCGTGACGTACATCCCCGAGCTGCTGTCCCCGCAGCAAACTTCGCTTGCCATCTCGGTGGTATATGGTGCGTTTTCCGTAGCAATGGTCTTTGTCACTTCGATCGGCAAGTTTGTGGCCGACACGCTCGACTGGCACGTTGCCATGTACGGCACGCTGGCCTTTGCCGTTCTGATCTGCGCCGCGCTCGTGGTGTTTATGCCGCGCGCCGGACAGACCGACGAACCCGCCACCTTCCGCGAACAGGCGGGTCTGCTGCGCGAACCGAGTATCATCACCGGCATGCTCATCTTCTTGTTTGGCGTGGGATCGGTCTATGTGTTTTACGGCTATGTGACGCCCTATCTGGAGCAGGTGCTGGGCATGGGCACGGTCGAAGCCAGCACCACGCTCATGGCCTACGGCGCGTTCTGCCTGATCTCGAACATCCTGGGCGGATGGATTGATGCGCGCTTTGGCATGAAGGCGCTGCTCGTGACGTTTGTGCTGCAGGCTGTGGCGTTACTCGGGTTGTTTGCTGTGGGCGGCACCATGCCGCTCGCGCTGGTCTTTGTCTTTAGCTTGGCGATGCTCATGTACCTGTTCTCGGTGTCGTGCATCACACACTTTATGGACGTGGCGCGCAGCCGCCATCCCAAGTCGATGGTGCTCGCGAGTTCGGTTGAGCCCATGGCGTTTAACGTCGGTATCTCGTTTGGCACCGCAGTGGGCGGCGCCGTGGTAAACGGAATTGGCATTGCGTACGTGGGTGCCGTGGGCGCTGCGTTCTCGCTCGTAGCCTGGGCGCTTGCGCTAGTGACGATCAAGCTCGCCCGCTGGGAGCGCCGTCGTCAATCAGCACAGCCCCGGATGCAGGCATAGGGACGAACACAGCCCAAGGTGGCGAGCAACCAGTGAAAACCGTCCCATACTAGTAGTGTTTATCCGCCTGCAAGCTCCGGCAGTGCAATTTCGTGTATTTCAGATACACGCTTTTCTACGATTTCGTGTATTTTAAGTACACGAAATCGTACTAAACTATGTATCTGAAGTACACGAAATCGGAAAGGTGGCCCCATGCGCAGATCAATCGAATCCGTTATCGAATCATGGGCGACAAAGGACGCCTCACGCCCCCTCCTCATCCGTGGTGCGCGACGCGTAGGCAAAACGTACGCTGCCGAGGAAATCGGCAGGCGAATCGCCGGCGATGCGTTTGTCAAACTCGACTTTCAGACCGATCTTGAACTGATTGCTCCGCTGTTCGACTGTCCCACCGACGACGTTGACACCATCGTGGCGCGAATTTCAGACTATAAACGCACCCCCATTCGCAAGGAAACGGCCTTCATCCTGTTTGACGAGGTGCAGCTCTGCGAACGGGCGCTCAACTCGCTTCGCTTTTTCTCGGGTTCGGGCTGGCGCATATGCGCGACCGGCAGCCAACTCGGTGTCGCCACGCGCAAGCGCAAGTTGCCTTTTCCCAGCGGCGTTCGTCAAGAGACCATGCATCCCATGTCGTTCGAGGAGTTTCTCTGGGCGCTCGATGAGGAGCAGATGGCCGATGCTGTTCGTACCCACGCCGGCACGCTCGATGCTTACGCCGCGCACCAAGCCGCGCTCAGCCTGTTTCATCGATACCAGGTCGTGGGCGGCATGCCCGCCGCCGTCAACGCATATCGCAAGACGTTATCCATCGAAGACGCGCGCGTCGAGCAGCGCGAAATCGACGAGACCTACACCGCCGATATGACCGACCCCGAAAACGGGATCAGTGGCGTGGCGGCGCGCAAGGTATGGCGCTCCATTCCGTCCCAGTTGCTGAGATCGTCCACAAAGAAATTCAAGTACTCCGAGGTCGAACGCGGAGGCCGTCGCGCCAAGCTTATCGAGCCGCTCGACTGGCTCGAAGGCGCCGCCATCATATCGGTCAACAACCTGACCGAAGGCATCGAACCTCCCCTCGTTCCCTTCGACGACGAAGACGGAAGTTTCTTTAAGGTCTATCTTCTCGATACGGGCCTCATGTTCTACAAACTCGGTATCAACCCGCGGCTCTGGCTCGACCTCAAAGAGGATTCCGCCATAGCACTGTCTTCCGACTTTCGAGGTGCCCTGGCCGAAAACTCGGTCATGCAGGCATTTTCGAGCAATGGTTTGCGGACGTACTATTGGGTGCCGCCGTCGTCTTGGAAGACGAGCGGTGAGCTCGATTTTCTACTTCAGACCGACCGTATGGAAATTGTGCCCGTCGAGGTAAAGTCCGCACGCAACGTGCGCGCAAGAACCCTCGGGTCGTTTATGGACAAAGCCCGGTCGCCATATGCCTACATTTTGTCCGAGAACAATTTTGCCCGCAGCGAAACTGATGACGGGCGCGAGCTGCGCCACCTCCCCTTGTACGCAGCGGGTTTTATCGGAGCAAACTGTCTCAAGGGCAGCCTGTAAGCCCCGCGCGACCGCCCAGAAAGGAAACCGCTCATGCAACGCATTCTTTTTATCTGCTGTGGAAATATCTGTCGCTCGACGATGGCTGAGTCCGTGTTTACCGAGCTAGCGCGCCGCGCTGGACGCGCGGGCGAGTTTGTCATCGATTCTGCAGCAACCTCAACCGAAGAGATCGGCAACCCGCCGCATCATGGCACGGTCGCCAAGCTGCGCGAAGTCAGGATTCCCGTCGTCGCACATCGCGCACGTCAGGTGCGGCGCGCGGAGTATGGCAACTGGGATCGCATTGTCTATATGGATGCTGAGAACGCGCGCGGTCTGCGTCGCATCTTTGACGACGACCCCGACGGCAAGATTACGCGCTTGCTCGATTGGACCGAGCGCCCCGGC
>CAUGJN010000012.1 GCA_959599635.1 uncultured Collinsella sp.
CGAAAGAACCCCCGCCGCACGAAGTGCGCAGCGGGGGTTCTTTCATGTCCGAGGACGCGCTGGGAAGTTACCCCATGCGGCCAGCGGACAACTATGTAGCCTTGGACTAGAACATGCCCAAGAAACCATGCACAAACAGCGCGGCCACAATAGCACCGACAAACGGCGCGATGCCAGGAACAAGCAGGCCGTACTTCCAGTTGTTATCGGCCTTGTTCTTAATCGGCAGCACCTGATAGGCCATGCGAGGACCAAGGTCACGAGCCTGGTTCATGGCGAAGCCGGTGATGCCGCCCATGCCCATGCCGACAGCCCAAACGATCAGGCCGACGCAGATTGCGAGCATCAGAACGTTCTCGCCGGCGCGGCTAGCGGCAGCAAGGATGGCGCTGATGAACACGAAGGTGCAGATAGCCTCGCAAAAGAAGTTACGAGCATAGTTCGTGCCCTCGGTGGTGGGGTTGGTCGAGAAGATGTTGCGCTGGGCAATGGGGTCGACGACGCCCTCGGAAGCCTTGAACTCATCGGCATACATAAACCAAGCGATTACGGCACCCACAAAGCCGCCGAGCATATCGGCAAGCATAAAGGGGATGCAGTTGCCCCACGGCACCAAGCCGACGATGCACTGGGCAAGCACCATAGCCGGGTTCATGCACACGGCGCCGCCAAAGACAAACAGGCAGACCGAGATGCCAAAAGACCAAGTGGTGATGGCAAACATGTGACCGGAGCCCTGATACTTGGTGCCTTTGAGCACGGTATCGCAGTGCACGCCCACGCCAAAGACGATCATGAGGGCCGTCGCGCCGAATTCGCAGAGGAGTTTGGTAAGCATAAAACCTTATCTTTCTTATCGGTTACAAACGATTCGTTTAAGCCGCGCACTAGTGCTGTGCGACGACAACACCCAGGCCATCGGGGATGACGGCGACCTTGGCGTCGGCACCCTTCATCTCAAAGGCGAGCTTGAGCGCCTCCTCGAGGGTGTTGACCGGCGTCATGTGCATATCCTTGAGCATCTGGTGATCGCACAGGTCGGTAACCATGATCACGGGGTGATGTGCCAGGATGCGAGCGAAAATCTGGCTCGTCCACTGGTCGGGCAGGGTCTCGTCCTTGGGACGATCGATGCAGGCGCGCTCAAACTCCGCCGGATCGTTGTCGGCGATGTTGTGATAGAAGCCCTCGCCGCCGTGACCGTCGGCACAACCAGCGACATCGATAATCACGCCACCCTCGGGAAGCGTGGCCTCGGCAGCGCACATGCCCTTCACGGCCTGGTAGATATTCTGGTCGAGCGGGTAGCCGCCGTTGGTGGTGATGGCGATCTCGCACTCGACGGGCTCAACGCCGGCAAGGCTCTTCACGAACTCGCAGCCAGCCTCGTGCGCCTTGTGGATGTCGCCGGCAAAGGAGCCAATGACCTCGTGCTTGCCGTTGAGCACCACGTTGAGCACAAAGGCAAGGTGGGCCATCTCAGCGGCGGCAAACATGTCCTCGCTCACGTGGTTGTGGCACAGGTTGCCGGCGCGCGAATGGGAATCGTTCACAAACTGGCCGTTGTGGTTGTACATGATGGTCTTGTAGCTGGCGATGCCAGGCAGGACGGACTTGCGGCTGCCAGAGAAACCGGCAAAGAAGTGCGGCTCAATGAAGCCCTCGGCAAGCAGCAGATCGCAATCGGCAGCAATCTTGTTGATGATGCACTCGCCACCAGAAGGCAGGGTGCCGATCTTTTTCATCATGCTGTCGTCAGTCGCGACGTGCATAACGATTTCCTCGTTGGCAACGATCTCCTCGCCATACTTGTTGACGAGCTCCTCGTGCGTCGACGGACGGTGCATACCCGTAGCAACCAGAATGCGAACGCGCGCCTCAGGCGCAGCGGAGTGGATGTGATGCAGCAGAATAGGCATCGTCACACGCGAGGGAACGGGACGCGTATGATCGGAGCTAATGATGACGATATCCTTCTTGCCAGCACAAAGCTCCTCGAGCGAAGGCGAGCCATAAGGGTTGGCAAGCGACTCCTCTACTAGCTCTTCCTGCGATTTCGTGGTCTTAAACTCGTTTTGATGACCTTCCATCACACCCGCGAAGTTCTTATCCTCGAGCTCCAGATGCAACGTCTTGTGGTCAAACGGCAGTTCACATTCAAACAATGATGAGCGCCCTCTTCCTTTCAACTGACACACTAGATAAACCGTTGGAAGGATACGCCGCTCACCGAAAAACACCACCGTCCACCGACTCATTAACACAACGTTCATATTTGACCCACAACAAAACGGCCGCGACCCCAAACGGGACCGCGGCCGCTACAGTCGTAAGGCGAGAAGCGCCAAATGCGCCACCAGGATAGACCCCATCCAAAACGCGCGAAGCGCGTTATCTTTTCCCCAGCAGTAATCCGTCGAAGACCGGACATCGCAGGGCCCGCCATCAGTTTACTTTTAGGCACACTCCGCAGGACGCAAGAAGCCCTCGCCGCACGAAGTGCGCAGCGAGGGCTTCTTGCATGTCCGAGGACGTGCCTAAAAGTAAACTGATGGCGGGCCCGGACGACTACAGGGCTATCGATTACCCCGTGTTTTGCAATCCTGCCGAGACGCCGGTCACAGTCGAAAGAATCAGGCTCATGTACTCGGCCTTCTTCTCCTCCGCCATCTCGTCCTGGTTCATACGCACCTCGCGAAGGGCGCGGACCTGTGCGATGGACAGGGCGTCGACGTAGGGGTTGCGCACGCGGACAGCGCAGCCAAGCACGCGGCGGCGCTGTAGCGGCCACTCGTCACCGACGATGGCAAGGACCCACTTACGGGTGAGCTGCATCTCAGTGAAGACCTTCTCGGACAGATCCTGGCGATCGCCCAGGTGCAGGTACATCTTGGCGATGCGCTGATCGGTCTTAGCGATCGACATCTCAATATTGTCGATGAACGTGCGGAAGAACGGCCACTCCTGGTAGGCAGCCTTGAGCTGGTCAAGATCGCCCAGCTGCTCGCAGGCGGTGCCCAGGCCGTACCAAGCGGCCAGATTGATGCGTGCCTGGCTCCAGCTAAAGATCCACGGAATGGTACGCAGGTCGTCGAGCGACTTGGCACCCAGACCGCGCTTGGCCGGGCGCGACCCGATCGGCAGCAGACCGACCTCGGTCAGCGGCGTCACGGTCGAGAACCACGGTGTAAAGTCCTCGGTGTTCAGCAGGTCCAGATAGCGCTCATGGCTTGCGGCGTTAAGCTTCTCGGCCATATCCCAGAACTTCTGCGTGGTCTCGGTGTTGGTCTTCTCGACACTCGGGGCCGACTGCAAAAGCGTTGCGGCTGCAACGGACTCAACATGGCGCTGAGCCAGCGTGCGGTTACCGTAACGGGCAAAAATGACCTCGCCCTGCTCGGTGAGCTTAAAGAAGCAGTTGACCGAACCCTTGGGCTGCGCCAGCACGGCCTTGTTGGCCGGGCCGCCACCACGGCCCACGGCACCGCCGCGACCGTGCATGAGCACCAAGTCGATATCGTTTTTCTCGGCCCACTTGGCAATACGTTCCTGCGCGGAGTGCAGCGCGAGCATAGCCGTGGTAGGACCGGCATCCTTGGAGGAGTCGGAGTAGCCCAGCATGACCTCCATGCGGCGGTTGGTCTGGGCAAGGCGCTTTTGCACCACGGGCAGCGTAAGCATCTGGTCGAGCACGTCGACGCAGCCCTCGAGGTCCTCGAGCTGCTCGAACAGCGGGATCACGTCGAGCTCGGGGACATCCTCCTCGTGTGCAAAGGACAGGTGGGCAAGCTCAAAGACGTCGGCCACATGCTGGGCGCTCTTGGTAAACGAGATGATGTAGCGGTGCGCCATCTTCTTGCCGTAGCGCTTTTGGATGGAGCCGATGGCACGGAAGGTATCGATGACCTCGCGCGTCATGGGCTGCAGGTCGCCATGGATACCGTTCTCGTGGATATCCTTGAGGGCGCGGGCGTGCACCACGGAGTGCTGACGGAACTCCATCTCGACCATATGGAAGCCGAAGGACTCGACCTGCCAGATGATGGTCTGGACCGGGCCGTAGGCAGCACGGACGGCACCGCAGGCGGCCAGCGAGCGCTGGACGACGCGCAGGTCCTCCAGGAACTCATCGGCGCTGTGGTACATGGTGTCGGTGATGCGACGGACGGTGGCGTTGAGTCGGTCTGCCATGACGAGCATGACGGCGCGATGCGGCTCGTGCTCGGAGATCAGCTCGGCGCGTGCCGTGTACTGGGTGCTCATCTCGACCTGATGGTTCCACAGGTTGATAAGCTCGGCAGACGGCTTGCTGTAGGTGGCCTCGAGCGTGAGGTTGCGGCCGATGCGGCGGCACTTGTCCTCGAGCTTGAGCACCATATGGGTGAAATACTTGGCGGCGACCTCACGGCTCACCTTGGCGGTGACGTTGGGGTTACCGTCGCGGTCGGAACCGATCCAGCTGCCGGGATGGAAGAACGCCGGGCACAGCGGCGGCACGGTACCGGCCTTGTCGCCCAGCACCCAGTCGTCAAAACGACGATAGATGACGGGAATGACGTCAAACAGCGTGTTATCGAAGATGTCGATGATGGTATCGGCTTCCTCGACCGGCGTGGGCTTCTTGAGCGCGATGGGGCTCGTACGCACCAGGGCGTCAATCTCCTGCAGCATATGGCGCTCGTTCTCCACCAGGTCGGAGCCGCCCAGACGCGGACGCTCCTCCAGCAGGTTGGAGATACGGCGAATCTTGCCCTCGACGGCCTTGCGACGGGCTTCGGTGGGATGTGCTGTAAAGACAGGGTGGAACTCAAGCTTGCCGAGCAGCTCGTTGGCACCCTCGACACCCATCTCGTTTACCAACTGGTGATAGGCGACGGTGAGTTCGTTGGCGGGATCGACCTCGGTATCGGTCGACGCACCGGCCTCGCGCTCGCGCAGCTGCGCCACACGGTAATTCTCCTCCGACAGGTTTGCCAGATGGAAGAAGCTCGTAAAGGCGCGGACGATAACCTGCTGTTTATCGAGCGGCAGGCTGTCGATCAGATCGACGACTTCGCGAAACGCCACGGCGGTGGGCTCGTCAGCAGTGGGCACGCCCTGCTCGTCGACGGACTCATCGGCAGCACGGCTACCGGGGTTGCCGGCATTGGCCACAATCTCGGCTGTCAAAATCTTGTCGAACAGGTCCGCGATCTCGGGATCATACTCGCTAAGCACACGGCGCTCCAGGCGCAAGAACAGCGCCAGATTGTCGCGCAGCTCCTCGGGGATCTCGATCTCGGCGAGACGCTCCTTGGACTCGGCATTCGAGCCGATTCGGTTAACGAGGCGGTTGACCACGGCAGCGACGCGCGCCGCGGCTTCGGGTACAGACTGGTTGCTTAGGTTCTCAGCCACGTTTCCTCCCATTCCTCCTTCTATGCACGTAACATGCGGTATTTATTATAGGCACTCGGCAAAAACTTTCGAAGCTGATTGCGCTTTACCACACAAAAGTATTTTCTGCATTGCAAGGCTTTTTGCCCCAAATGGTCGTATTTCTCGGTGGACGGCATATGCAAACGGGGGCATTCCGCATAAATGCGAAACACCCCCGTAACAATCGCTCTCCATGAGCAGGGCACGTTAGCAGGCCCGCAGCTCAAAAAGATACGCTACAGGCGCTCGCGAACCGCCTCGACCACATTGGCCAGATCGACGAGAACCTCGTCATGGCTCTCCATGTCGCGCACTTTGACCTTGCCGGCAGCAAGCTCGTCGCCACCCAGGACAAGGATGAGCTTGGCACCCACCTTATCGGCCTGCTTAAACTGGGCCTTGAGCGAACGGCCCTGATAGTCCGCCTCGGTCACAATCCCTGCAGCGCGAAGCTGCTGCGTAATGGTAAAGACGTTCTGACGCAGCTCCTTGCCGGCGTTGGCGACGTAGACGCACGGGACCTCCTCGGCACCCAGGTCGCTGCCAAAGGCCTGCAGGGCCAGCAGGGCGCGCTCAAAGCCGACGGCAAAGCCGACGCCCGCCGTGGGCTTACCGCCCTCGAGCTCAACGAGGCCATCGTAGCGACCGCCACCACCGATGGAGCCGACACCGGCGCCGGGAGCCTCGACCTCAAAGACAGTACGGGTGTAGTAGTCCAGGCCGCGCACCAGGGTGGGATCCTCAACATACTCGATACCGGCGGCGTCCAGATAGCGCTTGACTTGCTCGTAGTGCTCGCGGCACTCGTCGCACAGGTTGTCGCCCATCAGCGGTGCGTCGGACATGATCTCGCGGCAATGGTCGTTCTTGCAGTCGAAGGCGCGCAGCGGGTTGAGCTCGGCGCGCTCGCGGCACTCGTCGCACATCTCGTCGGCGTGATCGAGGATAAACTGCTTGACCTGCTCGCGATATGCCGGACGGCACTGCGCATCGCCCATCGAGTTAATAAGCAGACGGAGCTTGGACAGATCGAAGCCCAGGCGCTTGTAGAACTCCATAAGCATGATGATGCACTCGGCGTCGGCAGCCGGATCGGGAGCGCCGAGCCACTCGATGCCCACCTGGTGGAACTGGCGCAGGCGTCCCTTCTGGGGGCGCTCGCCGCGGAACATGGCCTCGGCGTAATAGGCCTTAAACGGCGTGGAGCCCTGGGGCACCAGATTGTTCTCCACGACGGCGCGCACCACACCGGCCGTGCCCTCGGGACGAAGGGCCAGGCGCTGCTTGGGCTTAAGCTTGGTGTCGGTGCCCTCGGTAAAGACGCGCTCCAGGTTGGCGCCGCTAAACACGCGGAACATCTCCTTGCGCACGACGTCGGTCGACTGGCCGATACCGTGGACAAACACGTCCACCTGCTCGATCGCGGGCGTCTCGATGGGCTTAAAGCCAAACGGCTCGAACACGCCGGCCGCAATCTGCTGCATCTTTTGCCAGGCGCGCATCTCGGCGCCGATAAGGTCGCGGGTTCCCTCCGCCTTCTGTGCCTGCATGGGCAAACACCTTTCTTTTGTATCGCGTCATAGGTAGTGGTCATTATACGGCACAAACACAAACAGCGGCGGTGCATCTGACCGAACGAGGGTATGGGGACTCGTTCGGCCAGATGCACCGCCGCGGTGTGCAATCTGCAATCCTTCCGCCTCTTCGGATCACAAAATCCGTTGGACGGAAAGACTTCGGGTCATCTCTTGAGCCCGTGGCTGCATGGGAAACCGAATGACGGTACGAGCATCCATTCGGCTTCCAAGGCAGCCACGGACAAAACGGGGCAAAGAGCTACGAGCGACGTCGTCCCTACTCCCCCGCCACGCTCGCGCGCAGCTTAGCCGCGATGGGCTCAGACGCCAGCAGGAACACCAGCATTGCCACCGAGCACGCCAGGCACACGATCCATGTGCTCGTAAAGGAGCCCGTGGCATCGAACAGTATTCCCGAGACGATGGCGCCCACCGTGCCGCCAACCATCTCGAGCGAGGTGATGGTGCCCGTTACCTTGCCCAGGTCGGCCATGCCAAACTGCTTGGACGCGGCAATGGTAGGCGTGATGGTGCCCATGCACGTTCCGATTCCAAAGCTAATGGCAGCCACAATGGGGCCAAGGTCGGTTGCGGGAAAGCACAGGGCGGCGCAGGCGATGATGCACGCGACAGAACCCAGCACATTGCCAAAGCGCAGGCCAAAACGGTCGTAAATGGCGCCGAGCGAAATCTTGGCGATAACGACGGTGACCATGTAGGCCGAAAGAACCGTACCGGCCCACATGGGGTCGTGGCCACCCGTGACGATCTTGGCACCGTTGACGGTAACGCTCGTCATGTTGGTGACCTGGTTGGGCAAAATGGCGCCGTTAACGAGGCCCATAAAGAGAAAGGCGACGACGAGCAGCCAAAACGCCGGGCTCTTCTTGATGCGAGACCAGCCAACGTTAACCTCGGGCGCCGTGCGCTCGTCCTTGTCGCCAGCCGTCGAGACGGACGGATCGCCCGGGTTCTCGCCGAGCGGCTTCAGGCCAATCTCGGAAGGTTTGGTGCGGAAGGAATACGCCGTGATGGGCAGCGCCGCCACAATGCAGACGGCGGCAAGCACCAAGAAGGTGGAACGCCAACCCACGCTCACGATCAGCGAGCTCACGATGGGCGACAGAATGGCGCCGCCAAAGCCCGAGCCCGAAAGTGCGATGGAGATGGCAAGGCCTCGCTTGGCCGTAAACCAGTTGGCGGTCACCAGGCTAATGAGCAGGCGGGTCGAGGCGACAGCGAAGCAGCCCGAGACGGCAAAGAGCACGTAGACCTGCCACAGCTCACCGACAAAGCTCATGCCCACGAGCACCGCCGAGGTGGCTATGACGGTAAGCGAACCCAAAATGCGACCACTAACCTTGTCGGCAACATGGCCAATGACAAGCGATCCGATAACGCTCACCACCGTGGAGATCGCATTGGAGATGTTGTACTGCGCAAGAGATATTCCCAAGTCACTGACGATGAGCGGCTGGAACAGGCTCATGCAGTTGACGAAAATGGTGTAGCACGTGGCCATGATCACAAAGCCGGAGGCCACCACGAGCCAGCCGGGGAAGAACTTACGTTACTGAGACATGCTGTTCCTTTTTTTAAACAAACGAGCAGCAAGATTGGGTGCTACCGGTGGTCGGCGATGTAGCCCAAAGCGACGGCGGCATAAGCCGCGGCGCCAAGGGGAAGCTCGGCATCGCTAAAACGTGCCTTGGGATGATGCTGAGCAAAATGCTCGTCCGTATCAGTCACGGCAGCGCCCACGGTAAAGTACGCACTCGGGATCTCGCTCGAGATCAACGCGAAGTCCTCGCTCGCCATGGCATGGAACAGCGGCAGGAAGGCGGACTTGGGCAGCACCGCGCCCACGTAGCCAAGCGACGCCTGCGTCATATCGTCATCGAGTACGAGCGGGGGAACATCCGAGAGCGTCTCAATAGTCGCCGGCGTACGATAGGTCGTGGCAACGCCTTTGACGACCTCCGCGATGCGGGCCTTGAGGTGCTCCATGAGCTCGACATCGAAGCCACGCAGCGTTCCCTCGAGCACACAAGTATCAGGGATGACATTTGCGGCCTGACCGCCGGCGAACTTGCCAACGGTAAGCGCGACCTCCTTGGCCGCCGGCACTTCGCGAGCGATAAGCTCCTGAAGTGCCAGATGCACGTGCACACCCGCCGTAATGGGGTCGATGCAGATCTCGGGGCTCGAGCCATGACCGCCCTTGCCCTGCAGCGTGATGCGGAAACCGTACACACCCGAGAGCGCCGGACTGCCGTAAAGCACCAGGCCAAGCGGCGACTGGCTATTGACATGCATGGCAAAGGCGACCTGAGGGCGCGGGTTCTGCAGCAGACCGTCGGCAATGGCGGCGCGGGCACCCTCAAAGGTTTCCTCGCCCGGCTGGAACAGCAGCTTAACCGTGGCGTTGGCATCAACAAGCTCAGTCTCGCGCGCTTTGAGCATACGAGCCGCGCCAAGCAGCGCCGTCGCGTGCATATCGTGACCGCAAGCGTGCATGCAGCCGTTGGTGGATGCAAAGGGCTCGCCGGATTCCTCGGCAACGGGCAGGGCGTCCATGTCGCCACGAAGCATGATGACCGTACCAGCCTGCTCATTCGTGCAGACGCCATTGCCTTGGGCCGCGGCGGCACCGGCGCCGACAAGGCCCACAACGCAGGAACCATCAACGAGCGTGGCAAATGGGATGTCCATCTCGGTCAGGCGCGCTTGGATATACGCAGAGGTCTGTGGGAGGCTATTACCCAGCTCGGGCATCTGGTGGAGATCGTGTCGCCACACAGCGAGCTCGTCTGCAAAAGCCTGAGCTTCTGCAACAAGACCGTCACCGATAGCGGTCTGCGCCGCGGCGGTGGCCTTGGGCGCTGATTGCGGTTGAAGATCGGACAAAGCTGGTGCCATAGATGCCCTCCAGTATCGTTTTTGCAGCAAGCACTTTGATAGCGTAAAGTGTAAGGTACTACTTTAAGGGCGAGGCATAAAAAATGCCGCCCCGGGAGGGCGGCGCAACAAGTTGTTTACAATTGCGGGCGCGGCTTTCGACGCAAAAAATCGAAGTGAGTCTCGCTCAAGATGATCGACAAGAAGATGAGGACGAAGCCGGCAAGCAGACGCGAGGTGAGCGCCTCCCCCATCAGCAGCACCGAAAACAACACGCCCGAAGGGGACTCCATCGATAGGAGCAATGAGCCCGTCGAGGCCGGGACGTGCGCCAAGCCGACGTTTTGGATGAGCAGCGCCACGCACGTGCAGCCCACCGAGAGAAAGGCCATCACGCCGATAAAGCTCGGCGTCCACACGGACGCAGGCGCTTGGGTCTCGAACAACAGCGACGAGATAAGGCTCAAGACGCCATTGCCCACAAACATCCAAAACGTGATGACGTTGATGTCCATCTTTCGGCCGTACTTGGCCGTCACCGACATCTGAATGGCAAAGAAAACCGCACCGCCCAGCGTGATGGCATCACCGATGTTGAACTCGACGCTATCGAGCGCCACCAGGCCAATGCCCGCCAGACAGAGCAATGCGGCACCCAAGTTGTAACGAGTGAGTTTTTCGCCGCTTAGGAAATAACTCGCGAACGGGACCAGAATGCAATAGGTGCCCGTCAAAAAAGCGTTCTTACCCGCCGTGGTCTGAGCCAGACCGACCGTCTGCAAGGCATAGGCTGCCCACATGAGCGCGCCCATGCTCAGACCAACGATCAGATTGCGAGCGTTAAAGTGGGCGGCGATGCGCTTGCGAAAGATAACAAGCATGACCAGCGCTGCGGGAAGAAAACGAATATAGAGCAGTTCGAACACCGGGATGGTGTCGAGCGCGTCCTTCATAGTGGTAAAGGAGTAGCCCCAGATAATCGCCACCGAAAGCAGTAGAACTTTCCAGAACAACGGCGAACGAGCACCGGCACCACGGGAGGTGCCGCCCGCACCCAGGTCCTCGCGAGCAACAGGGCTATCGGGCATGTTTTCAATTTCGTTGGTAGCGTATTGGGCCATGGAACATCCTCACACTCAAACTGGGCGTGGTGTCCGCACGTGCATGGCCGCGTGCCGCCTCATGGTCAAATAAAAACGGGACGCGCCGGACCCCCGGCACGCCCCGCTACTGTAGCAACAACCAAGCAGCTCATGCAATTCACTCAACTAAAGCGTCGAGCCGGAAGGCCTCGATGTTCCGTCAACGCCACATTGTCGCGCTAAATCAATTTGGTCGACTCCAGCTTTTCGATGATCCAGTCGTTGGCTTTGATGACCGGGCGGCGGAAGACGACGCCCAGTGCCAGCGACGGAATCAGATAGCTCGCCAGAATGCCTAGCTCAATCCAGTACTCCATATGGTAGGCGCCAGCCATGGCGGCATGCATGGCGTTGATGCCGTGGGTGAACGGCAGGAACGGATAGATCGCCTGGAACACAGGGCCGGTCATCTCGATGGGGAACGTACCGCCCGAACCGCCGACCTGCATAACCAACAGCACGACGGCGAGCGCCTTGCCGATATCGCCAAACGAAACCGTAAGCGTGTAGACGATATTGGAGAACACGAGACTCGCGACCCAACCCGCCAGCACAAATTGCAGCGGATTGTCGCATTGGATGCCAAAGAACAGGATGTCGCCCGCGCACACGAGTGTCGCCTGCAGCAGGGCCAGACCTCCAAAGAACAGGTAGCGGCCCAGGTAGATCTCGTGCAGGCGCACGGGGATCAGCTCGTTGATGAGCTCATCGTCAACCGATACCTTCATCATGGCCGCCAGCACGATCGAGCCGACCCACAGCGACAGGATCGTATAGAACGGCGCCATGGCCGAACCGTAATTGCGGATCGGATAGACCGGCTTGCGGTCGAGCGCGACGGGGCCGGAAAGCGACACGGCCAAACCCTCGGGATCGTTGCCGATCATCGTCTTGATCGTGGCAAGGTCGTCCGACATCAGGGCGCCATCGAGCTCGTCCTTAAAGGCGCTGATCTTGTCCGATGCCTCACCCAGCTGATCGGAAGCCTTGTTGACCAGCGTCGCAGCCTTGGAGAGGCCCTTTGCGAGCGAGCCAGAGGCGTCGGTCAGACCGCTCACGGCGCTATCCAAGTCACCCGAGATACCGTTCAGGGAATCCAGAACGCCCGAAATGGTCTTCTTGAGCTCCTTGGCCTTAACCGAGAACGTGGAATCGTAGTCGGACTTGGCTCCCGAGATACCCGCCTTGGCATCGGCGATGGCCTGGTCGACCTCGGCACGCGAGTTGTTGACCTCCGCCATGCCGTCCGAAAGGGACTTTGCGGTCGCCGTCAGGTCCTTCGCATTGTTGCGGTACTCCACGGCAATTCTGCCCAGCGACGTCGCAGCGGACTCGAGACCGTCTTTGAGCTTGTCATCACTCACCTGGTCGGCAAGGTTACGGAGCTGATCGGTCATCGCATCGATATCGTCAGCACGCGTATTGAGCGCCGCTGCGGCTTCGTTGAGCTGAGACACCGTAAGGTAAACATGCTGATTCGCGGCATCGAATGCCTTCGCAAGCTCGGCGGACACGTTGTCGAACGAGCCCGCGCTTCCGTCAATCGCCGCGTCAACGGCATCGTTGGCGGCCTTGAGCGCTTCCTTGGAATCATTGATGCCACTCTTGGCGTGCTCCATCAGCTGCTTCGTCGACTCATCAACGGTGCCCGTCTGCTTGAGCATGCCGCCCGCCGATGTCAGTGAATCGGACGTGGAGCTCAAAATGCCCGCGAGCGACGTCGCACTCGCCTGAACGTCCTGCAGGTCCTCGACCGAATCGCCCAGCGTCGAGGACAGATTGGCGATAAAGCTGCTCACCTGGTCGGTACTCATATAGTCGAGCAGGCTGGACACGGTCTTAAGGCCGATGGTCGTGATGGTCTTGGTAAAGGTCTCGTTGACCTGACTCTGGACGGCGCTCGAACCCTTTTCAGTCACGATCTGTGCGATGGCGTTGGCCTTCTGATTCTCATAGAACTCGATATCGGCGTGCTTCACCTCGGTCGAGAAAAGCGTCATCATGTCGGCGCTAAACGTTTTAGGGATAACGACGGCAGCGTAGTACGCGCCCGACTTAACGCCCTCAATCGCCTTATCACGGTCGTTGAGGACGACCCAGTCGAAGTTCTCGTTGCCGCGCAGGGTGGCGGTTACGTTTTCGCCCACGTTGACCTCGACGGGAATCAGATCGCTCTCGTAACCCTCATCGGTGTTGACCACTGCAATCTTAAGGTTGCCGGTATTGCCGTAGGGATCCCAGCTTCCGGCGATGTTAAACCATGCATAGAGACATGGCACGATGATCAGGCCCATCACGACGACCATGCCGATCACGGAGCGAGACACGTTTTGGACATCGCGCTTAAACAGGTGCAGGATGTTTTTCATTTATGCCTCACCTCCTTTAGAGTGCTTGCCAAGCGAGGTGGTGTCCCCGTCGTTTCCGTTTACGTTGTCAGCGCCGTCGGCATCTTGAGCCTTACGATGCGCACCGATATGCGACAGACGGCTCGTAGGCTGTTCGCCTCCCTTGGCGCCACGCTCGCTGGCGTTGAGACCAAACATGCGACGGGCGGCAGGGATGGCAGCCGTGTGCTCGCGCATCTCGCGGCGAAGGTCCTCGTCCGAAAGCGCCGAGATACGCATCTGGGTATTGAGGCTCGCACGGATGTATTCGATGTTGATGAGCCAGCCGCAGATGGCGATAACCGAAATGATCCAGATAACGAGCAGGATGATCTTGCCGTTATTGTCGATATCGAGCACCGTCGAAAGCACAAAGAGCAGAACCTGCACGCCTACCACGGCGGCAAAACCGCCCTTGATGTAGTACGGGTAGCGATGCTCAAACGCCACGGCATGATCGAGCAGCTCGCGACGGTACGAATCCGAATCGAGCATGACGCGCATGGCCGTGCGCAGCGAATAGCGCTGGCGCGGCAGGTCGTTGGACTCGCAGATCATGAGGCCCGTCGTGGAAAGCTGCTTGTCAAAGAGCAGGTTGAGGTTGAGCAGCAGCGGACGCAGCTGCAAGCCAATAAAGAGTGCGATGGCAAGGAACACGCCCAGGATGCACAGGTTGAACAGGTAGTTGAACGAATACATGCCACCGACGGTCTCGCGCAGCAGGTTGATGCCATAGGTGAAGGGCAGCAGCGGATGCAACCATTGGAAGAAGCCGGGCATCATCTCGATGGGATACATGCCCGACGAGCCGGGGATCTGCACAATGACGAGGATGACGCCAATGGCTTTACCGATATGCTTAAACGTGGTGGACAGCGCATAGATGATGTTGACGTAGGTGAACGAAATAGCGATGCCGCCCAGTACAAAGAGCAGCGGATTGACGCACTGAACGCCAATGACCAGATCTCCCACCGTAACGATAATGGCCTGCAACGCACCCAGGATCACCAGCAGCAGCCAGCGGCCAAAGTAGCCCTGACGCGCCGTAAAGCTACCGATGCCCTCGCGGTCGACCTCGAGTTTATAGATAGCGATGAGCACATAGCCGCCTACCCACAGCGCCAGATTGGTGTAGAAGGGCGCGATGCCCGAGCCAAAGCTCTTGACCGGATAGATTGACTTGGACGTCAGCTCAACCGGAGATGCCATGAAATCTGCCACGTCATTGACGTCGACGTCCATGAGGTCGGCTAACTCGCCCATAGACTCAGAGGTCTGCAGCGCCGCAATGTCATTGGCGGCGGTCGCGAGCTTGTCCTGAACCTTGGCAAGGGAGGCGTCGGTTTGGGACAGCGTGGTCTTTGCCTGCTTGAGCGTGGCGTCGAGCTGCGCCAGCGTGCCGCGCGCGCTCGCTATCGTGGGGGTCATACCCGACACAATGCCGGTCAAATCGCCCGAAACGGCGGCAAAGGAGTCAAGCGCGCTCGAAGCCTTCGGAAGTGCGTTCTGACCCAGATCGGTCTGAGCCTGACCGAGGTTAGCCGTACCGGTCTGAATTGCCGCGTTGAGTGCGTTGCTCGCGTTCGAGATTGCCGTAGCGTCGTTTGCCATGGCGCTCGACTGTGCAGAAAGGCCATCCTTGATGCTCTGCAGCTTCTGGTTTTGCTCGCGAAGCGAATCGATGGTCGATACAATGCGCGCGTCAATTTCCTCGGAACCTGTCGACGTGTCATTAACGAGAATCTCCAAGTGCCCGATAACGGCCTTATTGTGATCGATCGTCGCCTGGAGAGACTCGAGCGAGTTGTCGATGCGGGTGGTCGTAGATGTGACCGTACCCGTTAGCTTGCCAATCGCAGCGTTCGCGGAGGCTGACGTCTTGGTGAGTGCAAGGCTACCTTCCGAGAGTGCCTTGGAGAGCGAGGTGATAGAGTTGCCCGCCGTGGCGCGAGCCTCGCCCAGCAGGTCGTTGCCCTGGGAGATTGCCTGCGTTAGAGAGGGCGCCTGCCCCTGCAGGCCCGCCAGCGCAGCATCGGCCGAAGCAATCGAGCTGCTCGTCTTGTCGATGGCGGTGTTCATGTCGCCGATGGAATCGCGTACTTCGCCCAGGGTATCAGACGCCTCGGACACCGAGCCCGCCAGCGAATCCCGGGTCTGGGTCGCCTTGTCTTTAAGGTCGATGCCAGCATCTTTGGCAATGCCCGCGACGGTCTCGCCCACCGTGGAGACAAACTCCGAGTTGATCTGCTCCTCGATGGTATTGGCACCAGTGTCGGTGACCTTGGGCGCAATAGCGCTCTTCTTCTCGTTGACGTAATAGGTGAGCTTCGGCTGATGGTAATTGCCATCGAGCATCGAAACAAGATTGTCGGAGAAGTTCTTGGGGATTACGATGGCCGCATAGTACTCACCACTCTCGACGCCCTCTTTGGCATCGGCGGCCGAATCGACGAAGGTCCAGCCCAGCTGATCGTTCTCCTTGAGCTGATCGACGACCTGGTCGCCCGCGTTGAGCTCGCCCACCAAGTCATTCTGAGTGCCCTGATCGTTGTTGGCGATGGCAATCTTGATACCTTGGGTGTTTCCGTACGGATCCCAGTTTGCCACGATGTTGTACCAGGCATACAGCGAGGGGATAACGCACACGCCCAGGGTAACCACCAGGGCGACGGGGTTCATAAGCAGTCGCTTAATGTCGCGCTTAAATATCGCAAAGGAGACCTTTGCGTTGGATAGTTTGCTGCCGAGACTCACGCTTGGACCATCCATCCTGTCGTTGAATCAAATCGTACTATCAACAACCATTGTACGTAGGCGCTTTAGCGTCTCGAAGCACAATGGTATTGAGTTTTGCGGGTAGCAATATACTACGAAGATTAGTTAACGTACAGTTGTACAGTATCTCAAATTTCAGCAGGTCACAAAACCACAACCCGCACAAATAAATGATCCCTTGGGGACGAAGGGATCATTCAAAAGGAAACGAGAGTGGAAAATCTCCCACTTCAAGCCCGCATTCGAGCCAAAAGTGGGAGATTATCCACTCTCGTTCTAATCTAGTTACGGTGCCGTATCCCCGAACTACATCAAGTTGCAAACAGCCGCCGCGAAGGCAACGGGATCCTCGGGGAGGATGCCCTCGACCAGCAGAGCCTGGTCATAGAGCAGACCGGAGTACTGCTTGATCTTGTCGGCGTCACCGGCCTTCTGGGCAGCGACAAGCTTGTCAAAGACCGGGTGCTTGGCGTTGAGCTCGAGCACGCGCTGGCTCTTGGGCATGCCGTCGGGCGCACCCTCGGGTCCCTTCTGGAGCACCTTCTCCATCTCGAGCGAAAGCGGGCCCTCGGTGGTGATGCAAGCGGGGGCATCGGTCAGGCGCGCGGAGACGGCAACTTTCTCGACCTTGTCACCGAGCGCCTCCTTCATAGCGCTAAAGAGGTCCTCGTTTTCCTTGGTGGCGTCCTCGGCCTCCTTCTTCTCGTCCTCGGTCGCCAGATCAAGATCGCCAGTCGCGACGTTCTTGAGCTCCAGGTGACGATCCTCGACCTCGGGCTCAGCACCGTCGGCAACGGCCTTCTCGGCAGCCTCGCGGGCGGCGTCGTCCTCGTAGATTTTAGGCATATCGGCGGCAACGTACTCACGCATAGCCTGGAAGGTGAACTCATCCACGTCCTGCGTCAGAAGCAGCACGTCGTAACCGCGGTCGAGCACGCCCTTCACCACGGGCATCTTGGCCAAGCGCTCACGCGAGTCGCCGGCGGCGTAGTAGATGGCCTTCTGGTCCTCGGGCATACCCTTGGCATACTCGGCCAGGGTAATCATCTTCTGCTCCTTGGCAGACCAGAACAGTAGCAGGTCGGCGAGCTCATCGGCCTTCATGCCATAGCTCGAGTAGATGCCGTACTTAAGGCCGCGGCCAAAGTTCTCAAAGAACTTCTCGTAGGCCTCGCGGTCGTTGTCACGCATATCCTCAAGGTCGGCGGTAATCTTCTTTTCCACACGCTTGGCGATGGCCTTGAGCTGACGGTTCTGCTGCAGCGTCTCGCGCGAGATGTTGAGCGACACGTCGGCGGAATCCACGACACCACGGACAAAGTTGTAGTAGTCGGGCAGCAGGTCGTCGCACTTCTCCATAATCAGCACGTTGGAGCTGTAGAGCGCCAGGCCCTTCTCGTAGTCCTTGCTGTACAGATCGAACGGGGCGCGGCCCGGCACAAACAGCAGGGCGTCGTACTCGAGCGTACCCTCGGCATGGAAGCTGATAGTACGTGCCGGATCGTCAAAGTCGTGGAACGTGGACTTGTAGAACTCGTCATAGTCCTTCTGCTCAACATCGGAGCTGTGCTTCTTCCAGATCGGCGTCATGGAGTTGATGGTCTCGAGCTCCTGGTAGTCCTCGTACTCGGGCTTGTAGTCGTCGCCGGCGTCCTCGGGCTTGGGTTTCTGGCGGCTCTTGCTCACCATCATCTGAATCGGGTAGCGCACATAGTTGCTGTACTGCTGAATCAGGCTCTTGAGGCCCCACTCGGTCAGGAAGCGATCGTAGGTCTCGGCCTCGCCGTCGGCGTCGAGCTTCTCGTTCTCGCGCAGCGTGAGGATGACATCGGTGCCGTGCTCGGCGCGCTCGCCGTCTTCGATGGTGTAACCCTCAAGACCATCAGACTCCCACACGTGAGCGGTGTCCTCGCCATAGGCGCGGCTGACAACCTTTACGTGGCTGGCAACCATAAAGGCAGAGTAGAAGCCCACGCCAAACTGGCCGATGATGTCGACATCGGAACCCTGCTGCTCGGCGTTCTCAGTCTTAAACTCCTCGGAGCCGGAATGGGCGATGGTGCCCAGATTGCGCTCGAGCTCCTCGGCGGTCATGCCGATACCGTTATCCGAAATGGTGATGGTACGGGCATCTTTATCAAAGGAAACACGAATAGCCAGGTCGCCCTGGTCGAGCTTGACGCTCGGGTCCTGCAGGCTCTTAAAGTTGAGCTTGTCGACGGCATCGCTCGCGTTGGAGATAAGCTCGCGCAGGAAGATTTCCTTATTGGTGTAGATGGAGTTGATCATGAGGTCGAGCAGTTTTTTGCTCTCGGTCTTAAATTGACGCATGTGCAGTCCTTTCGCGCTACCCCCGTCCGCAAAAACGGCCCGGTTGCCCGAGCCGCATTGCAGACCTGCTATGTTCAGACTTAGATTTTATAACCCATTAGCGCGCATATATACATACGGAATCGAAAAACTGTATGTCCAAACGCTCTGATGCGCCAATTGCCAAGGAGTGTCCCCGACTGCCGGCAGGAAAGGAACGTCCCTATCTGCCATCTACGCGCTTGGCCATCCAAACATGGGGCTGGCCCTCGTCTTCGTAGTCCACCGGGGCAATCTGCGTGTAACCCGCCTTGGCATAGAGCGGCAGCACGTATTCCTGCGCGTGCAGCTTAATGAGCTTGGCGCCGGCATCACGCGCGCACGTATCACTGGCCTCGACAATCTTGCTCGCCAAACCGCGACGGCGCATGCTCGGCAGCACGGCCACGCGCCCCATAATGTAGGTCTCCCCCGCCGCGACGCCTTCGTCCAAGTCGCACGCCGGCGACACCGGAGCCTCTGCGTCAGCTGCGCGCTCGAGTTCTTCGGGAAACACGCGCGAGCAGCCGGCAAGCTCGCCGTCTACATAGAGTGTCACATGAATGCAGTTCGGATCCTCGTCGATAGCGTCGAACTCATTCTCGTAGCCCTGCTCGTCCATAAAAACGACGCGGCGCACCAACGCCGCGTCGTCAAAGCATCCCGTCTTAAGTTGGATATCCATAGCTGCCCTTTCATTCAACGCGAACGTTAGGGACAGATTTTAGCGAAAATGAGCTCCGCGCACGCTAAACTTCGCGCGAGCCTTCGCCAGACAGTCGTAATGACCCACGTTATGGGCATCGCTCGCGATGAAGCTGTACAGGTTCTGATCGAACAGGCGCTGTGCCGGCTTTTTCTCGCGACCAAAGCGACCGCCGGCAATAAAGTCCGCCGAAGCCTGCAGCTTGCAGCCCATATCGACCAGGCGCTCCGCCACGCTTACATCCTTTTGAACCGCACGATAGCGCTCAGGATGAGCGATGATCACCTGATAGCCACGGCACTGCAAATCGTAAATCGTGTTCTCGTACTCTCTAAACGCATACGCATCGGCATGCGTCGAAAGCTCGAGCAGAAACTCGTTGGTCCCATCGAAATGCAAGTGATCCGCGGCATCGATACCAAGCTCAACGAGCTTTCGATGGTTGACCTCGAAGCCCATCTGGAGCGGAAAACCGTCAGCGTTATCGCGCAGCAGCTCAAAGGCATCCCACATCTTGTCGTAATCAAAATAGGGATCACGGCAGTGAGGAGTGCAAACGATTCTGGTTACACCGGCCCGTTTGGCAGCCTCGAGCATCGCCAAGCTCTCATCGAGATCGGCGGCGCCGTCGTCTACACCCGGCAAGATATGGCAATGAATGTCACGCATAGGTCAGCCTTAATCAACTAAACGTTTGCTCGGTTGGTGAAGATGCCCTTTTTGGAAGTCCCCTGATCGTCGGAGCCCTTCTTAACCTTCTTACCGTCCTTGGTGTAGTAAGAATAATAGTACTCGCTGGTCTCGGTCTCACAGTAATTCATGACGGTACCGATGAGCTTGACCTTCTCGGACTTCTTAAGCTGGGCGATAGCGTTGAGCGCCTCTTCGCGCTTGGTAAAGTCCTCGCGCACCACGAACAGCGCGCCGTCGGTCAGGCTGGCAATCTCGGCAGCATCGATGAAGGTGCCGACCGGAGGAGCATCGAAGATGACGTACTGGAACTTAGCAGACAGTGCCTTGACCAGCTTGGCAAAGCGATGGGAGACGATGATGTCGGCAGGATTGGGAATATGCGGCTCGGCATCGAGGAAGTAGAAATTCTTCTGACCTGTCTCGACAATCGCCTGGTCGATAGAAACCTGCTCGGAAAGGACCGCATAGAGTCCGCCGCGGGAGCGGACGCCGAGCATATCGGAAAGGGACCTGCGGCGCATATCGGCCTCGACCAGGAGCACGGACTTGCCGCTCGTGGCGATTGCCTGAGCAAGGTTAATGGAAACCGTAGACTTGCCCTCGTTGGGAATCGAGGAGGTAACGGTGATGGTGCGAATGGGGTCGTCCACGCTCGCAAAGCGGATGTTGGCCAGAAGGGTCTTGGCGGCATTCTGTACAACGAGCTTATCGGTGTTCTTTGCCTTAGCCATGCCTATTTACCACCTTTCATAGCCGGAATTCGGCCAACAACGGGAATACCCAGGAGCTCTTCTGCCTCTTCGGCACCGCGGATGCGGGTATTGAGCATGTCTGCCAAAACGACATAGGCAACTGCGATAAAGATACCGGCGAGGAACGCGACGGCAATATACAGCGTGCGCTTGGGGCCGCTGGGGGCTTCGGGGGTCTTAGCCTCGTCGATAACGTTGATGCTCTGGGCAGCGCCGACGTTCTGAGCGACCGTACTCACCGAGCTGGCAATGGCCTTTGCGACCTCAGCCGTCTCCTTGGCATCGGTGCCGGTAACCGAAAGCGTAATGACACGCGTGGTGGTCTCGGAGGAAACAGACACCTTGTAGTCATCCAGATCGGTGAGGCCCAGTTCTTTGGCGGCGCCGCTCTTAACGCTATCGCTATCCAGCAGCGTGGCGATATCGTTGGAAAGCATCTGGCTCGCCGAGAGATCGTTGTAGCTCATCTGACCGCTATCGTCGGTCTTGGCGAGAATGTACATGCTCGTCGTCGCGGTATAGGTGTTGTCCATCGCAACGAAGGACACGATGCCCATGGCGATCGCGCAGACCACCGGAAGGGTGATGACCAGCTTGAGGTGCTTCTTCAGCAGCTGGAACAGTTCGAGAAGGGTCATGCAGCTTGCCTTTCATTTCCCCAGTTCGGATTGACAAAACTGTCCGTATGTTATCGCATCTTTTTACCGAGACCAAACTCTATACATAAGAAACAGGCTCTCCTGTAAAAATGTCGGAAGCAATCGTAAAATTGCACAACAACGCCGCACCCGAAAGTCAAATGCGGCGTCTATATCAATATCTATGTTGTATCGCTATGCGAATGGCTCGTCCTGCTGTATGGGAAACGTCACCGTAATGGTGGTTCCCACGCCCAACTCGCTCGACAGATCGAGCGTGGCGTGATGATACAGGGCCGCATGCTTGACAATGGCAAGCCCCAGGCCGGTTCCGCCGCGTGCCTTGGACCTACTCTTGTCCACGCGATAGAACCGCTCAAATACCTTGCCCTGTTCTTCAGGCGCGATACCGATTCCCGTGTCGGCGACAGCGAGGAACGGATGGCCTTCGTCGTTGGTGCCGCACTGCAGCGTAACCGTACCGCCGGGCCGATTGTAGCGGATGGCGTTGCTTGCCAGATTATAGATGAGCTCGTCGACCAAGCGCGACACGCCTTCGATGACCACAGGCTTGGTCTCATGACTTATCGTCACATTCGCCTGACGGGCAACCTGTTCAAGACGCTGTTCAACCGCGTAGATCGCACGCGAGAGCTCAATAGGCTCCGTGGACCCAATGGGCACCGCCTCGCCCTCAGTTGCACGTTCGGCCTCGTCCAAGTTAGACAGCGTAAGGATGTCGTTGACAAGCGCTGCCAAGCGGCCCGCCTCACGATAGATGCGACCGCCAAAGTTGCGCAGGTCGTCCTCGCCCTCGACCATGCCATTTGCGATGAGCTCGGCATAGCCCGAAATCGCCGTAAGCGGCGTCTTGAGCTCATGGGTGATATTCGCCGTGAACTCGCGGCGCATACGGTCGTTGTCCGCTAGCACCGCCATTTGGCGCTTGAGTTCCTGGCGCTGCGACTCGATGCGCTCAAGCATGGGGACCATCTCGGCATAGGCGTGCTCATAGCTACGGCGTGGGTGATCCAAATCCACCTCTTGCAACGGCGCGATGATGGCACGGGACTCACGGCGCGCCATAAAAAACGAGAGTACTGCACCCGCTGCTGCGATAAGCAGCATCGGCGCCAGCATCGACAGCAAAATCGCCGCAACGCCAGGCTGGGCCTGCGCCAAGCGAACGACCTGGCCGTTATCAAGGGTGACGGCGCGATACAGCATAATCTCGTCGAGTGTAGAGCTTGCGCGCTCCGCGGAACCCGAACCACTCTCAAAGGCCTCGATGACCTCGGGGCGATCGCCATGGTTGGGCAGTGTGGAAGGCGACGCCTCGTTGTCGTAGGCAACAGATCCGTCCTTATTGATCAGCGTGATACGAAGATCCTCGCGATCGAGGCTTCGCAAGAACGGAATGGGCTCCTGCTGCTCGTCGAGGGCGGCAGCAATGAGCTCGGTTTCCTGCGCCAGATTGGCACTCGTGGCATCCGCCAAAGTGTTTTGCACAAAGAACGCACCCAGCACCGTAAACGCCACGATAACCGCCATGGCGCAGACAAAGATCGTCACAAAAACGCGGTGCGACAGCGTATGTTTTCCCTGGGGGGCGAAGACCACGGGTTACTCCTCCGATGCGGTGGCCGCGGTGTCGTCGCCTTCGGCACCATCACCGGCAGAAGGCTCGGCCAGGCGATAACCCACGCCGCGCACGGTCTCGATGGCGCTGGCATGCTCGCCCAGTTTTTGGCGAAGCGTCTGCACGTGCACGTCAACGGTGCGCGAACCGCCGTCGAAGTCCCAGCCCCACACGCTCTGCAGCAACGACTCGCGGGTAAAGACCACGCCGGGCTTGCGCATGAGGTACTCGAGCAGGTCGAACTCGCGCAGGGTGAGCTTAAGCGGCTCGCCGGCAACGGTCACCTCGCGATGGCTGGGCGAAAGCACGATGTCGCCCACGCTGAGCACATCGCTCGCCTGCTTGACCATGCCGCCGCGACGCAGCAGTGCGCGGCAGCGGCTCGCAAGCTCCATGAGCGAAAACGGCTTAGTCAGGTAATCGTCGGCACCGCCATCGAGCGCCATCACCTTGTCGAGTTCGGTGTCCTTGGCGGTAAGCATCATGATGGGCACCGTCGCCGTCAGGCGATCGGCACGCAGGCGACGCATAATCGCCAAGCCATCGGTGTCGGGCAGCATGATATCGAGCAGCACAGCATCGGGCACCCGTCGTGCCACGGCAGCTTTAAACTCGCCATCACACGAAAAGCCCTCGGCCTCGATTCCCTGCTTGCGCAGCGCGTAGACTGTCAAATCCCTGATGTTGTCATCGTCCTCGACGTAATAGATCATGTTGAACCCCTTTGCGGCCGATATGACCGCATCTTAACCCTAAAGGCACCTGTAAAAGACAGCGTCAGCCAAAACGCCCCGTCAAATAATCCGCGGTGCGCGGATCGGACGGATTCTTGAAGAGTTGCGCGGTGGGCGCGTGCTCCACCAGCTCACCCAGCAAAAAGAACGCAACCGAATCGGAAATACGCGCGGCCTGCTGCATGTTGTGCGTCACGACCACCAGCGTGCAGGTCTCCTTGAGCTCGCAGGCCAGCTGCTCCACCACCAACGTCGACACAGGGTCGAGTGCCGAGGTCGGCTCGTCCATCAGCAGAATGTCGGGCTGCACGGCAAGTGCGCGGGCGATGCACAGGCGCTGCTGCTGTCCACCCGAAAGACCCAAGCCTGACTCTTTGAGCTTGTCCTTGACCTCGTCCCACAGGGCAGCGCGACGCAGGGAGTCCTCGACCAGCTCATCGAGCACGGCGCGGTCGCGCACACCCATACCGCGAGGACCGTAGGCGACGTTGTCGTAGATGCTCATGGGAAATGGGTTGGGGCGTTGGAACACCATGCCCACGCGCTGGCGCAAACGGCAGATGTCGCAATCGCCCAGGATATCTTGACCATCGAGCGCAATCTTGCCCTCGATGCGGCAATCCTTGATGCCGTCGTTCATGCGGTTAAAGCAGCGCAGCAACGTGGACTTTCCGCAGCCCGAAGGCCCGATGAACGAGGTGATCTGCTTGTCGCGGATCTTGATATTCACGTCCTTGAGCGCATGGTGGTCGCCATAGAACAGGTCGATGCCCTCGACATCGATGCGCGTCGGCGAGGCGGCAAGATCCTCTGCCGTGGGGCGAGTCGCATCCCCAACCTCGCGCTCATGCGCGGCCTCGGCCTGCGCTTCCATGAGTTCTTCAAGCTCCGTGGGCTCCACAGCCGCAGCAGCCGTCATACCGCACACCTCCATATCGATATCAATTCAGCAGTATCGATAGTAGGAATCGCGGCTCATACGCACGTGAGCACATTGTCAAGTGTTTGTAAGGGCACGCTAGCTATGCGGCGGGCAGCTCGATGGTGAATATCGTGTGTTCGGGCGTCGATTCACATGCAACGGTACCGCCGTGTGCCGCGATGATCTCCTTGGCAATAGCAAGGCCCAAACCGGCACCACCGCGATTGGTCGCACGCGCCGCATCCAGGCGATAGAACTTCTCAAAGATCACCTTGAGCTTAGCCGCAGGGATAGGATCGCCCTGATTGATAAAGCGCACGCGCACGCCGCCATCGTCTTGGCGCCTGGCCTCAATCGTGATAGTCGAGCCCTCATAGCTATAGGCGACGGCGTTTTTCATGATGTTGTTAAACACGCGGGCCATCTTATCGCCATCCACGAGCACCGTCAGGTCCTCGCGAATATCAACCTGGGCTTCCTTATGTTGCTCGTTGAGGATGGGATAGAACTCGTCAGCCACCTGAGCCAGCAGCAACCCCAGATCAACATAGCCGCGCGTGAGCACGATATCGTGGAAGTCAAAGCGCGTGATATCGAAGAACTCTTCGATGAGTGCATCGAGCCGGTGCGCCTTGTCGAGCGCCACGCCCGTAAAGTGCGCACGTTGCTCAACCGGCAGCTCAGGAGCCTCTTGCAGCAGCGAAAGATAGCCCACCACACTGGCAAGCGGGGTGCGTAGGTCATGTGCCAAGTACGTGACCAGATCGTCCTTGCGATGAGACTCGTCACGCAAGGCCTGTTGCACCTTGCGCTCGCGATCGCGCACACGGTTGAGTGCGCCCTCGACCTCCAGGAAGTCGCCGTCGATGTTGTCCCAGGTGTCGGGGTGATCGATCAGGCGATCTTGAATACGAGCGGCCAGCACACAATCGGCATGCTGCTCGCCCTGCTCATAGCCCTGGTAGTACAGGGCGCGGCCGCAAAAGAACAGCACGCACACGGCAAGCGCCAGCACAAAGCCAAGCATGTTGAATACAAAGCCGGCATCGAACAGCACCGGCCCTTCGATGCCGCCGAGTGCCATGGCGCCAATCGCCAACGTCATGGCCCACGCGGCACCGCCAATCACCACGCAGCGGCGTACGATTTCAAATCGATCGATCAGCAAAAAGCCGACAAGCAGCACCGCCAAGATTCCAGCGATGTTATCGATGCCAATCAGCAGCAGGCTCAGCAAAAAGAGCAGCACCGTTGCAAGCGCGCGGTTGTCGACGACCGACCTCACGTATTCAAAGAGTCGATCGGGCACCTCGAATGCCTGCCTATCGTCTTTTGTCATATCCACTTCCCCACCATCAAAGGCGTTATTCGATTATGTAGCCGACGCCCCAGACGTTTTTGATAAAGCGCGGCTTTTGAGCGTCGTCACCGATCTTTTCGCGCAGGTGGCGAATGTGCACCATCACCGTATTGTTGGAGCCGGGCATAAAATCCTCGTTCCACACCGCGCGGAACAGATCCTCCACGGCCACCACACTGCCGCGATGCTCGACCAGATACAGCAAGATGGAATACTCGATGGGCGTGAGGCGCACCGGCGCACCGTCCACCATTACGGAACGAGCATCGCGGTTGATCTCCAGGCCGTCGAGCTGGATGATCGGCGACTCGGCCACCTGCGCGCGGCTACCGTAGCTGGTGTAGCGGCGAAGCTGAGCATGCACGCGCGCGATGAGCTCAAGCGGACGGAACGGCTTAACCACGTAATCGTCCGCGCCAAGCGAAAGGCCCTCGATCTTGTCTTGCTGGGCATCGCGCGCCGTCAGCATGATCACGGGATAGGTATGGCTGGAACGGATCGTACGCAGCAACTCAAGCCCATCGATATCGGGCAGCATGACATCCAGCAGCGCAAGATCGAACTCCTGCTCCAAGATTGCCTTGGCAGCATCGGCCCCGCTATAGGCGACCTGTACGTCAAAGCCTTCTTTTGTAAGGTAGATACCAACCAAGTCGGCGATGGCCTTTTCGTCATCAACTACCAAAATGCGCTCGTTCATGCGTGCTCCTCTCGCGCTCCATTATGCCCGAGGGGGCGCATGCCACACACAACAAGCGTGGGTGATTAAGTCGGCCTTAAGCACCCTTGTGCCCGTTCGGGCGCGGATGTGGGCCACGCACGCACGCGATGATCGCCGACACCGGCAAACGATATACTCTAGTTCCAGAAGAGACCATCCCGTCGAAAGCGAAATCTGTGAAGTCCCTCACCTCTTTTGCAAAGCGCTCTGCTCAGCTTGCCGCCGGCTTTGTCTGCGCTATCGCCCTTGCCGCTGGCGTGCCCACCGTCGCCGGCGCCCAAGTACTCACGACCGACAATGTCTGCGGCAAAACCGCCGATGCGCGCGGCATCACGGCCGAAAATCTGCCCGATATCGATGCGACCAATGCGCTCGTCATGGGCAAAGACGGCACCGTCTACTATGGGCGCGGCGCCGATGAGCAGGTTAAAATCGCCTCGATCACCAAGGTCATGACCGCAATCCTAACCGTCGAGAATTGCAAGATGGACGAGAAGGTCACGGTGAGCAACGCCGCAGCCACCGTGGGTAATTCGACCGCCGGCTTGCTCGAAGGTGACGAGCTTACCGTGGAGCAGGCACTGCGCGGCCTGATGATTCCCTCGGGCAACGACGCCGCCGTCGTGCTCGCCGAATATGTGGGCAAGAAGATCGACCCTAAGACCAAAGACGCCGAGGCAACCTTTGTGAAGGCCATGAACGAGCGCGCCAAAAAGCTCGGCTGCACCGGCACGGTCTTTGAGAACCCACACGGTCTGGACTTTGATGAATGGGCCGGCGACATGCACTCAACCGCACATGACGTAGCGCTGATGATGCAGGAGGCCATGAAAAACGACACGATCCGCGAGGTCGTAGCGAGCGAGGATTCCTGGATCGAGGTCACGGGCGCCGACGGCACCGACCATTCGCATTCCATGGACACGCATAACTATTTGCTGGGCCAAGATGGCAACATCGGTGGCAAGACCGGCACCACCGACGACGCGGGCTATTGCTTTACGAGCGCCTACAACCGCGACGGCGACGAGATCTACACCGTCGTTTTGAACTCCACCACCACCGACCAGCGCTTTACCGATACCGCAACCCTTGCCAATTGGTACTACGGTCACAAGGTGACGGTCGCAATCGCCAACACACAGGAAAAGACCGCCAACGGCAACCCGCTTATGGCGCGCATTGGTCAAACCGACTGGACGGATAAGACGATCGACGCCACACTCGCCGATCCCACGGCGCAAGCGACCGTGTTTTCCCTTGCCGGCGAGGTGACCGAAAAGGTTAGCTACGACGATCTTTCGGGCACGGTGCATGTGGGCGACAAGGTGGGCAGCGTTACGCTCAAGCAGGACGGCACCAAGATCGCCGTCATGGACCTGGTTGCCGACGAGGAAGGCGCAGGGCCGAATCCCATTGAATGGCTACTCGTAAAGCTCGATCGCTTGGGCCGTCGCATCGACAACCGCCCGCTCACGGCAGAAAGCGAGACCGTCGCCAAGGCGCCCGAGGTGTAGTGCGCAAGAATAATAAGCCCATTAAAAGGAGGCGTCCGAAAGGTGCCTCCCGATAAGAAAACATCGTGGGGCAAGAGAGAAACGGTATAGCTT
>CAUGJN010000013.1 GCA_959599635.1 uncultured Collinsella sp.
GTGCGGATGAGCGAGCCCATACGGCCCGTTCCCATAATGACAGTCTTAATCAAGCAGACCAGCTCCCTTCAGAGCATCGGTGAGTGCAGCGCGTGTGTCGTTGGCCATGGGACACAGCGGCATACGGTAGTTTGCCTCGATCATACCCATCTGTGCGAGCGCTTCCTTAACGGGGATGGGGTTGACCTCGCTAAAGAGGGCATTGATGAGCGGCTGGCCGGCAATTTGGATATCGCGGGCACGCGCCACGTCGCCGTCCAGATAGGCACGGCACATGTCGTGCACGAGCTGCGGCTGAACGTCGGCCCACACGCTGATGGTGCCCGAGGCGCCCAGGCTCATGAGTGGCACGGTGAGCGCGTCCTCGCCCGAGTACATGCGGAAGTCATCGGACAGCAGGTGGGCGATCTTGGCCGCGTAGGCGACGTTGCCTGAGGCCTCCTTGATGCCCATGATGTTGGGGTGCGCAGACAGGCGCTCCACGTTGCGCTCGCTGATGCCGCAGCCGCATCGGCCGGGGATGTTGTACAGGATGCAGGGGATGTCCACCGCGTCGGCAACGGTCTTAAAGTGCTGATAGATGCCCTCTTCGTTGGACTTGTTGTAGTAGGGGGTGATGAGCAGCAGACCGTCGGCGCCCAGGCCCTGGTAGGTGAGCGACTTGGTGAGCATGGTCTGCGTGGAGTTGGAGCCCGAGCCGGCGATGACGGGGACGCGGCCCGCGACCTGCTTGACCACTGCGGCAACGACGGAGTTGTCCTCGTCGTCGGTCATCGTGGCGCTCTCGCCGGTGGTGCCCAGAGTGAGGATGGCGTCGGTACCATTTTGCAGATGGAAATCGATAAGGCGCTCGAGCGCATCGAAGTCGACACTGCCGTCTTTTTTAAACGGCGTCACAAGGGCGACGATTGAGCCCTCGAGATTGCGGATGTCCATGTTCTTCTCCTTCGCTTCCGCGATTTGGATGCGCTTGTTCCATTGGGCGGCGACCGCCAGGCGCTCGTCCTGGGCACGATGGCGGGCAGTATCGGCGCGCGACTTGGCCAGCAGCTCGCGGCCGCACGGCAGCACGTCGAGCGTGGCAAAGTAATCGCCCGGGCGCTCGGCGCGGCGGATGAGGTCGGCCGAGCCATCGGGGCGCAGCAGCACCTCGGCGGAGCGCAGGCGCCCGTTGTAGTTGTAGCCCATGGAGTAGCCATGGGCGCCCGTGTCGTGAATCACGAGTAGGTCGCCCATGTCGATATGCGGCAGCTCGCGATCGATGGCGAACTTGTCGTTGTTCTCGCACAGGTTGCCCGTGATGTCGTAGGTGTCCGTGACGGGTGCTGCGGTCTTGTCCACGCCGCCCGGCTGGCCCATCACCGTAATGTGGTGGTAGGCGCCATACATGGCGGGGCGGATCAAATCGACGGCGCTCGCATCGACGCCGATATAGTCCTTGTAGATCTGCTTCTCGTGGATGGCCTTGGTGACCAGGCAGCCGTAGGGGCCCATCATAAAGCGGCCCATCTCGGTGCAGAGGGCCACGTCGCCCATGCCGGCGGGAACCAGGATCTCGTCGTAGGCCGCGTGCACTCCCTCGCCGATGGCGTGGATGTCGTTGGCCTGCTGCTCGGGCAGGTAGGGTATGCCGACGCCGCCGGACAGATTGATGAAGGCCACGTGTGCGCCGGTCTCGCGCTCCAGGCGCACGGCAAGCTCAAAGAGGATGCGTGCGAGCTTGGGGTAGTAGTCGTTGGTGACGGTGTTGCTGGCAAGGAACGCGTGGATGCCAAAGTCCTCGGCACCCTTGGCCTTGAGCGTGCGAAAGGCCTCGAAGAGCTGCTCGGTGGTCATGCCGTACTTGGAGTCGCCCGGGTTGTCCATGATGCCGTTGGAGAGCTGGAACAAGCCGCCCGGATTAAAGCGGCAACTGACTGTCTTGGGGATGGGCCCCGCGACACGCTCAAAGAACTCGATATGGCTGATGTCGTCAAAGTTGACGATGGCGCCCAGCTTGTCGGCGAGCTCAAAGTCGGCAGCCGGCGTGTCGTTGGACGAGAACATGATGTCGTGTCCCGTGATACCCAGCGAGCGGGCGATCATGAGCTCGGTATAGCTCGAGCAATCGCAGCCGCAGCCGTATTCGTTGAGAATGGAGATGAGCGCCGGGTTGGGGTTGGCCTTGACGGCAAAGTATTCCTTAAAGCCCGGGTTCCATGCAAAGGCGTCGCGCACCTCTTGCATGTTGCGGCGGATGCCCGCCTCGTCATATAGATGAAACGGCGTGGGGAACTGCTCGACGATATGCTCGAGCGTCTCCTTGTCCACAAACGGCTGCTTGGCCGTATATGCCTCGTTGGGAGTCAATGACATGTCCCGTAAACCTCGCTATCCAGACGGCGCTACCTGCGCATCGAATCCGCATAGCGTGGACCCAATGTCCGGATAGCGCTCCCGCATTGCTGCAGACAGTTCTGCGGGTGTTTCCCGCAGGCCCACCAGGCTGTTCGTGCCCGAAAAACCCAGTTCGGCGGGTTTCGCCTCCCCGCGGGGTCAAAGCCTGCCGGCTCGCCCGCGGCTCTTCGTGCCCGCGCCTCTATCAAGTGGTAACGACCCTACCACGTTGCACTTTACCAAACAAGAGTATTCGTATATAACGTTTAAAAAATGCAGGGATATGCTGGAAATAAGGGTGTAGCAATCTTGCGGCACAATAGATAGCAGCCGACGCGCACCTACGAAAGGAACCAATATGGCCGAGCTCCAAGAACTCCGTCGCTACCGCCGCGACTTGCACAGGATCCCGGAGCTCGACTTCGATCTTCCGCAGACGATCGCCTATATCGAGGGCGTGTTGGCACCGCTCACCTGCGAGGTGACCCATCCGTGCCCCGGCTGCGTCTGCGCTTTCTTCGACGCTGGCGTTGGCGCCGCGCATGCCACGGCGATTCGCGCCGATATGGATGCGCTGCCCATTGCCGAGGCAACGGGGGCAGCGTTCGCTTCGACCCATCCCGGCAAGATGCATGCTTGCGGGCACGATGGACACATGGCCATGGCGCTTTCGGCGGCAACCTTTGTCGACCGTACGATCCGTGAGCAGCCGGGCGCCATTAAGCGCAATGTGCTCTTTGTGTTTCAGCCGGCCGAGGAGACGACTGGTGGTGCCAAGACGGTGTGCGAGAGCGGCGTGTTCGAGCGCTACGGGGTGGATCGCATCTTCGGCTTCCACGTGTGGCCCGATCTGCCCGCCGGCACGTTGGCGAGCTGCTCCGGTCCGTTGCTGGCGCGTTCGAGTGAGACACACATTCATATCCATGGCACGAGCATCCATATCGCTAAGACCTATGGCGTTCCGGTCGAGGAGTCGCACGATGCGGCGCTGGCGGCTGCCAAGTTCTTGGTTTCCGAGCGCGAGCTCATGGACGAGTTGGGTGTCGACGAGCCCTGCATTGGTAAGTTCGGCCTGCTGCAGGCCGGCACCGTCTGCAATGCGGTGGCGGGGGAGGCCCATGTTGCCGGCAGCCTACGTGTGTTTACGGACGACATGTTCGACCGCGCGCGCGAGGGCGTGCGCCGCGTGCTGGACGATGCCTGCGCCGCAACGGGCTGCACATATGACCTCGATTTTGCCGAGGGCTATCCGCCGGTCGATAACGACCCCGAGCTGTTCGCCCACATTGCGCCTGTCTTGTCCGAGCTGCAACTCGTGGATGAGCCTTTGCTGATTGCCGAGGACTTCGCTTTCTATCAGCGCCATCTGCCAGGTGTGTTCTTCCTCCTGGGTACGGGCGTGCCGGAGGGACAAGATAATCCGATCGATTCGGATGGCTGTCCCGCCTATGCCACGAGCGCCCTTCACACTGATACCATGCTCTTTGACGAGGAAATCCTACTCAAAGGCCTCGATGTCTACAAACGATTGCTTGGCTTGGAGTGACGATGGAACGACGCCGACAGTCTGCCGTATATAGTCCGGGTGGATGCGGATGCGGTTTGCTGCTGCTTCCGGTCATCGCTGTGAGCATTGGCGTGATGTTTGTGTTTGCTGGGCTGGCTGCGGCGGCACTCGTACTGTTTATCACCGCCATCGGCGTGACGGTCTGGCTGTGCCGTTCTCGCGAGCAGCGCCGCGCCGACGGTAAGACCAATGTCGGCTGGGTCGTCTTCCTGATCATTGCGTACCTATTGAGCATCAGCTACCTGGTGTTCTTTGTCCTAATGATGATCAGTGCCTTTACCGGGAAATCCGTCACGGTGGGTTGATGCGCTGCCAGCAGACGGTCACGCAAAGTGCGTTTGCTCGGCGTTTGGATAACTGCATTGGCCGTTTACCGCAGCCTTAGCTCTCAGCTAATGAATTCAAGTTCAATCCTTTCTACGATGTGCTGTGTGCCGGCACGGTAGCCGGATCGTAGGAAGGATGAATAATGGCAAAAGAGGGAAAGAAGCCGATCGGCAAGATTGTCCTAGGCGTCATTGTGGTGCTGGTTATCGTCGGTGCCGTGGGTTCTATGGGTGGCAATTCAACCGATTCGTCTGCGAGCGATTCGGCAAAACCTGCCGAGGCGACACAGCAGGCTGAGGAGCAAAAAGAATCGCAAGAAACGTATACCATTGCTGACGAGGCTGAAGACACCTCCAGTCAGTTTGCCTATAAGATCACGGGCACGCTGACCAATAACACGGACAAGGAAAAGAGCTACATTCAGATTGAGTATGTTCTGTATGATGCCGATGGCAACCAGGTTGGAACGGCTCTTGCAAACACCAATCATCTGAAGGCGGGCGGCTCCTGGAAGTTCGAGGCACTGGGTACGGTGTCTCCCGACCAGGTTGCTAGCTGGGAGCGTTCGGACGTAAGCGGTTTCTAGCATGTTGCATGCACTGGGGGAGGTGAAGTCGTATGCCCGATAAAAAGCTGACCGAGGAGCTGCTCAATGAGCTTCTCGATGCGCCGAACATCGATGGCTATATCAGGGAGCACGACTTTGCCGCCCCGTCGCTTTCGGACTACCTGAAGCAGCTGCTGCAGGAAAAGGGCTTGGAGCGCTCGCGTGTGGTTCGTATGGCCGATCTCAATGAGACCTTTGGCTATCAAATCTTTACCGGTGCGCGTCACCCGAGTCGCAATAAGGTGCTGCAGATTGCCTTTGCGATGGCGCTGACGCTCAAAGAGGCCAACCGTGCACTGACGGCTGCCGGGGTAAGCGTCCTCAACTGCAAGGATCGCCGTGATGCGATTACCATCTTTTGCATCGATCGCGGGTGCAGCCTCCAAAAGGTCAACGAGGAGCTGTATCGCTTTGGCGAGGAGACGGTGAGTTAGCGGCTGATATCTGAGCCGGCGGAGCTGCCGAACAACGATGCAAACGAACGGGGCGCGGATGCCATGGGGTGTCTGCGCCCTGCGCTATGATGGAGGCTATGGATACTCAGACCACAACATATTCCGATGACGAGCTGACCGCAGCGCTTGCCGAACATCTGGCGTCGCTCGATCGCGACGACAGCTATCGCGTGGAGCGTGTACTTAAGCGCTCGTCCGTTGAAACAACCGAGCTCGTGTACTTTGAAGGAACCGGTGGTGGTTCTCTCGGCCCCTTTGTCCGTAAACGCATCGATGCCTCGGCTCAAATCGGCGGGGCATACGAGCGTCTGTTTGCCGCTCAGCGGGCGGGCAGGCGTTTTGAGCACCTGCCCAGAATCGTCGATTGCCGTCGTGTGGGCGACGAGCTTAACGTGGTTATGGAATATATCGAAGGTGAGACGCTCGGGGTGCTGGTGGACCGTCTGGGAGCCACCCCCGATTATGCGCGTGAATTGTATCCTGCCCTATGCGATGCCGTGGGCGAGCTCCACGCCGGTTTTGCAATGGCGGGGGAGACGTCGGCGCCGGTGATCCATCGCGACCTCAAACCGTCGAATATCATCGTGACGGGTGCGAACTGTACGCTCGATGAGGGCCTGACGTTTTCGTCGCTGGTGATTATCGACTTGGGGATCGCGCGCGTATGGCGCGATGGCGCCGATGCCGACACCGTCAAGTTTGGCACGCGACCCTATGCGCCGCCCGAGCAGTATGGGTTTGGGCAGACGAGTGTGCGCAGCGACGTCTACGCACTTGGCGCCCTGTTGTTCTTCTGCTTGACGGGAATCGACCCTAAACCAGGGCTCGACATGCGCGAGCAATGCGAGGCGCGTGGCATTCCCACTCCACTTGCCGATGTCATCTGCATGTCGATGGCGCTCGACCCGGCTAAGCGTTTTGCGAGTGCGGAAGCGTTGGGACGGGCTACGCGCGCGGCATACGATCTGAGTCGCCCCGTGCGGCCTCCTGCGCCTGCGCCTGTCCGTACTCCGGCCTCGGAGACGGTGTTGACGCCCCAAGGGCTCCAGAACCCCGCAGGGCTTCCTAGGCCTGCCGCCTCCGCTGCATGCGGTCTGCTCTCTCGCGTTCCGGAGTCTCTGGGGCGCATTTGGAATACGCTTGTCTGCTTCTCGCTACTTGTGTTCTTTGCCGGAAGTCACTTTGCCGTCTTTCACCCCACGGGAGCAAACCAAGGCTACCCGACGTGGCTTCTCATAATCGAGTATTTTTTCTTTGTCGATGGCCTTATGGTGCTTATGCATTTTGCGCTGCTCGATAAGCGCCGTCTTCGTCGGCGATTCGCACTGCTCGACAGCTATCGCGGCAAGAAACTCGCGAAACTTTGGCTCAAGGCATTGGGTGTGCTGCTCCTATGCATGATCGTCATAGTCGCGGTTGCCAATGCGACCGGCGTCGTCGATACCTCCGCTACCTAAAAGAAAAGGGCCCCATTGGGGCCCTTTGCAGTTGCACCTAGATGCGGTTCATCTGAGCGGCGACTTTGTTGTACCAGTCCTGCCACGTGGGCGGGCAGTACTTTTTGGCCGCTGCCGGGGTAAGGGTGGAGCCGTAGTTGGCGCCCAGATAGGCAACGTGAGCGGAGATGCCCTCGCTCCAGCTGCCAAAGCTGCGCCAACCGCCGCCACGGGCACTCCAGCCCCAGGCGTTGTAAGAATTGGCGCAATAAGCACCCTTGGTGCTCTCGATGCAGGCGATGGCGGGGGACCAACGGGGGTCGACACCGGTATTCCAAGCGGCGACGGCAAAGTTATAGCCCTGGCCTGCCATGGGGGAGCCGGCGAGATAATTGTCGATGCGGCTCGTCCACTCATTAATGAACGAATCGTAATCGGAACTACCGGTATTGGAGTTGTTCACCGTGGTGTCTATGGTGGTGTTGGTGTTGGTGGCCTGGCTGCTGGAATTGCCGCCGCTTACGCCCTCGCCCGAGAGCTTCTCGGCGGCAGCGGCCTTATCGGCCTCAAGCTTGGCAAGCTCGGCGGCATTTTCCTGCTCGGCTTTTGCCTGTGCCTCGCTGCGGAGCTGCTGGGCCTGCGCCAGCGCATCCTCGGCGTTTTTCTGCTCTGCCTCAAGCTGAGACTTGGCCTGCTGGAGCTCGGCCTTGTTCTGCTCGAGTTCGGTTTGCATATTATTGAGCTCTTCGATCTCGTCGACGCTCGAGCTCGTGATCTGGTTGGTGTATTTGCAGGTCGTGATGAACTCACCCAGGCTCTGCGCATTGACCAGGAAGCTCACGATGGGATTGGTGCCTTTCTGATACTTGTACAGATCGCGCATGGCGGAGCTTGCCTTGGCCTGCTGCTCGGGAAGCTTGGCCTCGATTTCCTCGATGCTTGCTTCATTGGAGTCAATCTGCTTTTGCAGGTCATCGAGTTTGGTGCGGGCGTCGTTGTAGGCGCTCGTGGCGGCTTCGATCTTCTGCTGGGCTGCGGAAAGCTGGTCCTGCGTTGCCTGCGAGGCGGCATACGCCGCAACGGGGGAGAGCATCGGCGTGGCCGTCAGCGCAACGGCGAGCGCGGCGCTCGTGATGATACGAGCCGGCTTCGACGCAATGAGCGCTGCGGTGCGATGATTCGAATGCTGCATCCAGTCCCTCTGCAATCAATCGTAGGTTATGGTTCGAACGGTATTCTACTACTGCTTTCGACCTCAACTTGAACCTTAAAGGTTCCAAAGGGTCAAGTTGAACTTGAGGCTTTGGCTTTGACCTGCAGTTATGATGAATTGTTGAGAAACCATAGAGTTCAACTTTAACGTTACGGAACCCTGTCGAGAGGGTTTTTGTTTATCAAAAGTCGCCTCATGTGGGGTTTTGCAACTACAGGGTCCCATCACGGCGAGGGCGGATTTCATGCTGGACGATTACGTCGATTGCCATAGATACGGTGGAGCTTTGGGCGCCGGCGGCTTGGCACGCTAGAATAAACCAGTTGCGCAAAGACCGCCCGTTGTGTGGGTAGTTCATGATAGGAAGTTTCCATGGCATTGCAGTTTACAGAGCGCGAGTTCATTCCCGTGCTGCTCGGTGGCGACATCAACGCCTATTCGGTGGCGCGCGCCTTCTATGAGGAGTACCAGGTCAAGAGTCTGGTCTTTGGCAAGTATCAGACGGGTCCCGCGTACCGCAGCCAGATTATCGACTACACGCCCAACGTGGATATCGATACCATGCCCGTGATGCTCAGGACCGTCAACGGCATTGCCCAAGCGCATGCCGATAAGACGATTGTCCTTGTGGGCTGTGGCGATAACTATGTTGCCCTCGTGGCTCAGGCCAAGGATGCCCATGAGTTGGCGGATAACATCGTCGCGCCTTACGCTCCCTATAGCATGCTTGAGCAGTGTCAGAAGAAGGAGATCTTCTACGAGCTGTGCGAGAAGCATGGCGTGCCCTATCCGCATACCTTTACCTTCACCATGGCGATGCTGAACGCCCAAGGCGAGGCGCCTGCCGAAGTGCTCGACCAGATCGATTTTCCCTACCCGATGATTCTGAAGCCTTCTGACGGCATCATGTGGTGGCAGCACGAGTTCGAGGGCCAGAAAAAGGCCTATGAGATTGCCGACCGTGCCGAGCTGGAACAGGTCATTCGCGACTCGTATGCCAGCGGCTACACCGACGACCTGATCTTGCAGGATCGCGTGCCCGGCAACGACGAGTACATGCGCGTGCTCACCAGTTATTCCGACCGCAACGGCAAGGTGCGCATGATGTGCCTGGGTCACGTGCTGCTCGAGGAGCATCAGCCTCACGGTGTCGGCAACCACGCCTGCATCATCACCGAGCCCAATGACGAGCTCATGGGCGGCGTGCGCAAGTTGCTCGAGGACCTTCACTTTGTGGGCTATTCCAACTTTGACGTTAAGTACGACGAGCGCGACGGCTCGTTTAAGTTCTTCGATTTCAACACGCGCCAAGGTCGCAGCAACTACTACGTTACCAACAGCGGCTTTAACGTCGCCAAGTATGTGGTGGACGAGTATGTGTTCAACCGTCCGTTTGAGCCGGAGTTTGTGACGGCGCAGGACGAGGCGCTGTGGATGGTCGTTCCCATGGGCGTCGTCGACAAGTACGTCAAGGATCCCGAGTTGCGCGCGGAGGTGCATCGCCTGGACAAGGAAGGCAAGGGCGCCGACCCTTCGTTTATGAAGGGCGACTTTGTCTTTAACCGCTGGCTGCGCATGTGGCACACCAAGCTGCGCCACTTTAAGCTGTTCAAGACGTATTACAAGTAGATGAGTGCGGCGCCCGTCCGGTTTACATCGGGCGGGCGCGGGTATGATACGCGCAATTGCGCAAGCGTCACCAAGGAGGCGGCGATGGAAAAGCTGGGAGTTATCGGCGGCATGGGCGCCGAGGCCACGTCGTATTACTACGACCAGGTGGTGCGCCATACGGCTGCTGCCTGCGATCAGGAACATATCGACATGGTGGTGCTCTCCAAGTCGACCATGCCCGACCGCACGCTTGCCATTAAGACCGGCGAGCATGCCAAGCTGCTGGCGACCATGAAAGAGTGTGCCCAGGCACTCGAGTCGCTGGGCTGTGCGCACATTGCCATTCCCTGCAACACGTCGCACTACTTCTACGACCAGATCCAGTCGTTTACGAAGGTGCCGATTATCCACATGCCGCGTGAGTCGGTGCGCTATGCCCTTGCGGGTGCGGTGATGGGGGAGTGCGAGTTCGACCCCAACCTGAGTATGCCGGCCGAGCCGGTGCACAAGATTGGCATTATGGGCACCGACGGAACCGTGGGCGCGGGCGTCTACGGCCGCGAATGCGAGGCTGCGGGTGTTGAGGTCGTCTATCCCAGCGAGAAACGTCAGAACGATGTGATGTCGCTTATCTACGATGATGTGAAGGCCGGACGTGAGCCCGATATGGATAAGTTCGACCGCGTGATGTGGGAGTTCGCCCGTAGCGGCTGCGACCGTGTCATTCTGGCCTGCACCGAGCTATCGGTGCTGCAGAAGTATCGAGAGATGCCCGAGATCACCCTCGATGCCATGGATGTCCTGGTGCGCGAATCCATCATCCGCAGCGGCGCTCCCTACCGCCTCTAGCTTCCGACCTGCCAAAAAAGGGACAGGTTAATTTTGGTAGCTTTTATCTGGTGAAACAGTAAAGGCCTCGGCTCGTTTGGTGCGAGCCGAGGCCTTTTGCGTTGGGCGGTTGCTGCCGGTGGCGAACTAGAACAGGAAGCCGATGGCGATGAGGGCGATGCTGACGATGAGCACGGCGATGTCCAGGCCCTTGATGGGGTAGCGCTTGTACGAGCTGGCGCGTGTACGCAGATAGAAGCCGCGCTGTTCTGCCGCCAAGGCCGTGGCATCGGTCTTGGCCACGCTCGAGATGAGCAGCGGCACACACAGTGGCAACATGAGCTTAAGCTTCTTGATAGGGTTCTTGGTGTCGTACTCGACGCCGCGCGCGGTCTGCGCTTCCATGATGGCGTTCATCTCCTGACCAAACACCGGCACAAAGCGCAGCGCCGTGGTAAAGGTGAAGGCATAGCGATACGGTACGTGCAGCACCTCGACGCAGGCGTTGGCAAGGTCGTTGAGCTTGGTCACCATGAGCATGAGGATGAGCGGTAACGCCACACCCAGCAGGCGCAGACAGGCCTTCGATCCTGTGATGAGGCCCGTGTCGGTGATAAAGCCCCACACAACGTTGCCATCGCGCATAAAGGCCAGCTGGAGCACCAGCATGATAAGCGCGAGCGGAATCAGCAACTTGAGCAGCGAGAACAGACGGTCGACGACACCGGCATAGGCGCCCAGCGCAAGGGTGAGTGCCAAAAAGCCCAGCAGCGCCACGTAGGTGTCGGACAAGAAGATGCCGACGATGATGGCGGCGGCGAGGCCCAGTTTGACGACGGGGTTCAGGCGATGCAGCAGCGTATCGCCCGGCATGTAGTCGATGACGTTAACCACGGCGGACCATCTCCTTGGTAATGCGAACGACATCGGTGACCTCGCTCACCTGCGCAAAAGCGGGCGAGACGGAAGATGCCAGACGGCGCGAGAGTTCAATAACCTGGGGAGGCTCCACGTAGGCACGCCGCATGAGATCGATGTTCGAGAATAGCTCGTGCGTGCGGCCGCGGTCGAGGATGCGACCGTCGGCCATTACTACGATACGCTCGGCAAAGTCGGAAACAACTTCCATATCGTGGCAGACCATGATAACGGCGCAGCCGCGCTCGGCCATGGTGCGCACCGTTTCCATGACGGTCATGCACTCGCGGTAATCAAGGCCGCTCGTGGGCTCGTCGAGCACGACGATCTTGGGCTCAACCACTACGACGGAGGCAAGCGCCACCATTTGTCGCTGGCCGCGCGAAAGTGAGAAAGGTGCCTCATCGGCAGGCAGGCCAAAGCGGTCGATAACAAGTTGAGCACGGCGCAGAGCCTCGGCACGGTCGATGCCGGCAAGCTCCAGGCCAAAAGCGACCTCGTCGAGTACGGTATCCTTGCAGATCTGGCGGTCGGGGTTTTGGAAGAGGGTTGCGACTTCGCGGGCGATGCGGCTCGTAGGAACGGCTGCGGTATCCAGCCCCGTAACGCGCACGCTGCCCGAGGCGGGCTTAAGCAGGCCCGTGAGCAGCTTGGTGAGCGTGGTCTTGCCGGCACCGTTTTGGCCGACGATGCCCACGAGCTCGCCGGGATAGAGGGTCAGGTTAAGGTCGTGTACGGCGGCGCCGCCATTGGGATAGGCAAACTCAACGTGATCGAAGGTGAGCACGGGCTCGGCGTCCTTGGCATGAGGGCGCAACGACGGTGCATGCGGGGAGCCGGCGGGCGCCTGGGCTTCGCTGGCCGCGCGTGCGGGGTCGACGATGCCCGAAATCAGGAGCTCGGCCTCATCGACATCCAAGCAAGGGGTACCGCTTACCAGGCCATCGGCCTCGAGGCTATTGAAGATACGCGTGACGCGAGGGCAGTCGACGCCGATGGCACGGAGCTCGTCGGTATGCGCGAAGACCTCGTGTGGTTCGCCCTGCAGCGCGATTTCGCCATGGTTGAGCACGAGCACGCGGTTGCAGTACTCCGAGAGCAGGGCGACCTTTTGCTCAACGACGACGATGGTGATTCCAAGTGCGCGGTTTGCCTCACGCAGCGTCTCGAAGACCAACGTGGAGCTGGCGGGGTCGAGTGCCGCGGTGGGCTCGTCGAGAACCAAGACGCGCGGACGCATGGCGAGGATGGCTGCGATGGCTACCTTTTGCTTCTGTCCGCCCGAGAGGGTGGCGATCTCGCGGTCGCGCAGGTCGCTGATGCCGACGGTCTCGAGCGTTTCGCTCACGCGCTGCTCGATCTGGTCGTGGGGAATGCCAAAGTTCTCGAGGCCAAAGAGCATCTCGTCCTCGACGACCGAGGCGACCATCTGCGTGTCGATATCCTGCAGCACGCTGCCGACGATTTGCGACACGTCGGTGAGCGAGGCTTCGCAGGTGTCGTGGCCGTCAACCATGACGGACCCAAAGAACGTGCCGGTGTAGTGGTGGGGCACGGCACCCGACAGGCAGGCGGCAAGCGTGGACTTGCCGGCGCCCGAGGGCCCGATGATGCCGATGAAATCTCCCTTGTTCACGCTGAGCGAGATGTGGCTGAGCGCCTGCTCGGTCTGCGTGCCATAGGAGAACGAGACATCGTCGACGTTGATGATCGTTTCCATGGATACCTTTCATAGTCATTGGGGACGTTCTTTAATGACTAGTCGTTTAAGAACGTCCCCAAGAGCTAGTTGTTTGGGACAGTCTTTACCGATGGGGCACTGTGGGTTAGTTGAGCTTCAGGGCCTTCTGGATGGGCAGGTAGAGGGCGCCGACCAGAATGGCGTTAAAGACGGCGGTCATGGCGACGACGGGCAACATGGCGGCGGCGAGCTCGCCGACCACGCCGAGCATGGCCATCTTGATGACCATGAAGATGGCGCCGGAGACAAAGGTGGTCAGGAAGGTTGCGACAATGGCGATGGCGGGCTTGACCTGACCGTTCTTGCCGGCGGCGTTGACGATGCCGGCCATGAGCATGGCGGCGATGCCCTCGGCGGCAAAATCGACGAACGGCGAAGTGGTGGTGATCTGGATCACAGCAGCCGAGATGAGGCCAATGACGAGCGCCTGGCCGATGTTGGGGCGAACGACCAGGATGGTGAGGCAGAAGGCCGAGATGATGAACTCGGGGCTGATCATGCCGCCCGAGATGCCCGAGATTGCCTTGCCGACGGTGAAGTTGAGGATGAAGCCGGCGGCGAGCAGGATGGCGAGCAGGACGAGGGCGCGGACATCGAGTTTGCCGCGATCGGCGGTATGGACGGTGCGGGGCTGGGTGGCGGTGGTGTTCTGAGACATGGTGAAAATCCTTTCGGAAGGGGATTGCAAGAGAAAAGCGGAGGCGCGTGATGCGAATGCGATCGGGCTCGAGATAGAAAAAGGCCCCCGGTCGAAACCGGAGGCCTTCCAATCACCTAGAGCGCAAAAACAGGCGTGAGGGACTCACTGTCGACCGATCGTATTCGCATCACGCCACCACCAGTTGTTGAGAGACTTCATCGTGTTCTTCATGTTGGTGGCTCCTTTCGTGATGCCGTGGCGCGGTCGCACCTAGTTGCTGTTGCGCTGCACTATAGCACAGCGAAGTGTGTGCGGGGAAATCTTTTTTAAAAAGATTTCAGGCGGGTTTCCCGTCGGTCAAAAGAGCGGGCTAAGCGGGCGAGGCTGCCATGGCTGCCTTGTCCGCTCAGCTAAGACATGAGGGCCTTAGGCCTTCTTGCGACGATAGATCACGTAGGCGCAGACACCGATGATGACGACGGCGCCAACGGCCATGGCGGCCATGTTGTTGCCCTCGGACTTCTCCTCGGTGACCTCTTCCTCTTCGGCCTCGGGCTCGGCCACGTCCTCATCGGAAAGGGCCTCGTCGGCGTAGGTGATGGACTCGACCAGGCAGTCGTTGTCAGCATCGTAGTCACTCGGGACGAACTCCTCGGAGAAATCGCCCTCCTGGAGGTAGTCGCGCATCTCCTCGAGCATGGCCTTGCACTTAACATAGGTGTTCTTGGTTGCAGCCTTGCCGGCCTTGTTGGCCAGGGCGGTGCGGGCTTCGGTGCCTTCTTCGGCCTGCATGGCCTCGTCGACGGTCAGGTTCTGCTCGATGAGTTCCTTCTGCAGGGCGTCGAGATAGGCGCGGACGCCGGTGGCGCAGTGGTCGCGGTTCTCATAGGCGAGCGTGTTGATGTCCATGAGGACGTAGTTGATGGAGTTCTTGGGCTCCTCGTTGTTCACGACGTCTTCCTCTTCGCAGTGATCGAAGGAGACATCCTGATCGCTGAAGTAGGGGCTGACCTCGGTGAGCAGTGCGGAATAGAGGGGGATAGCGACGGAGAACTCGGCGTTGGAGAGCATCTCCCACTGGATGGTCGCGATCTCGGGGTCCATGCCGTGACGGATCTGGAAGGTGTGGATTTCGGTGTTGCGGTTGGAGCCGATGGCATAGGCGCCGTCGGTGTTGGCGTTGAGGCCGGCGACATTCTCGCCGCGAGCGGCGAAGGAACGAATCATCTCAAAGGTGTTCCAGTCAGACTTGCCGGGCTGGAAGAACAGCGGCTGCATTTCGTGGATCAGGGCGCCGGTCGTCGCGCGAGCGTCTTCGCGCTCGTCCTTGACGATCTCGTAGTCGGTGCCCTCAGCAAGCGGAGCCATGAAGTAATTGCGGCCCTGGATATAGCGCGACCACTGGTGCATGCCGGCCTCGCCAATCTCCTCGCCGTAGGTCTTGGCGACGTCGAACTTGCCGTCGGTGTACTCGGCAAAGCCCTTCTCCTTAGGCATAGACTCGATGCCCTCGGAGTGGAGGCAGTTCTCGGTGTCGTCGAGGTCGACGTCATAGGTGAGGTTGCCGATGTTGGGGTTGAGCGAGGCGATATCGTCAGTGAGCCTCATGGCGATCCACTGATGGCCGGAAAGCGCTGCAAACAACCAGGTCTCGTTGTTGTCGGCAATGATGATCTGGTCGTTGGAGCAGACGCCCTGCTCGTCAATCAGGCTGCCGAGGAGCTCGACACCCTCGCGGGCCGTGGCACTCTCGCCCAGAATGACGCTGGCGTAGTTGTATTCGCCAATGCCAGTCTCCTCGGTGATGGGGTCGGCCTCTTCGGCCTTCTCGTTATAGGAGGTGCTCAACGTGGCAGAGCAGGAGACGCCCTTCTCGTTGATGCCTGCCTCGGAATATGCGTCGTAGCGATCTTCCCACTGCGAGGGGTTGTCGCGAACGAAGGTGTAGCGGTAGGTTGCGCCCTTGGACTTGTACTCAAAACCGGACTCGACCGAGGTGTACTCGTTGCCGTCCTTGTGTGCGGGCTCAATGCCAAAGTGCTTGATGTAGCGCGGACCGAAGTCCTCGGAACGGCCGTAGTACGTGTTGCCGTCGGCCGTGAGCTTGCTGCCCATGTAGATCTGGGTGCAGGCGAGCGCCGAAGTCGGCATGGCCATGATGGCCGCTGCTCCAAACGCAAGGCCGCAGCCGAGCTTCTTGAGCGTGTTGACAGGATGAGTAAACCTCATAATCCCTCCCAACTGTTGAAACCCCGCGAAACCGTACGGAGTTTCAGCTAATAAATACATCTACTAGCCTAAAGGAAGTGTAAAGAGTATTCATTCGACAACAGCTTTTACTCGATGAGCGTGAAGAAATATACGATGAACGGATAATAATACTCATTATATAGCTTTAGTTAAATAAAGGCACCCTGCATTTACTGTAGCTGAATAAAGCATTAGACGGCGCTCAAAAAGAAAACTCTCCCGCTGTTTAGGATTTGCATAAACAGCGGGAGAGTCGATAACTGGATGAATATCATACCAATGTGGATTTACTTCTTTCGGCGGTGAATCACGTTGATGGCGTAACCGACGAGCATGGCCAAGACGATGACAATAAAGCCGATCAGGGGATTGTCGTTCATGGGGTCCTCCTATTTTCCGAGCGGTGAGAATTCGTCGACGATGAGGTCGAGGCATTGCGGAAGCGCGCGGGCTCCAAAGACGCCCGAATTGCTGGAGATAATCTCGCCATCGAACTGCATGCCCAGCGACGGGGTGCAGGTGATCTTGGCTTCCTTGGTCTGGATGATCTTAAACTGCGGACGACCGAGCACCTTGCCGGCGGGGTCGAGCGCGGCGGTGATCACGGTCGGGAGCAGCTGCACGGTTTTTACGGGCTCGATGACCGCGATGTCGACCATGCCGTCGTTCATGCGGCAATCGGGGAACAGGTTGATGTCGTTTTGGATGACCGAGGTGTTGCCGGCCATGCAGCAGATGCCATCGAGCTCCTCGACAATGCCGTCATGCTCGATGGTAAAGTGCGCCACCGTGGGGTTGGGCGTGGCGAGCGCGGAGAGGAAGTAGGCGATCTCGCCGATGTCGTTTTTGGTGGGGGCGGCCTTCATCATGATCTCGGCGTCGAAGCCCGAGCCGGCGATGATGATAAAGCCGTGGCGCTTCTCGTTGCCGTTCTCGTCGAGCCAAAAGAGCTCGCCCATGTCTACTTTGACCGTGCGACCGGCGCGGCAGGCCTTGGCAAGTGCCGCTGCCTCGGGGGCATTACCGATGTTATTGAAGAACAGGCAGGCCGTACCGGAGGGGAAGACGAGCGTGGGGACGCCGCATCCGCGCATTTGGTCGAGCACGTTGGAGACGGTGCCGTCGCCGCCCGAAATCACCACGCGATCAAACTCGCGCACGTCCGCCACGGCGTCCTCGGGTTCCATGCCATCGCCGATAAAACGCATCACGACCTCGTCGCCGCCCTGCGCGAGGGCGTGCGTGAACGCGTAGATTTCATCTGAGCTGGGGCCCGATGCCGGGTTGTGGATGATAAGGCAGCGCATACTTACGTTCCCGTTCTGTGACTAACCGAGTATAGTTGTAAGGCAATGCCGATATCCTACCCGTGTTTTTCGGGCCTAACCTTATTCGATGGGTTGATATGTACATTTCCACACATCAGGCTCTACTCGACTTTTGCCAGCGCGCCCGTGAGTTCGACGCGATTGCCGTCGATACCGAGTTTTTGCGCGAGCGCACGTTCCATCCGCGTCTGTGCCTGGTCCAGATTGCCACCCCTGCCGAGAGCGTAGCGGTCGACCCTCTGGTGATCGACGACCTGTCGCCGCTGGCCGAGCTTATGGCCGACGAGAGCGTGACCAAAGTCTTCCACGCCTGCTCGCAGGATATGGAGGTTATGCTCCATACCGTGGGCGTGCTGCCGCGTCCGATTTTTGACACGCAGGTGGCCGCCGCCTTTTTGGGCGAACGCCAGCAGATTTCCTACGGCGCGCTCGTGCAGACGTTTTGCGGCGTCTCGCTGCCCAAGACCGAGTCGCTGACCGACTGGTCGCGTCGCCCGCTGACCGACAAACAGATCGAGTACGCGATCGATGACGTCAAGTACCTGATCGTCGCCTATACCGAGATGATGAGCCGCCTGCGCGAGCTGGGCCGCGTGGACTGGGTGCTCGACGAGCTGCGCCCGCTGGCTGACGAGTCGCACTATCGCGCCGATCGCCACGAGGCGTTCCGTAAGGTCAAACGCATCAATTCGTGCAGCCGTCACCAGTTGGGCATCGCGCGCGAGCTCGCCGCCTGGCGCGAGGACCGCGCCGAGCGCCGCAACATCCCGCGCAAGTGGGTCATGTCCGACGATACGTTGCTGGCGCTCGTTAAGCGCAATCCCGTGCGCGTTGAGGAGTTCCGTAGCATTCGCGGTACCGACCAGTTGGGGGAGCGCGACGTGGACGGCGCGCTCATGGCCATCAAGCGCGGTGCGAGCTGCCCGCACGATCGCCTGCCGCTCATGGTGCGCGGGCATCGCCAGATTTCGCCGGAGCTTGAGAGCGTGACGGACCTGATGTATGCGCTTATTCGCTTGGTTGCCGAGCGCTCGGGGGTGGCGACCTCGGTCATTGCCTCGCGCGATGACCTGGCCGATTACATCGAGCATCCTGAGCAAAGCCCCCTGCGCGAAGGCTGGCGTTTTGAGCTTGTGGGTTCGCGCCTGGACGATCTGCTTTCCGGCAATATGGGGCTCACCGTGAAGGACGGAAAGATTGAGTTGTTATAGGTATATAGTTACGCGGTTTTACCAAACCGCGTAACAGCTCGACGCTGCAAACGGCCGAGAGCGAGCAATCTGACGTTCAATCGTCGCTCGCGTACCAAAGTACGCGTCGCTTCTCTTTCACGTCACCTTGCTCGCTCTCGGCCGTTTTCGCTGACATTGCCAAAACATCGATGTTGATTTGCCTGCTGGGCGAGTGGGTAAAATGCCTCCAACGTGTAACTCGATTCGGAGGAATTCGCATGCCTTATTACTATGGATACGGCTTTGGTATCGACCCGCTGTACCTGCTGGTTGTGCTTGTCTGCACGGTGCTTGGCCTTGCCGCGCAGAGCTATATCAATTCGACGTACAAGACGTGGTCCAAGGTTCGCTCGGACGGCGACACGGGCGCCACGGTCGCTCGCCGCATGCTCGACGCCAACGGCTGCAATGCCGTGGGCATCAAGGGCGTCGCTGGTGAGCTTACCGACCACTACAACCCGCAGGACAACAATCTGTATCTGTCGGATTCCAACCGTTCGGGCGGCTCGGTCGCAAGCGTCGCTGTCGCTTGTCACGAGGCAGGCCATGCCGCGCAGCGTCAAAGCGGCTATGCCATGATGAAGGTACGCACCGCCCTCGTGCCGGTCGTCAACTTTACCCAGAACACTTGGACCATCGTGCTGCTCATGGGCCTGTTTATGAACATCGCGGGACTCACGACCCTCGCACTGATCTTCTTCTCGTTTAGCGTGCTGTTCCAACTGGTTACGCTACCGGTCGAGATTGATGCCAGCCGCCGCGCCGTGGCGTATATTGAGCAGTCGGGTATGAGCTCCAAGCAGGTCAACGGTGCCAAGAAGGTGCTGACGGCCGCCGCGCTTACCTATGTGGCTGCGGCGCTCACCTCGATTATTCAGCTGCTCTATCTTATGGCTCGATACAACAGAAACTCCAACCGATAACAAATTGGGTCGCTGGGCGCCGCGGGAATTTGTGTCCCCGCGGCGCTGTACTATGTGTTGGACTTGAATTTGCGCAGGGCCAGAGCCTTTGTGCACGATGACGAAAGGAGGCTGCGTGGCAGGCTGGAATCTAACCGGCAATGCCGTTTCCGCCGAGTTCGACGGTTCGGACGAGCAGGAGCGTAAGGAGCTCAGCGTGAGCCAGGCGGTAGAGATCGCCGCCGGTGCGCTCGATGCCATTCCGCAGCTGACCGTCCTGGGCGAGGTCACGGGTTTCCGTGGTCCCAATGCCCGAAGCGGCCACTGCTACTTCCAGATTAAAGACGACTCGGCCGCCGTCGACTGCATCATCTGGAAGGGCGCCTATCTCAAGCGTACCTTCGATCTGCGTGACGGCATGCAGGTGAGCTTTAAGGGCAGCTTCAATCTCTATAAGGCCACGGGCCGCATGAGCTTTGTCGCTCGCTCGTTTTCGCTGGCGGGGGAGGGTCTGCTGCGTCAACAGGTGGCGCAGTTGGCCGAAAAGCTACGCCGCGAGGGACTGATGGACGAGTCCCGCAAACGCCGCATCCCGGTGTTTTGCTCACGCGTGGCGGTCGTCACCTCGCTTTCCGGTGCGGTAATCGACGACGTCAAGCGTACGCTGCGCCGTCGCAACCCGCTCGTCGAGCTTGTCTGCGTGGGCGCCAAGGTTCAAGGCGAGGGTGCGCCGGCCGAGCTCATTGATGGCTTGCGCCGCGCCGCTTCCATTACGCCGGTGCCCGACTGTATTTTGCTGGTGCGCGGCGGCGGCTCCTTTGAGGACCTCATGACCTTTAATGACGAGGAGCTTGCCCGCGCGGTGGCGGCTTGTCCTGTGCCCGTGGTGACCGGCATTGGCCATGAGCCCGATACCTCGATTTGCGACATGGTGAGCGACCGACGCGCCTCCACGCCCACGGCGGCGGCAGAATCGGTGGCGCCGGCTATGACGGAGTTGGCCGATGTGCTCGAGGCGCGCCATCAGCGTCTGGGTGCCGCGATGGCATCGATGATTGGGTCGGCCCAGGTCGACCTGGAGATGCTCGATCAGCGCGGTCGCCGTGCCTGGGATACCTATACGGCTCGCTTGGGTGATGCGCTCGATGCCGCTGCGTGTCGCCCGTGCCTCAACGACCCCACATTTATGGTCGAGCGTCGCGAATCGGAGCTTGCACTGACTGCCGATCGCCTGTCGGGCGCCATAGTACGCTCGGTCGGGACATTCCGCTCCAACTTTGAGCGCTTGCCCGAGCGTCTGATTACAAGCACCTCGGGGCTCGATGGTAAGCGCCATGCGCTCACGCTTGCGAGTTCCCGCCTAGAGCATCAAGGGCGCACGATGCTCAGCAAGCCAGCGTCCGACCTGAGCCGTGCGGCAGCGTCGCTCGATGCCCTGTCGCCGCTCAAAGTGCTTGCTCGCGGCTATTCCATCGCGTACAGCGATGATGGTGTGGCTACGAGTGCCAAGACCTTTAAGCCTGGCGACGCCATTCGCGTGCGCATGGCAGACGGCAACGTGGCAGCAACGGTCGATACGGTCGAGTAGACCGCGTTTCGCAGTGATAGACCCTTAGGAAAGGAAACAGATATGGCAGAGAAGACCCCGGTCGAACAGCTTACGTACAAGCAGGCCTCGCAGGAGCTGGAGCTCATCATCCGCAGCCTGGAGTCGGGCGATATGGAGCTTGAGGAGTCGCTCGAGAGCTACACCCGCGGCGTCGAGCTCCTCAAAAGCCTGCGCACCCGCCTGTCCGATGCCGAGCAGAAGGTCTCGGTGCTCCTTAAGGACGTCGACGGCAACGACGTGCTCGCCGACGGCGAGGCCGCCAACACCGATGATAACCTTTCGTTCTAAGCATCTCGACCAAATATAATTACCTTGGTCTGTAAGAAAGGAACCAGCTATGTGCGATTGCATCTTCTGCAAAATTGCCAACCACGAGATCCCCTCGACCGTTGTCTATGAGGACGACCAGGTCATCGCCTTCGACGACCTCAATCCCCAGGCGCCGATCCATACGCTCGTGATCCCCAAGAAGCACTACAGTGACATCGCCGACAACGTACCTGCCGAGACCATGGGCGCCATGGCTCACGCCATCCAGGAGGTCGCCAAGGCCAAGGGCTTGGAGGACGGTTTCCGCGTCATCTCCAACAAGGGCGTCAACGCCGGCCAGACCGTCATGCACTTCCACATGCACGTTCTCGGTGGCAAGAACCTGGGCGAGAACCTCATCTGAGGGCGCGTAGGCCGTCGACTTGGCTGCCTTTGGAGTAATCTATGCAGCTTTCTCAACTCGAATACCTTCAAGCGGTAGCGAACTATGGCGGCGTGCGCAAAGCAGCTCGCGCCGTTCATGTGAGTCCGCAGGCTGTTTCGTCGGCAATCAAAAAGTTGGAATCTGAGTATCAGATTGTTTTGCTCGACCGATCGGCGGGGGAGGCTGTTTTGTCTCCGGCGGGCAGAGAATTTGCGCGTCGTGCACGCGTGATCCTGGCACAAGTCGACGATCTCAAAAAGTACGCTCAATCGAGGGACGACGGCGTCTCGCCCGACGGCCACTTTCGTCTTTATGCCCCCTGCCTTCATGGGCGGGGGCGCCTTTTTGCCGAAAACTGGTATGACTCGTTTGAACGCTCGCACCCTCAGATTCATCTTGATGTGTGGCATCAGCCAACGGCAACATGCTTTGAATCACTTATACTTGGAATTTCGGACGCGGCTATCTCGTTTGAGGAACCACGGGACAGCGTCCTTTCTTCAAAATATATGGGTGAAAAGGAGCTCAGGGTTCTTTCATGTCCAGCTGGTCATCAATCTGTTGACGCTATGACCATTCGTGAGTTACTGGGCGGCAGGCTCGCTGTTCCCATTAATTTGTCACCCTGTCTCAATGCAATCAATCAATGTCCCGAAGCTCAGCTGGTTAATTTCCGCTTTCGCGATGTCGAATACGGAAACAGGGCGCAGGCTGAGTTTCTTCAAGCCGGGGGATTGATATTGAGTTTTTCTGGCTCTTCTCTCGCATCGGATGGATCGGAAGTGAGCGAGTGCTCCATTGAAGCCTCACATGACGTAGCCTTGCCCATCTACTTTTGCTATCGACAAAATGCCTGGACTGATCGACACCAGTCGGTTTTTCTGCACCTATTGCGTCATCTTGCTTCGTGAGATTAATTGGCTTCGAGGCATCAAGTGATTATTGACGCCTTGTAACACATAGCTGACAGCTTTGCCCTCATGCTTTTCCAAGATTCCGATTTAGATTGCTGACTCTTGGAGGGCGGAGCATGAAAAACCGTACGGTTTTGCTTTATATGACGTTCGTTTTTCTGTCGAACTTCAGCACCATCTTGTATTTTCTAACTGTCTACCTTGAGTTTGTCGGACTTTCGATGGTATCGATTTCTAGCATGATGATTGCATATCAAGTGAGCAAGTTCATCCTCGAAGTTCCCACTGGCTATATTGCTGATAGGTTTGGACGAAAGACAAGCGGTCTCGTTGGCGTCGTGGGAATGCTTGGATACTACGCCGCCCTGCTTCTCGTCCGTTCCCCTCTACTTTTAATCGGTTCGTTCGCTCTCAAGGGTTTTGCCGTTGCGTGTGTGAGCGGATCCATCGAAGCGATTTACATTGACAGCGTCTCTCAGGACCAGCTCGTAAGACTTAATGTCGTTGAGCGATTTGTTTTCTATGCCTCTTGTGCCATCTCCGCTTGCGTGGGCGGTTTCATTTCGTCCGTCGGTGCATATCTCATTGGTCTTTCGGCAGATATCATCGCAATGGTGTTGACGTTGGTTGTCGTTGTCTGCATTCCTGAAATGCGAAGAGGGGGCACTGCGACGACACCTGAACATGGGATTAGCCCGAAGATGATCGGTACCGCTATTGCGGGTAATGGCATTCTTCGTTCAGCGTTCATCATGGACTGTTCTCAGGCATTTGCTTTTGTCGCCCTGGAAGACTTTTTCTCACTGCTGCTTGCGGGTCGCGGAATGAATGCCGTCGCTTCGGGTGTGACCATTGCGGTCCAGCTCCTTGCCTCGGCCTCCATGGGACTTATTGTGCCCTGTGCGATTGCTCATGTCGACAAGGGCCGCTTTGCGCGTATTTGCGGCATCGTGCGCCTTTTCCTGACAGCTTTGTTTTTGATTCCCCTTACTCCGGCTAATTTGCTGCCCGTGTTCTATGTGCTGCAGACGGTTGCGTGCTCGTTATTTGCTCCAATTAAATACTCAATTTTTCAAAAAGCAGCCGATTCTTCGATGCGCTGTTCACTGATTTCGGTTCAAAGCCAGATGGTGGCGGTGGGTGCCGTTCTTTTCTATCTGCTCAACGCTGTGTTGAGTAGCGTTGCGGGCATTCGAGTCGTATTGCTTGTCGCGCTCGGGATTTCTTCCCTTGTGTATATCCCCGCGCTATTTCGTCTTACAAGCCAAAGGTCATGAGTATTTGGGCACCGATAACTTATATATCAACGCAATAAACCCGAGCGCGAGGGCGTTTGGGTTTATTATTGAAGCGTATGTAACCTGGCGGCGCCACACCGCCTGTTAGTAGGGAGACACATGAACGTTCTGGTCGTCAACGCAGGATCTTCGACCCTTAAGTATCAGGTCATCGATACCAAGTCCCACAAGGTGTCCGCAAAGGGCTCCTGCGAGCGCGTCTGCTTTACCGGCGGCACCTTCACCCACGCTGCCAACGGCTCCAAGAAGGTGACCGAGAACATCGAGTTCCCCGACCACAAGGTCGCCATCGAGGTCGTCCTGAAGGACCTTGAGGCCAACGGCGTCAAGATCGAGGGTATCGGCCACCGTATCGTTCAGGGCGGTTGGTACTTCGGTGATTCCTCCCTCGTCGACGAGGACGTCCTCGCCAAGATCCGCGAGGTCGCTCCGCTCGCCCCGCTGCACAATAACCCCGAGGCCAACGTTATCGAGTACTGCCTGGAGCAGTATCCCGACCTGCCCAACGTCACGGTCTATGACACCGCTTTCCACTTCAACATGCCCGAGGTCGCCAAGACTTACGCTCTGCCCAAGGATGTTTGCGACAAGCTGCACATCCGTAAGTACGGCGCCCACGGCACCAGCTACCGCTACATCTCCAAGAAGGTCGCCGAGATGACCAACGGCGGGGCCCGCAAGGTCGTCGTGTGCCATATCGGCTCCGGCGCTTCCCTGTGCGCCATCGAGGACGGCAAGTGCATGGACACCACCATGGGCTTGACGCCGCTCGACGGCGTCATGATGGGCACCCGCTGCGGCTCCATCGACCCGGCTACCGTGTGCTACCTGCAGCGCGAGGGCGGCTACACCTTCGACGAGGTCGACGAGATGATGAACAAGAAGTCCGGCCTTTTGGCTGTGACCGGCGGCAAGACCAACGACTGCCGCAACGTCGAGGAGCTCGCTGCCGCTGGCGACCCCGAGGCTCAGCTCGCCTTCGACATGTTTGTCTACAAGATTGCCGCCAAGGCTGCCGAGATGGCCACTTCTATGTGCGGTATGGACACCCTGGTCTTTACCGCCGGCATCGGCGAGCACGCTCCGGCCGTCCGCGCCGGCGTTGCCGACCGTCTGGCCTTTATGGGCGTCAAGATGGATCATGCCCGCAACGCCCTGCGTGGTGACGGCGCTTGGTGCCTGTCTGCCAAGGATTCCAAGGTTAAGATTTTCGTTATCCCCACGGACGAGGAGTTCATGATCGCTTCCGACGTCGAGCGCATCGTCAACGGCAAGTAATTGCAAAAGGGGAGGGGCTGGACGACCGAGCGCCGTTCGGCCCCTCTTTTGTGCTCGTTGGGCGATATGCCTGATAGTTATTTATTAAGTTGTGATAACTTCTTATTAACATGCGGCCGCCTTAAGGGGTCTGCGCCGACCGTATCGCACTGCAAAGGAGTCTCATGAACGTACTTGTTGTCAACGCCGGTAGCTCAAGCCTTAAATATCAGCTTTTGGATACCGATTCCCGCGAGGTTTTCGCCAAGGGCAACTGCGAACGTATCGGTTCGGACATGGGCATCTTTGGCCACTCCGAGAACGGTGGCGCCAAGCAGACCGAGGAGGTCCCTTTCCCCGATCATCGCTCTGCTATCGCTCGCGTGCTCGAGGAGCTCGAGAAGACCGACTTTACGATTGATGGCATTGGCCATCGTATCGTTCAGGGCGGCTGGCACTTCGATGATTCCGCAGTTGTCGACGACGAGGTTATGGCCAAGATTCTTGAGGTGGCACCGCTTGCTCCGCTGCACAACTACGGCGAGGCCGCAGCAATCGAGTATTGCCGCGAGAAGTATCCGGAGCTGCCCAACGTCGCCGTCTTCGATACCTCGTTCCACATGACCATGCCCGAGGTCGCCTATACCTACGCGCTGCCCAAGGACGTGTGCGACAAGTACCACGTGCGCAAGTACGGCGCCCACGGCACGAGCCACCGCTATGAGTGGGTGATGGCCAAGGAGATCCTGGGTTCGCGCTGCCACCGTCTGCTTTCGTGCCATTTGGGTAACGGTGCTTCGCTCGCTGCTATCGAGGACGGCGTGTGCCGCGACACCACGATGGGCCTCACGCCGCTCGACGGCCTGATGATGGGCACTCGCTGTGGTTCCATTGATCCTGCCACCGTGTGCTACCTCCAGCGCGAGGGCGGCTACAGCTATCAGGAAGTCGATGACATGATGAACAAGCAGTCTGGTCTGCTTGCCATCTCGGGCATCTCCAACGACGCCCGCGACATCCGTACACGCGCCTCCGAGGGCGACGAGCGCTGCCTGCTCGCCTTCGATATGTTCGCCTACAAGGCCATGCAGCAGGCCGGCTCCATGATCGCTTCCATGGCGGGCGTGGACACCATTACCTTTACCGCCGGCATTGGCGAGAACGACTGGTCGATCCGCAAGGCTTTCTGCGACTGCTTCGAGTGGCTGGGCGTGCGCATCGACAACAACAAGAACCGCGAGGCCGTGGGTAACGGCCCGCAGGTCATCAGCGCCGCCGGCTCTTCCGTCACGGTCATGGTCATTCCCACCGACGAGGAATACATGATCGCCCACGACGTCGAGCGTCTGACCGCGAATAACTAGTGCGTTCGTTTGCGATTGAACGAAAGGCCTCCTGAGTAGCAGCTCAGGAGGCCTTTTTGCTAGCAGGCGGAAATTCCAGTCCCAAAGTGATCATCACCAGTAACGCCTGCGCTCCCGGCAACGACACCCATCCATTCAGATCCTCAGCCCCAGCTCGTAGCCAAGCCGCCGTCCACTCCAGATGCCCTGAATGCTTCGTAGCAGTAGAAGGCCGTACGGGCTAACCCCTGAAAACATTCCGCACTGATATCTTCTGTATTGAAGACGTCGATGATGCACCCGTATACCATTGACGTCGACACCATCA
>CAUGJN010000014.1 GCA_959599635.1 uncultured Collinsella sp.
CCCACCAGACGGCTCACCAGCGGCGAGCTGTCTGCCATGCGGGCATCGAGCTTCTTTTGGCTGGCAAGCTCCGAGCGCACCTCGGACAGCTTGTTGCGCGCCTCGCTCTCACGATTACGCAAGTCCTTCAGGGCTGCACGGGCGACCTCGGTGGCCTCGCGCGCATCCTTCTGGGCCTGACGAGCCGCCTCAAGGGCACTCTCAAGCTCCTCAGCACGGTCGCGACGGCTATCAAGCGATGCTGTAACCTCCTCGAGCTGTTCATCAATCTGCTCCAGGCGCGAGGCGTACATGTTGTCCTCGACCTCGGCGTTGCTCAGCGAGTCCTTCACCTTGGCGAGTTCGAGCGCCGCGTTATCGGCCACACGCTGCACATCGCGTTGCTCACGCGTAAGCTGCGAAATCTGATTGTCGAGCGCCACGCGCCGCTCGTGGAGCTCAGCGGCGGCAGGACCAGCGGCGTCAACGTCCTCCTGGGCCTGCATGTGCGCGCCGGTCACTTCCTCAAGCTGCGCACGTGCATCCTCGAGCTCCTCGACCACGCGACGACGCTGATGCTCGGAGCTCGAGATCTGGCCGCGCATGTCGGACAGGCGCGACACCATATTGTGGCCCTTTTCCTCGAGCAGGCGCATGTCGGAATTAATGCGGCCGACCACATCTTGCATGTGCCGGCGCTGCTCGCCCAAGTCGCCCACAAACAGGCCCTTTTCTTCGAGCATGACCTGGAGCTTCTCGAGCTCGCGCTCTTTCTCACCCAGACGGTACTGCGCAAGCTCCAGCTCGGCGGCGCCCTCCTTAGAGCGGCTCTCCAGATCGTTCCACTGCGATTGCAGCGAACGCAGCTCGTCGACGGCCAGCATCTGCGTAAGCTCGTTCGCGCGCGAGGACAGCTCTTTGTACTTGCGCGCGCGATCGACCTGACGCTCCAGCGGCCGCAGCTGACGGGCGATCTCTTTATTGATGTCGCGGGCACGGGTTAGGTGCTCGTCCATCGACTTGATCTTTTTGAGCGCACGCTCCTTGCGGCGCTTGTGCTTGGAGATGCCGGCGGCCTCCTCAATGAGGGCGCGGCGCTCCTCGGGGCGGCTCTGCAAAATGGCATCGAGCTTGCCCTGGCTGATGATGGAATGCGTATCCTTGCCCAGGCCAGAATCGTGCAGGATGTCCTGGATGTCCATCAGGCGGCACGGGCTCGAGTTAATGAGGTACTCACTTTCGCCCGAGCGGTACATGCGGCGGGTGATAGCCACCTCGTCAAAGTCGACAGGCAGCATATGGTCCGAGTTATCGAGCACCAGCGTGACCTCGGCGACACCCACCGGCTTACGCGCCGACGAGCCCGAGAAGATGACGTCCTCCATGGCCTGGCCGCGCAGCTGCTTGGCGCTCTGCTCACCCAGAACCCACAGAATCGAGTCGGAGATGTTCGATTTTCCCGAGCCGTTGGGACCGACGATGACGGTTAGGCCCGGCTCAAACGTCATGTGGGCGCGGTCGGCAAACGACTTGAACCCTTTGAGCGTGAGGGACTTGAGATACACGGTTCCTCGCTTAAACAGGCTTCTTGTTGAGAATCACGCCGTTGGTGGTGTAACCCATGCGGTCGAGCGCCTCGAGCGCAGCGGCTCCCTCGGCCTCCTTCTTGGAGGAACCGGTGCCGCGGCCCTGGCGAATACCGTCGATGAGGACCACGGCGGTAAAGGTCGGTGCGTGCGCCGGGCCCTCAGAGCCAACGAGCTTGTACGCCGGAGGCTCGTGGCCGTCGGCCTGCACGCACTCCTGCAAGAACGACTTGGGGTTCGCGGGGTGCTCGGCACGCTCGGAGGCCAGGTGCGGCTTAAGCGTACGGTGAATGAACTCCGCCGCCGCATCCCAGCCAGCATCCAGATACAGCGCGCCCACGAGCGACTCGTAGACGTTCTCGAGCGCCGAGTGCAGGCCGCGCGCGCCGGTACCGGTCTCGGAGGCACCAAAGATGATGATGTCGTCGATGCCCAGCTCGTGAGAAACCTCGGACAGCGTAGCGCCCGAGACAAGCGACACCTTCAGGCGTGTGAGCTTGCCCTCGTCAAACTCCGGATAGGACTCAAACAGGGAGCGTGCGACCACAGCGCCCAAAATGGAATCGCCCAAGAACTCAAGGCGCTCATAGCTGGCAGAAACCGGCTGGCCCTCGACTGCCGAGGGATGCGTAAGCGCCGCGCGCAGCAGCACCTTATTATTGAACTCGTGGCCCAGAATTTCCTGGGCACGCGTAAGTCGTTCAGACAAAGCCAAGACCTAGGCCTCCCTGGCGTTTTCAATCGCGTCGACGGCGTCGGCGACAGAGTTGAGCGAGAGCAGAGTCTCGTCATCGATCTCGAGATTGAACTCGTCCTCGATAGCCGTAACCAGCTGCAGGCGCTCGAGCGAGTTGGCATCGAGGTCGTCAAAGGTGGTCTCATCGCTAATTTCGGCAACATCGACGCCCAGAACGTCAGCAGCGACCTCGGCGATCTTGTCGAAGATTTCGGAGCGGTCCATAGCGCTTCCTCTCATAGTGCATGAATACCAAAAGAATGGTACCGCCCGGGCGGTACCAAGACACGGTTCTGATTCTACCCCACGAAGCAGGCCGCGAGGCACATAACAGCGCTCTAACTCGCTCTTACAAAACGATGCCGTCCATGGAGTTGGCGACGTTCTCGACCAGCCCGGCGCGCACGGCTTCAGCCGCCGCGAGCGTACCGTTTTTGACGGCCTCGACCGAGGTGGCGCCATGGCCGATTAGGACCACGCCACGCAGGCCCAAAAGAATCGCGCCGCCCTTGGCATCACCAGAGAGCTTGGCCTTAATCTCGCGCATCTGCTTTTTGATGAGCAGCGCGGCGATCTTGGTGCCGAGCGAGGCCATAAAGGCGCCCTTGAGCTCCTGCAGCAAAAACTTGGCAGCGCCCTCGGTGGCCTTGAGCGCAATATTGCCCGACATGCCGTCGGCAACGACGACATCGAAATTGCCCGAGGTGAGGTCGGTGCCTTCGCAGTTGCCCACAAAGCCGGGAACGGCGGCTTTCATGGCCGGGAAGCAGGCCTTGGTAAAGTTGGAACCCTTCTCGTCCTCGGTGCCATTGGCAAGCAGGCCCACGCGGGGATGCTCGATGCCCAGGACAACGCGGGCATAGGCGCTACCCATCTGGGCAAAACGCACCATGTCGTCGACCTCGACATCGGGGTTGGCGCCCATGTCGCACAGCACCGTCAGACCGCCGGCGCGATTGGGCAGCGCATTGGTCAGACAAGGGCGCACCGGCTGCTTCTTGCCTTCAGCCATATATCTAAACGGCGTCACGTAGGCAGTAGCAGCGGCGGTCATGGCACCGGTCGAGCCGGCGGAGAAGAACGCGTCCGCATTGCCCTTCTTGATGGCGCGGCACGACAGCACGATCGACGACTTGCGCTTGGTCATCACGGCGCGAATGGGATCGTCATCCATGGCGATAACGTCGGGTGCATCGAGGGCCTCAACACGTGCATGGGAAGCAGCAAAGGGATTAACGATTTCGGCGGGGCCAGCTGCCAAGACCTCGATATCGGGATCGGCGGCAAGTGCAGCCTCGATGCCATCGAGAACAACCTGAGGTTTCTCGTCTCCGCCCACAACGTCTACACAAATGCGAACGTTACTCATATACATGCTCCTTATACAAAAATGGCCGACTCATTGAGCCGGCCATTGTGGTTCCATTTGGAACGGCATCGCATCCAGAGTATAGCGTTACTCGGTAACGATAACCTCACGGTCCTTGTAGAAACCGCAGCTGGGGCACACGTGGTGCGGAAGCTTGACAGCACCGCAACGGGGGCACGTGGACTGAGCCGCAGCCGAGATCTTCATGTTGGCGGAACGACGGGTGTGAGTGCGGATACGACCCTGCTTTTGTTTAGGTACGGGCATAGTGACCTTCCTTATGAACTATCCAGTGTGGCGATTACGCGCAAGTAGCGATATTACCACAGTTTTACTCATCGAGCTTGAGATTCTTCAATGCTGCAAATGGATTTTCCGTGGCAGCGGCCCATTCTGCCTCTGCCTGGGCGGCGCAATCGCATTGCTCGACGTTGAGATTGCAACCGCAAGTGGGGCACAGACCGCGGCAATCGGGCTTGCACAGAACGACAAACGGCGTGTCCATAACGACCGCGTCGTTGATGGGCTCACCCAGATCGACGATGCGGTCCTCACCCAGGAGCTCGTAGCCGTCCTCGTAGGCCTCGGGATCCTCGGGCTCCTCAAAGAGGTAGAACTCCTCGATCTCGCCGGCGATATCAAACGAGGCAGGCTCCAGGCAACGGTCGCACTCGCCGATGGCGTGCGCGCGGACCATGCCCGTGAGCAAGACACCGGTACCGGCATTGGTAAAGACAACGTCGTAGTCGATGCCGTCCTGTAGCTGGTACTCCTTCTCGCCCACCGTGTAGGTGGCAACATCGACCTTGCCGGTCAGCGGATACGAATCACCAGGAAACTCGAGCTGCTCGGAAAGATCGACGGTAACGCTCGGGAACTCAGCCATTACCACTGACCATTCTGTTGGGCGGCACCCTCGTTGAGCTGCTGACGGCAACGGGTAACGGTGCCGGTCAGGCTCTTGAGGTTCTCCTCCAGGTGCGTAAAGACCTGCTCTGCGTAGTCCTCGGCAGCATAACGCGTCTCGCGCTCGTACTGCTGGGCACGATCGCGGATGTCGTCGGCCTGCTGCTGTGCTAAGCGGACGATCTCCTGCTCACCGGCAATGGTGAGGGCCTGCTGCTGAGCGTCGGCGATGATGGAATCGGCCTGAGCGGCGGCGGAAGCCATAAGCTCCTCGCGCTCCTTAAGGATACGGCGGGACTTCTGCCACTCCTCGGGATAGCTCATGCGGATCTCGTCGAGGATGTTGAAGAACACGTCGGCGTCGATGACCTTGAACTGAGCGTTCTTGCCGAAAGGCGGCTTGGCTTCCTCGATCAGCCCTTCGAGCTCATCGACCAAGCTGACGATCCTATCGCCAGGAAAATTCTCGCCCGGCATCCGGTCTCCTTTCATAGGTAACATATCATCGTGCTAGTTTACCACATGCCACCAGGCAATAAAAAACGTCACGAAAAGCGATGTCTGAGCGCTTCGACCACGTTGGGCGGAACAAACGTCGATACATCGCTGCCGAGCGAGGCGATCTGGCGAACGACCGAGCTCGAGATATAGCCGTACTGCGGCGCACTCATGACAAAGATGGACTCCAGCTCGTTATCCAAGCGATAGTTGAGATCTGCCTGCTGCAGCTCGTACTCAAAGTCGGTCATGGCGCGCAGGCCCTTGACCACGGCCCCCGCCCCCTGCTCGCGAGCGAAGTCGACCAAGAGGCCGGTAAAGGGCAGGACCTCGACGCCGTCGATATCACCGAGCGCCTCGCGGGCCAGCGCCACGCGCTCATCGAGCATAAACGTGGTGCCCACACCGTTTTTACCCTGCGACTCGGCAACAGCGACGATCACGCTGGGAAAGATGCGGCGGGCGCGGCGGATGACGTCGATATGGCCAAACGTGATGGGATCGAAGGTGCCCGGGACGATCACGCGGTTGATGGTGTCATTCATGGGCGTCCTCCTGAAACGTCGTGGCATCGTTGTTGTCAGCATCGGTGCTGGCGTTATCGCCCTCACCATCGTCATCGCCGACCAAACGAAGCAGGTCGACCGAGGAAATGCCGTAGCGCTTCTCGCGCACGATCTCAAAGCCTGCCGGATGCGCGCCCGCATCGGCGGCGGCATGCTCAAACAGGGCATAAGCGCCAGGTGCAAGCAGACCCTGCTGAGCCAGGTTCTGCAGCAGCTCCTCGACCGGCTCGGCACCAAAAGCATAGGGCGGGTCGAGCAGGACCAGGTCAAAGGGACCGCCCGGCACGCGGCCGCGCGAAACGCTCGCAAGGACATCGCCCGTCACCACACGCCAACGCGCGCGATCGCGGCAGAGCGACTCGATATTCTTGGTAATGAGCCGCGCGGCATTCCGATCGATCTCGAACGTCGTGAGCGAGCGGGCACCACGTGAGAGCATCTCTAACCCTAAGGCACCGGAGCCGCCAAAGGCGTCCAGCACGCGGACCTCGTCCAGATCGAAGTCGAATGCCGACATGACCATAGATGCGCATGCCTCGCGCACGCGATCGGTCGTGGGGCGGGTGACATCGCGACCACGGGGCTCCTCGATCTTACGACCGCGCCATTCGCCGCCGATGATTCTCATCCTCCGCTGACCTCCTTAAAAATGTGTCGATATCGCATGGCGACCGCATCGCGCAGGGGGCGCGTCGCCACGGAGTCAAGGTTGCAAGCATACCGCAAGAGCTCGACCGCGTCCAAATGGGCCCACTCGATCAGCTCCTCGTCGGCATCCAGGTCGACAAAGCGCAGGGTCACTCCGCCATGCTGGCGGTACCCCAGGATTTCGCCCTCGTGGCGCAGACGCAGGTCCATCTGGGCGAGCGTAAAGCCATCCGAGGTTTTTTCGAGCGATTGCAGGCGATCTTGTGCTGCCGAAGCGCCGCCGTTGCCCTTGGAGTGCGTCATGACCAGGCACGTGCCCGACACACTGCCACGGCCCACGCGACCGCGCAGCTGGTGCAGAGCAGCCAAACCAAAGCGCTCCCCGTTCTCGATAACCATGACGGTGGCGTTAGGCACGTCGACGCCCACCTCGACCACCGTAGTCGAGACGAGCACGTCAATCTCGCCACGCTTAAAGGCATCGATAACCTGGGCCTTCTCGCCCGCTGGCATGCGGCCGTGAAGGCGCTCGATGGCAAGACCCGGCAACGCCAGACGCAGGCGATCGAGCTCGGTCGCCGTATCGTGCAGCGGCACGGGGACCGTCACGCGGCCCTCATCGTCGCGGGCGATACCGGGCACGTCCTCCAGCTCATCGGCCGAGTCGCTCGGCTCCACGAGCGGGCAAATAACGTAGGCCTGCTGACCCTTTTCATGCGCCTCGCGGATGGCGCCATAGGCAAGGTCGCGGCTCGACTCGGTAAGCACGCGTGTCGTCACGCCAGCGCCAGGGACGGGCCGATGGCGGATGATGCTCGTGTCCAGATCGCCGTAGACCGAAAGCGCAAGCGTACGTGGGATGGGCGTTGCCGTCATAACGAGCAGATCGGCACCGGGGCCCTTCGCGCGCAGGGCATTGCGTTGGCCGACGCCAAACCGGTGCTGCTCATCGATGACCACGAGCGACAGATGCTTAAACGCCACGTTATCCGAAAGCACCGCGTGGGTGCCAAAGAGCACGTCGAGCTCGCCCGATTCCAGCTGGGCATGGATCCGCTCGCGCTCTGCGGCCGGCGTGGCGCCCGTCAGGAGCGCCCAGGCCATGCCAGCCTGCGAGAGCAAGGGGCCGGTCTTATCGGCATATTGACGCGCCAGCACGCCCGTGGGCGCCATAACGCAGGCCTGCGTGCCGCTATCGGTAGCCACAGCCAGCGCGCAGGCGGCAACGGCGGTCTTACCGGTACCGACATCGCCCAGCAGCAGGCGGTTCATCACGCGCCCGCCATCGCACATATCGCGAAGGATATCTTGGAATGCGGCCTGTTGCTCGTCGCTCAGCGAAAACGGCAGGGCCTGCTTAAGCGCGGCCAGGTGCTCGCCCGCGGCGTGGGCATAGGGCACCACATCGACCAGGCCGCCGTCGTTGCGCAGGCGCAGCGCCAGCTGCAGGTAGAGGCACTCCTCGTAGGCAAGCCGTGCGCGCGCGATATCGCGCTCAGCCATGCTCGAGGGAAAATGGATCGATCGAAGCGCACGGGCATTGCTCATCAGGCGGCGCTTGACGCGTAAGCGTGCGGGAATCGGGTCGAAGGGATTGCCGACGACCTCGAGCGCGCCACTTACGATGCGGCGCATCCACGCCTGGCTCACCCCATCGCTCACATAATGGACCGGCAAAATGGTGCCCGCGGCGCGCCCTTCCTCAAGCTTTTCAAAGTGCGGAGAGGCCATCTGCTTAAAGCCGTAGGCAAACTCGACCTTACCCATCACGGCCAGGCGGTCGCCCTGCTTAAATTGCTGGGCAATCCAGGGCTGACGGAAAAAGGCGACTTGCAGCACCCCCGTCTCGTCCACCAGCGAGACCTCGGTCACCTGCATACGCGGACGGGGCTGCTTTTGAACGATACGATCGACCGTGGCGACAATCGTGCACACGGTACCGATGGGCGCCATCTCAATGGACCAGGAGCGCGTAAAGTCGAGATATCGGTGAGGGATATGGAGAAGGAGGTCCCCCACCGTCCGAATTCCCAGACGGCGAAGGGCCTCCTCACGTTTACCCGAAACATATTTGAGTCGCGCGATATCCTCGTCGAGCGCATTGCTCTGGGCAAAGCGCTCCGAGACGCGCGGCACGGAGCACAGCTCGGACATGGGCAGATGCCTACTCGATCGAGAAGATCACGGGATAGAGCGGCTGCTCGCCACGATGAGCGTCGATCTCCAAGTCGGGCTGAGCCTCCTCGATGGCGTCGACGATCTCCTGGAAGGCCTCATCGGACAGCTCCTCGCCGGCCAGAATCGTCAGCGCATCGCCCTCCTCTTCCTCCTGCATGCGGTTGATGCAGTCGAGCGTGACCTGCTTAACATCGGAGCCGACCACGTCGATGGAACCGGCAATGATACCCATGACGTCACCGGAGTGAATCGGAGAGCCGTCAGAGGCACTGGAATCGCGCACGGCACGGGTAACCTCGCCATCGCGAACTTCGCTGATGGCGTCGACCATAGCGGCAACGGCGTCCTCGAGCTCGGAATCGGGCAGGACCGCGAACAGTGCGGAGAACGCCTGCGGGACGGTCTTGGTGGGAACGACGGCGACCTTCTTGTCGGTGCAAGCAGAAGCGGCGGCCTCGGCAGCCATGCGGATGTTGCCGTTATTGGGCAGGATAATGACCGAGGTCGCGTTGACCTGGTCCACCGCGCCCAGCAGGTCGGCGGTCGAGGGGTTCATGGTCTGGCCACCCGAGACGATCACGTCGACGCCGAGGGACTTGAGGATATCGGCCTCACCGGAGCCGGCGGCAACAGCGACAAAGCCCAGCGCCTTGGCGGGCTCGGCGGCCTTTTCCTGGTCCTCGTGAATCTTGGCGGTACGGTCGTGGGCCTCCATCTCCATGTTGTGGATAAAGACCTCGTAGATCTGACCAAGCTGCAGCATGTGCTCGAGCACCAGGTTGGGGGTGTTGGAGTGCACGTGGATCTTGTAGTCGGGGTAGGCACCCACGAGCAGCTCGCAGTCGCCCATGGAGCCCAGGAACTTAAGGCACTCGTCCTCGTCAAACGGGGCGTCGGCCTTAAAGAGGAACTCGTTGCAGTAGCGGAACTCCGAGCCCTCCCAATCGTCGTTGGCCTCAATCTCAACGCGACCGAGGGCCGCGTCGCGGGCAGAGCCAGCGGAATCAAACGTGGCGGAGAAATCCTCGACAACGGTGCTGCGGCCAAGCGCGGCGGCGACAAAGTTCTCCAGGAAGATGGCAAAGCCAAAGGCGCCGGAGTCGACCACGCCGTTCTCCTTCAGAACGGGCAGCAGGTCGGGCGTGCGGGCGACGGACTGGTAGGCCTCGACGACGATGGCGTCGAGCGCGTCCTCGGCCGAGAACTTCTTCTTTTCGCACTCGTCGGCCTTGGTCGAGACATCGCGCAGGACCGTGAGAATCGTGCCCTCGATGGGCTTGCGGACGGCCTGGAAGGCGACCTTGACGGCGCGGCGGAAAGCGAAGGCGATGTTGGCGGACGTGATGGGCTCATCGGCAGAAACGAGACCCTCGGCAACACCGCGCAGGATCTGCGAGGTGATGACGCCGGAGTTGCCGCGGGCGCCCATCAGGGAGCCGTGGGTGATGGCGCCGGCGATGGCCTCCATATCGGCATCGGCGGGAAGGGCGGAAAGCTCCTTGGTCACCGAGGCGAGCGTGAGCGACATGTTGGTGCCGGTGTCGCCGTCGGGTACGGGGAAGACGTTGAGCTTGTTGATCTCCTCGGCCTTGTCGGAAACGGCAGCCGCAGCGATCGGAAAACAGGTGCGAATGGTCTTTGCAATCATGGGTATTTGAATCTCCGTTTTCGGATGCTAGTTCAGACGGCTCTTGAGCGCGTCGATGTGGATGCCGATCTTAAGGCTGGCGGGATCGATCTGGGCGATCTCCTGCAGGGTGAAGGCAACGGAGCTCGAAAGATTGTGGCAGACGGACTTCATGTTGACGCCGCTCTCGAGCACGACGTGAAGATCGACCGTAAGGCCGTTCTCGTCGGCGGAGACAAGCACGCCCTTGCGGAGGCGCTGACCGGCAAGCAGACGCACGCTCTCGGCGCCCTGGAGCTGTTCGGCCATACCGACGACGCCGTAGCACGTCATCGCGGCATAACCGGCAATATCGGCAATAACGTCGTTCGAGACGCTCAGGCTGCCGTTAATGGTCTCAGACACAAGAATCTCCTTATCTGGTGCTCGCGGCACCATCTCGTGGGAGCAATCATTGCAATATTCTACAACGACCGCGCCGTGTTGAGGTGGTGGGCCGCGGGATTACATCCTCGACACGAAATGTTGATATGGCAACGTTCGCGCTAGGAGATCGCGGCATGAAAAAACCCGCCGCATAAGCGACGGGTTTTACAACCTGGCTCCCCGGGTAGGACTCGAACCTACAACAGCGCGGTTAACAGCCGCGTGCTCTACCATTGAGCTACCGAGGAATAGGTGCGTGCTCTCAAGCAACGAAGTTTATTATACGGACGAATCAGCTTAGGGCAAGAACTTTTTTGAGAATTTTTCCGACCTAGTCATTGGGGACGTCCCCAATGACTACATGAAAGCGCCCCCAAGCGGATGTGCTTGAGGGCGCTTCTTGCTTGCGAGGTTAAGACTCGATGTAGTCCTTAAGCTTGCTGGAACGGCTGGGATGGCGGAGCTTGGCCAGAGTCTTGGACTCGATCTGGCGGATGCGCTCGCGCGTGACGCCAAACTCGCGGCCGACTTCCTCGAGCGTACGGGGATGTCCGTCGACAAGGCCAAAACGTAGCTCGATAACCTTGCGCTCACGATCGGCAAGCGAGTCGAGCACCTGGGTGAGCTGCTCCTGCAGCATGGAGAAGCTGGCGGCATCGGGCGGAACGATAGCCTGGGAGTCCTCGATGAAGTCGCCCAGCTGGGAATCCTCTTCCTCGCCGATGGGGGTCTCGAGCGACACGGGCTCCTGCGAGATCTTCTGGATCTCGCGGACGCGGTCGGCACTCATGTCCATCTCGGCACCGATCTCCTCGGGGGTCGGGTCGCGACCCAGGTCCTGAAGAAGCTGGCGCTGCACGCGGACGAGCTTGTTGATGGTCTCGACCATGTGCACGGGAATACGGATGGTACGGGCCTGGTCGGCGATAGCACGCGTGATGGCCTGACGGATCCACCATGTGGCGTACGTGGAGAACTTAAAGCCCTTCTGGTAGTCGAACTTCTCGACGGCGCGAATCAGACCGAGGTTGCCCTCCTGGATCAGGTCCAGGAACAGCATGCCGCGACCGACATAGCGCTTGGCGATGGAGACGACCAGGCGCAGGTTGGCGCTGATGAGCGCCTGCTTGGCCTCGAGACCCACGTTCTCGATACGGGTCAGGCGACGCATCTCGACGCGGGTGAGCTCGATCTCGCCCGCCTCGGCAGCCTCGAGCTTCTCGGTGGCGTCAAGGCCGGCCTCGATCTTCATGGCCAGATCGACCTCTTCGGAAGCGGTCAGCAGGTCGACCTTACCGATCTCCTTAAGGTACATACGAACCGGGTCGCCGGTCAGCATCACCGTGGAGGCATCGATGCCGCGCACGCGCGAACGCGAACGGGACGTTCGCACGGTGCGCTTCTTCTTGCTCTTGGAAGAACCCATCTCGGCGTCGGCCTGACGGGCCATCTTAAGCTCGTGATCGTCGAGCGAGCCGGAATCGTGCTCGTCGTCATCGAAATCATCGGTATCGCTATCGTTATCGTCATCGTCGACGTCCATGGGGGCGTCGTCGTTTCCGCTCGCGGAGATAATCTGGATGCCGCTGTTGCGCAGCGCGGAATACACCGCGTTGAGCTGCTCGTCAGACACATCGATATCCTTCAGGGCGACCTGAATCTCGTCCTCGGTTACCGAAGTCCTGTTTGAGCCGTTGCCCATGAGCTTTGCAACGTAGGATTCCAGCCCAGTACCCGTGCTCTCACTCTTTTTTGGCACAGATTCTCCCTTCATAGTCCACAGGACTCATTACTTTAGCACACACATTGACGTCTATACCCAAAAATCAGACTGGATATAGGCGCAAATACGCTGGTTGACCACAACATCTAGGCCTGATCGGCGCCCGTTGTCTCCAAACCGATCAAACGGAACGGGTCAGCCACGCCGCCGATCGACTTTTGGAGCTCGCGCTGGCGCTGAGAATCTTGCATCGCCTGCATCGTCAGCACACGGCGCGCCTCATCGTCGAGCGACCGGTCCTGACGAAGCTTTGCCTGCGCGGCGCGCATGCGGCGCTTGATGGTGTAGAGCTCAAGGGTATCAAGCATAAACACGATGTTCGTCTCGGTGGGATGCTTACTCGTCGACGAAATGCGTCCGGCGCTGACAAGCGACGCTGCCTCGGGACACACCGCGCGCGCCGCATCCATACACGCCGTGGGGTCGGTGCCCGGCGGCGTCGCGAGCACGGCCCATGCGATGGACTCGTGGCGCGGATCTACCCACTCGATCGAGCAGATGCGGTCGGCATACGTGCGGAACAGGTCGGGATAGCTCGTGAGCATCGTCAGCAGCTCGCGCTCCCCCGCCAAAGACTTTCGCTCCAGGTCGGTCAGCACGATTGGCATCGTCGGCGCGGACGCGCCAGAAGCATCGGCGGCCGGCACCGCGCCATCCATACCAGCCGGCACATCGATAGGCGGCATATCGTCGACGACCTCGGCCGGCGCGGCCCCGTAGGCCTCAAGCGGCACATAGTCATACGGCTCTTCCTCGACCGGTGCGGACACCGGCGGCGTCACCCCCGACGCCCAGACACCGCGAGACACCCCCTGCGAACCTGATGCCCGAACGCCCGCGCTGCCTGCACGCTCGGTTTGCGCCCGCTGGCGCTCGTAGTTCTGCTCGCGACGACGCTCGGCGTCCTCGCGCTTGGCAACATCGCGAAACACACGGCCCGAGCTCGAACGCACCGTCTCCAAGTCCAACCCCAGCAGGTCGGCAATCTGGATAAAGTACGTATCGATCATGTAGCTATTGCGCAGCGGATAGATGAGCGTCAGCGCATCCTCGAGCGCCTTGGCACGACCGCCCGGCGTGGAAATGTCGCTCGACTCCTGCAGTGAGCGGTACACAAAGTCCATGAGGGGCTCGGCGGCGTCGATACGCGCCTGCAACGCCTCGCCACCATGCGCGGTGATGAACTCCATGGGGTCGTTGCCGTCGGGAAGCACCACGCAGCGCAGGTCCATCGAATCCTGCTCGATAAACTGAATCGCGCGGCGCGCGGCCTTTTGACCGGCAGCGTCGCCATCGAACATATATACAATGCGCTTGGCAAAACGGGTGAGCGTCTTTACATGATGTTCCGTCAACGCCGTACCCAGCGTGGCGACGACGTTTTTGATCCCCGCCTCCCAGCAGGCGATACAGTCGGTATATCCCTCCACCACGATGGCGGTATCCTGCGCGACGATAAACTCCTTAGCCCAGTTAAAGCCGTAGAGGTTTCGCTTTTTATGGAACACGCTCGTCTCGGCGGTGTTGAGGTACTTAGGCTGGCCGTCGCCCATAATGCGCCCGCCAAAGGCGATGTTATGACCCTGCTCATCAAAGATGGGAAACATCACGCGGTCGTAAAAACGGTCGGCAAGCTGCCCGCGCCCACGGCTCACGGCCACGTTGGCATCGATCATTTCCTGCGGGGTAAAGCCTGCCTGCGACAGATGCGACACCAGCGCGTTGCGACCCGGCGCAAAACCCAGGCAGTAGCGGCGGCAGACGTCGCCGCCCATACCGCGGCTGGCGAAATACTCGCGCGGACGGCTGTCCTTACCGCGCATGAGCATGGTGTGGTAGAACTGGGCGGTCTCGGCGCACAGGTCGTAGATGCGGGCACGCTTGGTGCCGCGCTCGCGATAGGCGCCGGTATCGTGCAGCTCAATGCCGGCACGGTCGGCCAGGTAGCGAATCGACTCAGGGAAGCTCAGGTTCTCGCGCTTCATGATGTAGGTGAAGACGTCGCCGCCCTCGCCACAGCCAAAGCAGTGCCACACCTGCGTGGCGGGGATAATGTGAAACGACGGGGTCTTTTCGCCATGGAAGGGGCAGCAACCCCAAAACTCATGGCCGCGGGGCTTGAGCTCAACCGTTTCCTGCACGATGGCAACCAGGTCGGACGCAGCGCGCACCTGGTCTTTTTCCTCATCGCTAATCACGGATGCTCACCCCCTGCTCACCCAAATGATGACGGATATCGTCAATATTACCCTCGACGGTCGCGATAAGCTCGTCCAGCGAATCGAACACGCGCGACGGGCGCAGCCAACGTGTAAACGCCAGCGAAACCGAGGCGCCGTACAGGTCGCCTGCATACCCGATCAAGTTGGTCTCGAGATGAGCCGAGGCGGCATCGTCGGCATACGTCGGCGGCAGGCCCACGTTGACGGCGGCAGGCCATACGGTATCGTCGACCAGCACCAAGCCCTCGTAGACGCCATCGGCAGGCACCTGAATGCCCTCGGGCACCTGAATATTTGCCGTGGGAAAACCCATGTCGGAGCCCTGGTGACGACCGCCGGCAACAATACCTCGCAGCATATACGGGCGGCCGAGCAGCTCGGCGGCAAGCTCAACATGACCCCGGCGCAGCTCCTGGCGAATACGGGTGGCGCAGATCGTCTGCCCATCGACGCACAGCAGCTCGTGGCCATAGACGTCAACGCCGCGCTCGGCTCCCCATGCCTGCATCTCGGCAACGCCCGAGGCACCGCCGCGGCCCAACCTAAAGTCGCTACCCACGCGAATCGAGCGGATATCGACGACGCGCGACAGCAGCTTAAGAAAGCCTACGTGGTCGAGTGCCGCCACCGCGGGCGTAAAGGGAACGGCCACGACCGCATCGACCCCGGTGAGAGCCAGGGCATGCAGACGGTCAGCCGTCGTCATCAATTTTTGCGCGGGCGTAGGGCTCACCACCACGTCCGGGTCGGGATCGAAGGTGACCACGACCGCCTTGCAGCCATGGTCACGCGCATCGCGAACGACCGCGTCGATCAATTCGCGATGCCCCCGATGCACGCCGTCGAACACGCCGATGGCGATCGACGCGGCACCCAGGCACGCGCAATCATCAAATGCATCGGCGGCGACGATGCGGGCCTCATCCGACTCGCCCGCGAAAAAAATACGCGCGAGCTCGTGGGAGGCCAGCATCATCGAACACCGCCGATCGCCTGCGGAAAGACATGCTCCATAACAAAGCGGCCGCCCTCGATACGGGCAAGCGCCTTGAGCCCGCCATCGAGCACCAGCGCAAACGGCGCCTTCGACGCATCGAAGCTCGCAAGCGCGCGCTCAATAGGAATACGACGTCCGCACAGCAGATCGTCGGCAAGATCACCCGGCAAGTCGACGCGCGTGGCGCCCAGTGCCGCAATGGGATCCAGGGCAAAGCCGGCAGCGGACTCGGCAGAAAGTTCCTCGACCGCATGACAGGCACCGATGGAAACAACACCGGAGGCCGTACGGCGCAATGCAGAAATATGCGCCGCGTTGTCGCAGGCACGACCCAGGTCGCGAGCGAGCGCACGGATATAGGTGCCCTTACTCACCGAAAACGCCACGGTCCAAACGCACGCTTCGCCCTCGCCGCTCACGGCAATCAGGTTAGCGGAGTACACCTCGACCGGACGCGGGGGCAGCGACACGGCATTGCCCTCGCGCGCAGACTTATAGGCGCGCACGCCGTTGACCGAAATGGCCGAAAACGCCGGCGGCACCTGCATCTGAGGGCCCAGCATGGCGCACAGGCGCTCGCGGGCATAGGCCGGATCGCGCAAGTCGGCGGCAATGGGCACTGTGCGGACGGCCTCGCCCTCCGCATCATCGGTATTGGTCTCGACGCCAAACGAAATGTCGGCGACGTAGCTTTTGGTATCGAGCGTGAGCATGCCCAGCAGACGCGTTGCCTGGCCTACGCCCACCACCATGACACCCGATGCCATGGGGTCGAGCGTTCCGGCATGACCGACGCGCCGCTCATGGAGGGAGCGTCGGCATTGCGAAACCACGTCGTGGGACGTGCAGCCCACCGGCTTATCGACGGCGAGCAGCATATTGAGTTGAGAAGGTGTACGACGAGCCATGTACCATCCAAAAAGTTAGAGCTCGACGGTCACCGAAGCGGGATCCTCCCCTACCAGCTCGGCCAGCATGGGAAGTGCCGCGGTGAGCGTCTCGGAAATCGTTCCGGCGTTGGTAAAGCCGGCGGCAGCGTGGTGCCCACCTCCGCCAAAGTTGGCCGCAATCTCGGAAACATCAAGATCGCCCTTGGAGCGCAGGTTGCCGCGCACCTTAGTATCGCCCTCGATGCCCTTAAGGAACAGGCAGACCTCGACGCCTATCACCGAGCGCACCACATCGACCAGGCCGTCGCACTCATCCGAGGTGACGCCGCATTCCTTGAGGTCACTCTCGTACGCGTAGCTATATGCCACGCGCCCGCGCGCGACCGTCTTGATGCGACCCATGACGATGGACTTGAGGTGCAAGAACTCGACACGCATGCTCTGATAGACCTCGAGCGCGACGCGCGCCGGATCGGCACCGTGCGCCACCAGACGCGAGGCGGCATGAAACGCTGCAGCATCGGCGTTCTGATACTGAAAACGACCGGTGTCGGTGACCAGGCCGCACAGCAGGCAGGTGGCGATGCTGTCGCTTGCGGTAATACCGCAATCGGCCAAAAAGCGGTCGATGATCATGGCGCAAGCAGCGGCATTGACACACCTAAGGCTGACCTCGGCAAACTCCTCGCGTGCCGGGTGATGGTCAAAGCACGCCACGTGAGTCGAACGACGCAACACCTCGGCGGAATTATTGAGGCGCTCGATGACCGGCACGTCCACCGAGATGAACAGGTCCGGATTGCCGGTATACGCAGATGCCGGCACCAGACGGTCGGCACCCTCCATAAAGCGGTAGATGCGCGGAACCGGATCATCGTCTGCCAGCAGCAGGGCAATGTCCTTGTTAGGGAAAAACTTCATAAGCGAGAGGCCCAGACCCAACACGGAGCCCAGGGCGTCGCCATCGGGAGAAGTGTGTCCCGAAATCGCAATGGAGGACGCATCCTCGATGAGCTCGAGGATGCGTCGCTGAATATCTGCAGACTCGCACGAGGCGAGGTCGGCGGAATTAGTCATCTAAAGCTGCCTCCTGGGCGGCATCCGCTATCGGATAGCCGTCCTCGTCCTTTTCGATCGCAAGCGTGGCGGGAACGTTTTCCAGCGCACGCGTGATGCGCTCGGCCTCATCGGTCGAGCGATCGATGCGAAAATCGAGCTCGGGCGTAACACGCCAATCGAGCGAGCGAGCCAACAGGCTGCGAATACGGCCCTTGGCGCTTGCGAGCGCCTCCATGACCTCGTCGTAGCGGCTCGCATCGCACGACACGTACACACGCGCGAACGAACGGTCCACCGCGACCTCAACCGCGGTCAAAGTAACCAGGTCGAGACGCGGATCGGAAACCTCAAAGAGCAGGATATAACCGAGCTTCTCGCGAAGCTGCTCGCCCAGACGGCGGGTTGCCTGCGTTTGCTTCATAGCGCTACCCCCTACTCGGTACGGGCAACCTGGTCGATGCGGTAACCCTCGATCTGGTCGCCGGGCTTGATGTCCTGGAAGTTCTCCAGGCCAATGCCGCCCTCGGAACCGCTCTTGAGGCTCTTGGCCTCGTCCTTGTAGTGGCGCATCGAGGCGATCTTGCCGTTGAAGACCACGATGCCGTCGCGCACCAGGCGCACGGAATCGGTCGCGGCGATCTCGCCCTCTTCGACGCGGACACCGGCGGCGATACCGACTTTGGGCACCTTGAAGGTGTCCAGAACGGTCGCGGTACCCGTGGAGACCTCGACCTCGGTGGGCTTGAGCATGCCGATACGGGCAGCGTCGAGCTCCTCGAGGCACTTGTAGATGACGTCGTAGCAACGGATCTCGACGCCCTCGCGCTCGGCGGCGGAGCGGGCCTTACCGTCGGGACGGACGCCAAAGCCGATGATGATGGCGTTGGAGGCGTCGGCCAGGACGACGTCGGTCTCGTTGATGGCACCAACGGCGGAGTGGATCGTGTTGATGCGGACCTCGGACTGATCCATCTTGTCGAGCGAATCCTGAAGGGCCTCGATGGAACCCTGGACGTCGGCCTTGATGATCAGGTTGAGCTCCTTGACCTCGGCGTCGGCAATGGTCTCGAAGAGGTTCTCGAGCGTGACGTGCTTGACGCGGCTCTGCTCCTCGATACGGGCCTTGAGCGAACGCTCGTCGGCGAGGGCACGAGCCTCGCGCTCGTCCTCGAACACGCGGAACTCGTCACCGGCGTTGGGCACGGACTGCAGGCCCAGGATCTCGACGGCGTCGGAGGGACCGGCCTCGGTGACGGCGCGACCCTTGGGGTCGAGCATAGCACGGACGCGGCCGTAGGTAAGGCCGGCGACCAGCGTATCGCCCACGTGCAAGGTACCGCGGGTCACGAGCACGGTAGCGACCGAGCCGCGGCCCTTGTCGAGCTTGGCCTCGAGGACGTTGCCGGAGGCAAAGGTGTCCGGGTTGGCCTTGAGCTCGAGCACGTCTGCCTGGAGCAGCACGGTCTCCAGAAGGTCGTCGATACCGATCTTCTGCTTGGCCGAGATGTTGACGAACATGTTCTGTCCGCCCCACTCCTCGGGGATGACGCCGTACTCGGTGAGCTCCTGGCGCACGCGGTCGGGGTTGGCACCCGGCTTATCGATCTTGTTGACGGCGACGACGATGGGTACGCCGGCGGCCTTGGCGTGGTTGATCGACTCGACCGTCTGGGGCATGACGCCGTCGTCGGCAGCCACGATCAGAATAACGATGTCGGTCACCTTGGCACCACGGGCACGCATGGCCGTAAAGGTAGCGTGACCCGGGGTATCGATGAAGGTGATCTTGCGGTCGTTGATCATAACCTGCGAAGCACCGATGGCCTGCGTGATGCCGCCCGCCTCGCCGGCAGCGACGCCGGTGTGACGGATGGCGTCGAGGAGGCTCGTCTTGCCGTGGTCGACGTGGCCCATGACGGTGACGACCGGTGCGCGCGGCTTAAGGTCGGCGGGATCGTCGTAGAACGAGAAGGTGTTCTCCTCCTCGGGGGTGATGATCTTGATCTGACGGCCCAGGTCGTCGGCAACGAGCTCGACGAGGTCGTCGGACATGGACTGTGTCATGGTGAGCGGCGTACCCAGCAGGAACAGGCGCTTGATGATGTCGTTGGCCGGAACGTCGAGAGCCTCGGCAAGCTCCTGGACCGTAACACCCTGGGAGACCTTGATGGCATCGAGTTCCTCGGGGTTCACGCCCTGGGCCAATGCCTCCTCTATCTTGCGCTCCTCCTGAGCCTTGGCAGCCTCGCGCTCACGCTTCTCCTTGCGCTTCTTGCGGCGACCGGTGGACTCACGAGAGGCCTCCTCGACGGCGGCACGAGCCTCCTCGAGCACCTTCTCGCGGCTGTACTCCTCGGCCTCGCGAGCCATGCGGCTGTAGTGGTCCTCTTCGTTGTTGTGACCGCCCTTGCGCTTCTTGCCCTTGCCCTGCTTATCGGGGTTGGGGAAGTCCATGCCGGCAGCGACGTTGTTGCTGGCGTTGGTGCGATGGCTGTGCGGACGGCTCTCGGAGGCGTTGCGCTCGGAGTTGCTGTCGGAAGCGTTGCGATCGTTACGACGGCCACCGCGGCGGTCGTTGTTGCCGCCACGACGGTTACCGCGCTCGGCGGCGCGCTCGGCCTTGGCCTTGTCCTCGGCGTCCTTCTTCTCCTTGAGCACGGTCTCCTGTGCGGCGATCTGGTCAAGCAGCGAACGGAAGCGCGAACCGGAGTCGGAAGCGGGAACGGCGCGGCGCTGGGCCTCGCGGGCAGCCTCCTCCTTCTCGCGGGCAAGGCGCTCCTGCTCGGCCTTCTTCTTGGCCTCGGCCTCGGCGCGGGCAGCCTCCTCGGCAGCCTGGGCTGCGGCAAACTGGCGGCGCTCCTCCTCGCGGGCCTTCTCGGCGGCGATGCGCTCGCGCTCGGCCTCGGCGGCGCGAGCGGCCTCCTCGGCTGCAGCTGCCTGCTCCTCGGCCTGCTTGGCGGCCTCGACTTCCTGAGCACGGGCCTCGATCACCGAGGCGAGCTGCTTGCGGACCATGGCGACATAGGCATCCTCCAAGGTGGAGGAAGCGGACTTAGCGGGAATCTTCATTTCGGCGAGATGACCCATAAGTTCCTTGGAGGTCATGCCGAACTCTTTGGCCAGGGTGGACACACGGACTTTTGCCATATGACTTCACCTACCCTTTCTGGCACCTTGGGTGCCTAGAGACTGAACGAGCGTGGGAGATGCGCCGGGACCTGCCCGGCGCGACCGCGCGCTAGATCAGGTCCTCCGCATCATCGAAGGCGTCGGTGTCGTGGACACCGCAGAAACGGGAGCCGGGACGGGCCTGGTTGCGGCACTGGATGCCGTCCTCGGACACGTACTCGCAGCGGCGGACGTCCTCGTCCTCCTCATCACCGATCAGGTCGGCGGCGGGCTCCTCGTGAACGGGAACGTTCTTGAGGATGTCGGCGGCAAGCGTCTCGGACTTAATGTCGATGTGCCAGCCGGTCAGGCGCGCGGCGAGGCGGGCGTTCTGGCCCTCCTTGCCGATGGCGAGGGACAGCTGGTCGTCGGGCACGATGACGCCGGCGTAGGCCTTCTCCTCGTCGATGAGGACGCGGGTGACCTTAGCGGGCGACAGGGCGTTGGCGACGTAGACGGCAGGATCGGCATCCCAAAGGATGACGTCGACGCGCTCGCCACGGAGCTCGCCCACGACAGCGCGAACACGGCTGCCCTTGGGGCCGACGCAGGCGCCCACGGGATCCAGACGATCGTCGAGCGAGTGGACGGCGACCTTGGAGCGCTGGCCGGGCTCGCGGGCGATCGACTTGATCTGGACGGTGCCCTCATAGATCTCGGGCACCTCCTGCTCAAACAGACGACGCATGAGCTCGGGGTGGGTACGGGAGATGACAATCGGCGGACGGCTGTGCTCGCCACGAACCGGCTGCAGGTTGGAGTTGGGGTCGCGAACGTCGATGATCACGGCCTTGATGTGCTGGTTGTGCAGGTAGCGCTCGCCCATCGGACGCTCGTTGCGCTCGTTCTCGTAACGACGCTGATCGAAGTGCGGAAGCTCGGCCTCGACGCCCTCGCGAATCTTGACGATCGTGAAGTCGGGCGTGGATTGCAGCACGGTACCGCTGATGAGGTCACCGATGCGGCCGGAGAACTCCTCGTAGATCTGCTCGCGGGCGGAGTTGCGCACGATGGCGTTGATCTCGGCCTTGGCGTGCTGGGCAGCGATGCGGCTCGTGTTCTTGGGGGTGACGTCGATCTCCTCGAACTCGGTGAAGTTGCCCTCCTCGTCCATGGAATCGTCGATCGGCTCCAGGCGGTAGACGTAGATCTTGCCGGTGGTGCGGTCGATGGTCACCTTGGCGCCCCACTCAAGATGCAGGATCTCGGCATAGCTCTTGGCGAGCGACTGCTCCAGGCGGTCGATCAGGTAGAGCTGGTCGATGTGCTTCTCCTGGCAAAGCTCCATCAGGGCGGACATCATGTCGGATGCTGCCATCTTACTTTCCTTCCTTCGCGGGCTTGAAGTCGTAGGTGGGCTTCAACTTGCACTTTTTAACATCAGAGAAATCGAGGGTGACGGACTCGCCGTTCTCGAGCTCGAGGGTCACGTCAGTCTCGGTCGCAGCGGCAATCTTGCCGGCGTACTTGCGACGGCCCTCGGAGGCGGTGGAGGTGAGCTCACAGTTCTCGCCCACAAAGCGGGCAAAGTCGCGCGGACGGCGCAGCGGGCGCGCCATACCCGGGCTCGACACCTCGAGCGTATAGCTCGAAGAGATGGGATCGAGCTCCTCAATCACATCGCCGACCCACTTGGTGTTGGCCGTGACGTCATTGAGCGACAGGCTCTGGCCCTCGGCACCCTCGATACGCACACGCACGCAGGGGGCCTTGGTGGCACCCACGAGCTCAACGTCGACAATGTCGACATCGTGCTGGGGAGCAACGGCCTCGAGCGCGTCGATGATCGCCTGCTCGGTCTTGGTCTTGACCATTGCGGCACCTCCATCCATACAAAAAAGAAGCGGGGCCGAAACCCCACTTCTTTCAATTACAACTTCATTTGCAAGCAAACTATACCAATACCTGCACAAACGTGCAACCACAACACAAACCCGCAGGTCAGCGTGAGCACAGGTTCTCCACAAGAAATGGATAATTGGGTGTTGTCGCAAGTGTCCTTAACCAAAAAGAGGGGAGACTCCCTACGGAATCGCCCCTCGCTTTTAGATGTCAGCTATACGCGCAGCGCTTACTTGACCACCAGGTTAACCAGCTTGCCGGGCACGCAGATGGCCTTGACGACCGTCTTGCCCTCAAGCCACTTGGCAACGGCGGCCTCGGCGGCAGCCTGCATCTCCTCGTTGGAGGCGTCGCGGGCGACGTCGATGCGGCCACGGACCTTGCCGAGCACCTGTACGACGATCTGCACCGTGTCCTCGATGGACTCGGCCAGGTCAAACTCGGGCCAGGCGGCGGTGTAGGCGTTGCCCTCACAGCCGAGCGCCTCATGCCACAGCTCATCGGCCCAGAACGGGCAGATGGGGGCAAGGACGCTCACGATATCCTTGGCCACGCCGTAGCACAGGGCCTTGTCACGGGAAGCGCCCTCAGTAGCGTTGAGGTAGGCGCTCGCGGCATTGACGAGTTCCATGACGGCCGAGATCGCGGTGTTGAACTGGCCGCGGTCAAAGTCCTCGGTGCACTTGGCGATGGTGCGATGGCGCTCGCGGTAGAGCTTCATCGCTGTCTCGTCGAGCGCGGACTTGTCAAAGGCCACGTTGGCGTCGCCGGACTGGACGAGCAGCCACACGATACGCCAGGCGCGCTTAATGAAGCGGTTAGCGCCCTCGACGGCCTTGGGATCCCAGTCGAAGTCCTTCTCGGGCGGGGCGATAAACAGGATCGCCAGACGCATGGTGTCGGCACCGTAGGGCTCAATGACTGAACTCGGGGGCACGACGTTGCCCTTGGACTTGGACATGGTGTCGCCGTTCTCGTCCTTGACCATGCCCTGGCACAGCAGGTTGGTAAAGGGTTCGTCAACGCTCAGCAGGCCCAGGTCGCGCAGCGCCTTGGTAAAGAAGCGACTGTAGAGCAGGTGCAAAATGGCGTGCTCGATGCCGCCGATGTAGTTATCGACGGGCATCCAACGATCGGCGGCCTCACGGGAGAAGGGCAGCTCGGTGTTGTGCGGGTCGGTATAGCGCAGGTAATACCAGCTGGAGCAGGTGAAGGTGTCCATGGTATCGGTCTCGCGCTTGGCCGGGCGACCGCAGACCGGGCAGGTGGTCTCGTAGAACTCCTTGCACTCGGCGAGGGTCTCGCCGGCACCCAGGTCCAGGTTCTCGGGCAGCGTCACCGGCAGCTGGTCCTCGGGCACGGGCACGATGCCGCAGTGCTCGCAGTGGATGGCCGGGATGGGGTTGCCCCAATAACGCTGACGGCTGATGAGCCAGTCGCGCAGACGGAACTCGACCTTGCGACGGCCGCAGCCCATGGCCTCGAGGTCGGCCACGATGGCAGCCTCGCCCTCAGAGTGCTTGCCGCCGCGCATGCCGGTGTACTTGCCCGACTGGACCAGCGTGCCCTCGGCAGCGTGGGCGCAATCCCAGTCGACGGTCTCGGCATGGAAGGTGTCGATGGTCTCGCCGCTAGCCTCGACGGCAGCGCGATCCTCATCGTCCAGGATGATCGGCACGATCGGCAGGTCGTACTTGCGGGCGAACTCAAAGTCGCGCTGGTCGCCGCAGGGAACGGCCATGACGGCACCGGTGCCGTAGTCGGCAACGACATAGTCGGCAACCCACACGGGGATCTTCTCGCCGTTGACGGGGTTTACCACGTAGCGGCCCGTAAAGGCGCCGTGCTTCTCGAGGGTACCCTGGGCACGCTCGACGGCAGAGATATGCTTGGAGTCCTCAACGATCTTGGTGACGGCCTCCTCGTACTGGGTACCCGCAACCAGCTCGTGCAAACGAGCGTACTCGGGAGCCAGGACAAAGAAGGACACACCAAAGAGCGTATCGGCGCGCGTGGTAAAGACGGTGATCTTGCCCTCGTCGCCCTCGATGGGCTCGCCATCGGCATCGCACAGGGTAAAGTCGACCTCGGCGCCCTCGGAGCGGCCGATCCAGTTGGCCTGCATCTGCTTGACGCGCTCGGGCCAGCCGGGGAGCTTCTCCAGGTCGTCGAGCAGCTCCTGGGAGTAGTCGGTAATCTTGTAGTACCACTGCTCAAGGTCGCGCTTCTCGGGCTCGGTGCCGCAACGCCAGCACTTGCCCTCGGTCACCTGCTCGTTAGCCAGGACGGTCTTGCAGGTGGGGCACCAGTTGACCGGGTTCTTCTTGCGGTAGACCAGGCCCTTTTCCCACATCTTCTCAAAGATCCACTGACCCCAGCGATAGTAGTCGGGGCTGCAGGTCTTAACGGTGCGATCCAGGTCGTAGGAGAAGCCCATGCGCTTCATCGTGGCGAGTGCCTGGTCCATGTTCTTATACGTCCAGGCGGCAGCCTGTGTGTTGTGCTTGATGGCGGCGTTCTCGGCGGGCAGGCCAAAGGCGTCAAAGCCGATGGGATGCAGCACGTCAAAGCCGCGCATGCGGGCCTGACGGGCCATGGCATCGCCGATGGTATAGTTGCGCGCGTGGCCCATGTGCAGGTCGCCCGACGGATACGGGAACATCTCGAGCACATACTTCTTGGGCTTGGATGCGTCGGTGTCGACCGCGAAGAGGTTGGAGTCCTCCCAGGCCTTCATCCACTTGGACTCAATGGCCTGTGCGTCGTAGGCAGGAATCTCGTCCTTATGATCTGTGCAATCGCACATATCAGCTCCTTTAATCTTAGATGGGGTCGGGCGGCTTGGCTTTGTTCGCTACTGCGGACAGTCCTGCGCAAGACGAAGAGCACATTAAGTGCTCTTCTTTGCGTGCGGAACTTGTAGCGAACAAAGCCAAGCCGCCCGACCCTAAGGTTAACTCGTCTGATGATAGCAAATACGACAAGCGAGATGCCTGCGACTTGCCGGCATCTCGCTTTATCTAAATAACGTGGTTGAGGCTCAACCTTTATGTGCAGGTCTTATCTTATCGATACGTTACGCTCTGTTGGGAGTCCTTGACTACGACGTCGTGGGCTCCGCCTTCGACGATCGAGGTCGAGGAGACCAGGGTCAGACGTGCCTTTTCCTGGAGCTCGGGGATCGAGAGGGCGCCGCAGTTGCACATCGTGGACTTGACCTTGTAGAGTGTGCCGCCCACGCCGTCCTTGAGGGAGCCGGCGTAGGGAACGTAGGAGTCGACGCCCTCGACGAAGCTGAGCTTCGCGGCGCCGCCCA
>CAUGJN010000015.1 GCA_959599635.1 uncultured Collinsella sp.
TGGTGCGGCGTACAGGATTCGAACCTGTGACGTTCTGATTCGTAGTCAGACCCTCTATCCAGCTGAGGTAACGCCGCAACGCGAGGAATATTATGCACGCGAGCCCCCGATGGGTCAAGCGACAATTAGAAAAAAATTTTACGGAGTGATAATTAAGTTGTTCGTGCCTCGACCGAGGTTCGAATCCATGCGGCGTCCGCCTAAAAGAAAAGCCCCCGTTGCCGGAGGCTTTCAATTTCAATTGGTGCGGCGTATAGGATTCCGCGCATCCGCTTCGCGGATCCGCACCGGCTTCGCCCGCCTGCCGGCGTGCTCGCCCGCTCGCTACGGACGCTCCGCGTCCGCTTCACGCTCGCGCCTCGACCGAGGTTCGAATCCCTGTCTGGTCTCCAAAAAAGAAAAGCCCCCGTTGCCGGAGGCTTCAAGTTCAATTGGTGCGGCGTATAGGATTCGAACCTATGACGTTCTGATTCGTAGTCAGACCCTCTATCCAGCTGAGGTAACGCCGCAGCGCAAGACATATAAAACCACTTTAGCTTATTGGAGTCAAGCACAATTTCAAACTTTTTTGTGGAACGCAGTCTTGTCATGCTGCTCCGCATATACCGTCGTTCCCCGTACGATCGATTGGCTTTTCGATCACGTCAAACTTAGCATCAAGTTCCCTCAGGAGCGATCTCACCCGCTGGGCACAATCATAATCGGCAAACGAGATACTCAACATGCGAGCAACCTGGTTAGATGTCCGGACCCCATAGAAATGCTCCAGGGCCACAAGCCCCTCGTGCGCCACAAACGTCTCAACCACATGAGGCGACTCCTCAAAGCACCATTGGGTCAACGGACCCCCGCTCGTCTGTCGAACCACCAGGCCACCCATGCCAGACGGCTCACACGTTACAAGCAGGTACTCCCCGCCCTCGTCGCTCTCAAACAAAACCACCCGATCATCAAACAGCTCCATCGCGTCCCCTTTCTCTCGCTCTTATTTAGCAAAAGCATAGCAGGTAGATTGCTGTATACAGAACAGTTGTTCGTGTGTTTTCTATTGAGCTGTCCGCACGGCATGGTATGGACCTGCGCACGAAATAGGGCGCCCCCGAAGGAGCGCCCTTGCATATCGCCTATGCAGCCAAGTTACGCGACCGGCTCGATCTTCTCGAGGCCGCCCATGTAGGGACGCAGGACCTCGGGGATCGTGATGGTGCCGTCGGCGTTCTGGTAGTTCTCCAGAATGGCAGCCATGGTACGGCCAGCCGGCAGGCCGGAACCGTTGAGGGTGTGCAGATAGCGCGAACCCTTGAAGTTCTCGGGGTCGCGATACTTGATGTTGGCGCGGCGAGCCTGGAAGTCACCGCAGTTGGAGCAGGAGCTGATCTCCTTGTAGGCGTTGTAGCTCGGCAGCCAGACCTCGATGTCGTAGGTCTGACGGGCAGAGAAGCCCAAGTCGCCGGTGCACAGGCTAATCACGCGATACGGAAGGCCCAGCTGCTGCAGCAGGTACTCGGCCTCGGCGGTCATGCTCTCGAGCTCCTCGTCGGACTCCTCCGGCTTAGCGAACTTGACCATCTCGACCTTGTCGAACTCGTGCTGACGGATGATGCCACGGGTATCGCGACCGGCGGAACCGGCCTCCTCGCGGAAGCAGGGGGTGAAGGCGGTGTAGCGGCGCGGCAGGGTGTCGGCGTCGAGGACCTCACCGGCGTGCAGGTTGGTGAGCACGACCTCGGCGGTGGGGATCAGGAAGTTGTCGCCCGAGACGTGATAGGCGTCGTCCTCGAACTTGGGCAGCTGGCCCGTGCCGAACATGGTCTGACGCTTGACGACGATGGGCGGCCACCACTCCTTAAAACCACGGCTGGTGTGCGTATCGAGGAAGAAGTTGATGAGGGCGCGCTCAAGACGGGCGCCGGCGCCACCGAGAACGGTGAAGCGGCTGCCGGAGAGCTTGTTGCCGCGCTCGAAGTCAAGGATGTCGAGGTCGGTGCCCAGATCCCAGTGCGGCTTAAAGTCGAAGTCGAACTCGCGCGGGGTGCCCCAACGACGGCGCTCGATGTTCTCGTCCTCGTCCTTGCCGTACGGCGTGGCCTCGCAGGGAATGTTGGGCAGGTGAGCCATGAAGTCGTACTGCTCCTGCTCGAGGGCGGTGCGGCGCTCGGCCAGACCGTCAATCTTCTCGTTGACGGCGCGCACGGCCTCCTTGGCGGCCTCGGCCTCGTCCTTCTTGCCCTCCTTCATCAGGGCGCCGATCTTCTTGGACTCGGCATTGCGCGTGGCTTGAAGTTCCTCAACCTCGGTGATGACGGCACGACGCTCGTCGTCGAGCTCAAAGAACTTCTCGCGATCCCAAGACGTCTGGCGGTTAGCCATGGCGACATCGATGGCATCGGGGTTCTCGCGAACAAACTTGATATCAAGCATTAGATCCTCCGGCGATATACATTCCATTTAGGTTGCAACCTTGTACATGTATGGGCAAGTATATACTTATGAGCGTTTACGACCCAACTCAACTACGCAAGAAGGCACCCAATGGACGCAGTTTTTTCCTTTTTGTTTGGCACCCGCACCGGTTTTGCCATCCTTTTCGCCGGCGGCATCCTGCTGTTTGCAATTATTGCCTTTGTAATGGAGAAGCGCACCCATAAGATGTATGTCGACCGCGGCCCCAAGTCCGAGGACGAAGAAGACAGCTTCTGGGACTAACCTGCCAAAAAGGGACAGGTTTATTTTGGTCGGTTTTATCTGGGCAAACGCAAGTGCCCCGCAACTGGAATTGAGCCAGTTGCGGGGCACTTTTCGCTAAAAGGACAAAACCGCAGGAAAAACCTGCCAAAATAAACTGTCCCTTTTTTGGTCGGTTTTACTGGAGGGTTGCGTCGATTGCCTTGACCAGGGCGCTGCGCATGCCGGCATCCTCGAGTGCAACGACGCCCTTGATGGTGGCACCGCCGGGCGAGCATACGGCATCCTTCATCGCCGCAGGATGCTGGCCAGTTGCAAGCTGCAGCTTTGCCGTACCCAGCACCATCTGGCTCACAATGCGATAAGCATCCGCACGCGGGATACCGTGCTTGACCGCCGCATCGCCCAGGGCCTCGATTGCCATGGCGACAAACGCCGGAGCGCAACCACCCACCGTGCCGCCCACAAACAGCAGGCTTGTGTCGAGCTCGACGACAGCGCCAAGCTTACCGAGCAGGTCGAGCACCACAGCACGCTGCTCGTCGTTAAGCGTCGAAGCCTTCTCGCAGGCGATGACGCCCTCGCCCACCGAAACCGGCGTGTTGGGCACCGTCGAGATATGCGCGACGCCCGGCAGGACCTGCTCCCACTTGGCACTGTCCCAGGTCCAGGCAACCGACAGAACGACCTTTTTGGCAAGAGCATCCTTGAGCGGGGCGAATACCTTCTCGATCATGTACGGTTTGACCGCAGCGACCACGATATCGGATGCGGCGACAACCTCGGCGGCATCGTGGCAGGCGACCATGCCGCGCACCTCGCAACGCTCGACCAGTGCGTCGTAGCGACCCGCGCAGGCGCACATGTCGCTCGCAGCTACACCGGCAGCGATCCAGCCATCGGCCATAGCACTCGCCATATTGCCAAAACCGACAAATCCGATCTTCATATCACACAGTCCTCTCAGATGCGTTCCTCAAAAACGAAAGTCATTGTCCCACGCTATTGTTTCGTATTGCCGACCTATTTGTGATACGGCTCGCCACGGCTGATCTTGCAGGCACGGTAAATCTGCTCCAGCAGCACCACGCGCGCCAGGTTGTGCGGCAAGGTAATGCGCCCAAAGCTGAGCATCTCGTCGGCGCGGGCGCGCACCTCATCACTCACGCCGTCCGAACCGCCGATTACAAAGGCAATGTCGCTACTACCTCGCAGCATAAGATCGTCGAGCCTCGCCGAGAGCTCCTCACTCGAACGCTCCTTGCCCTCAATGGCCAGCAAGATCACATGCGCTCGAGACGGCAAGGCAGCAAGAATCGCCGCCCCCTCCTTGTCACGCGCAGCATCCACACCGCCCGCCTTAGCCGGGTCGATATCGGCCACCTCGCGGATATCCACCTTGGCATAGGCACCCAGACGCTTGGTGTACTCAGCGCACGCGTCCTTCCAAAAGCGCTCCTTGAGCTTACCAACACAAACGACGGTGTATTTCACGCGCGCCTACTCCTTCGAATCGTTTTGAACTTTGCCGGCAGCCAGCATCTGCTCGAACATAGAGGCCGACTGCGAGAAGTCGCTCGGCAACACGACCGTCGAGTTTTTGCCCGTACGTGCGAACTCCGTCATCATCTCGGTCCACTGCGTAAACATGAACAGCTGGTTGGCCTCATCGTTGCCAACGCCTGTCTCCTGGATAATCTCGAGCGAATCCTTGATGCCCAACGCGATAGCTTTGCGCTGGTTGGCGATGCCTTCGCCTGCCTTTTCCATCGCCTCAGCCTCGGCGGTCGCCTCGGTGACGCGCTTGATGCGGTCTGCCTCGGCGAGCTCCTGTGCCGCAGCGCGCTTGCGCTGGGCGGCGTTGATGTCGTTCATGGAGTTCTCAACCTCGGTCGGCAGTGCGATTTTGGTGATGAGCGTCGACACGAGGGTGAAGCCGTAGGCGGCCATCTGCTCGGAAACGGTAGCGTTGACATCCTTGGCGATGTCATCCTTCTTGGCAAAGACCTCATCGAGTGTGTAGACAGGAATCGAAGAGCGCAGGGCGTCGGTGATGAAGTCGCGCATCTGGTCGACGGGCTCCTGCAGCATATAGTAGCTCTTGTAGATGCCCGAATCTGCCGGGCCGGCGCCCATGTCATAGCTCACGTGGTACTGAGCGGAGACCTCAAGGCCAATGGTCACGTTGTCCTGGGTCTTAACGTCGATGCCAAAACCATTTTTCATGGTGCGCAGACTCACCGTGGCGGCCTTGCGGTCAATCACGGGCACCTTCACGTGGAAGCCCGCGTTGACGATACGATTGAACTTACCCAAGCGCTCGATGATCACAGCGTGCTGCTGCTCAACGACGTAGCAGGCGTTGGGGAGCAGCAACAACAGGATGATGATGGGAATCAAAAGGCTGGTAAGGGCGGCGATGATACCGGAAAACAGCATGGTCTCTCCTCTGATAGGCACACGTTGGCATTAGGATACCCGTCCAAGGAGATCGTGCATAACAAAAAAGCTCCCATTGCTGGGAGCTCTTTCAATCCATGGTGCTGGCGAAAGGACGTCCGCGTATCCGCTTCGCGGATCCGCACCGGCATCGGCCGCCTGCCGGCGTCCTCGCCAGCTCGCTAAAAACGCTCCGCGTTTTCTTTACGCTCGCTCCTTCACAGGTTCAAGTCCCTGCGACGGGCCCATAACAAAAAAGCTCCCATTGCTGGGAGCTCTTTCATTTAATGGTGCGGGCGAAAGGACGTCCGCGTATCCGCTTCGCGGATCCGCACCGGCTTCGCCCGCCTGCCGGCGGACTCGCCAGCTCGCTAAAAACGCTCCGCGTTTTCTTGACGCTCGCTCCTTCACAGGTTCAAGTTCCTGCGATGGGCACATAACAAAAAAGCCCCCATTGCTGGGAGCTCTTTCAATCAATGGTGCGGGCGAAAGGACTTGAACCTTCATGGGGTTGCCCCCATACGGACCTGAACCGTACGCGTCTGCCAATTCCGCCACGCCCGCGTGCAGGAATTAGAATAACGGAGCGCCACCGCGAACGCAAGAACTATTTTTGAAAAAGTTTGCAGGCATTTTCCCAAGCGGCATGCGCGATTGTTTCGGCGTCCTCACCAGTGCGATCGACACGGTCGTTAACCAGCGCGTTTGCCGTAATGGAGATCATTGCGGGCTCGCATTCAAGACCGCGGATGGGCTCCGGAGCCATATACGGGCAATCCGTCTCGAACAAAATTCGATCGAGTGGGGTTGCCGCAAATGCCTCGCGCACGTCTTCGTTGCGCTTAAAGGTGGCCGCACCACCATAGGCGATATAGCAGCCCAGCTCCACAAAGCGCTCCATCGTGGCGCGGTCCTCGCCAAAGCAGTGCAGCACACAACCGGCCTGGGGCACGCCCACCTCACGAAGCACGTTGTACGCATCCATATGCGAGGTGCGCTCCCCATCCGAGTCCTCGTGCCGCAGGTGCAACTCCACCGGCACATTGCAGCGCACGGCGACTTCGAGCTGACGTGCCATGCAATCAATCTGCACACTGTGGGGCGCCGGCGCGATGTCGTCGTCGTAATCCATGTGGTAGTCCAGACCGATCTCGCCGATACCGGCGCACAAAGGGTCATCGAGCGCAGCAACAACCTGCGCGTGAATGTCATCGGTATAATCCGGCGCGCCATAGGGGTGAACGCCAGCGAGATACTTGATCTGCGGAATATCCCGCATCGGCAGAATTTCGCGCACGAGCCAGTCGCTATAGTCCGTCACGCTGCGCTTGTCGGCGATGGGGTCGAGCATCGTCACCAACAGGTCGACGCCCGCGGCTTTGGCGCGCACGAGCGTCTCGGGCACTTCTTTCTCCCAAAACGAAAGCAGATGCGCATGCGTGTCAGCAAGCGGTGCCAAGGGCACGGGACAAGCAACCGTCTTCTTTTTCTTGGTAAACGTCACGCGTTCGGCATTAGGCATCATGGATGAGCTCCTGAGCCAGGCGGATAAAGTCGGCAACATCAAGCGTTTCTGCGCGCGTGGTGGGTGCGATACCGCAAGCCTCAAAGGCGGCGTCGAGCACGTCCTTGGCAAAGCCGTTGGCGCTCATGGAATTGCGGATGGTCTTGCGGCGCTGAGCAAATGCAGCATCAATCACGCGGGCCACAAACTCGCGATCGAGTCCTTCGGGCGCCACGCCGTCAACACGGTCGATACGCACGACGGCCGAGTCCACGTGCGGTGCCGGCATAAAGCAACGTGGCGGCACCTCAAAGCGACCCGTAACCTGCGCATACAGGCCGAGCTTTGCCGTGTAGCCGCCATAGGTCTTGTTACCCGGCACCGCGGCAATGCGATCGGCAACCTCCTTTTGAACCATGACCACGGCACGCTTGAGCGCGGGCATCGTCTGGAAGAACTGCAGGATGATCGTCGCCGCCACGTTATAGGGCAGGTTCGCGACAAATACCGTCGGCTCACCGCCTGCAGCCTGCTCAATCTGCCCCGTCGTCACCTTGAGCGCGTCGCCCATGATAAAGCGGAAGTTGGCATAGTCGGCGGCATGGGCATCGAGCACCGGTTCGAGTTCGGGATCGGCCTCGATCGACGTGACGCACGCCGCCTCCTGCAGCAGCGCGAGCGTGAGCGTACCAACGCCCGGGCCAACCTCGAGCACGCGCTCATCGCCCGTGAGCTCGGAAAGCTCGCAAATGCGCTCAATTACATGGTTGTCGATCAGGAAGTTCTGGCCCAGGCGATGCTTGGTCGCAAGGCCAAACTCCTCCAGCAGCTCCCTTGTTGCCGTGGGGTTTGCCAAAGGCGAAGTTGTCATAGTTGCCTCCTTAGCATGATGGCGGCGTCTTGAAACAAAAGGGCATGGACCGTTGCGGCCATGCCCTTACATCTAAACAGCAAATTGCCGATATGGCGCGCGGCGTCTTAGCCCAGACGCGGGAACAGCGGCTCACCCTTCTCGACGGGCTGACCACCGGCAAGCAGGCCCCAAGCGCAAATGCCCTTGAGGTCGTCGCTCGCGGCCTCGTCCTCGCAGGACAGGCGGCGCAGGGCTTCGGCAGAGGTCTGAGGCATGAGCGGCATCAGCAGGTGAGCGGCAATGCGGATGGCCTCGAGCAGGTTGTAGATCACAAATGCCAGCTCGTCAGCCTTAGCCTCATCCTTGGCAAGCGCCCAAGGCTCGGAGTCCTCGATGTAGTGGTTGGCGGCGTGGATGAGCTCCATAACCTCGTCCTTGGCTCCGCCGTAATCGAGCACGTCCATCTTGGCCATGTAGCGGTCGACCAGGCCATCGGCGATCTTTGCCAGCGGGTTGTCGAACGCATCGAACGATGCGGGCTTGGCGGGCGCGCAACCGTCAAAGTACTTGCCGCTCATGTTGAGCGAACGCGAGATAAGGTTGCCCCAGCTGTTGGCCAGGTCGGCGTTGTAGACCTGCTCCATGCGATCGAAGCTGATAGCGCCGTCGGTACCGGGAACGACGTCGGTCATAAAGTAGTAGCGATAGCCCTCGACGCCCAGCATGTCGATAACGTCCTGCGGAGCGATGGCGTTACCGCGGCTCTTGGACATCTTCTCGGCCTTGCCGGTCTCGGCATTGCGCACGGTCAGGAAGCCGTGGGCAAAGACGTGCTCGGGCAGGGCCTCGCCGATGGCCATGAGCATGGCGGGCCAAATGACGCAGTGGAAGCGGATGATGTCCTTACCCACGATGTGGAACTGCGCGGGCCAGCGATAGGCCAGCTCGGCACGCGCCTCGTCGGTGTCGACACCGTAGCCGACGGCCGTCATATAGTTGAGCAGCGCGTCAAACCATACATAGGTCACATGGCCCTCGTCAAACGGAACCTGGATGCCCCAGTCAAAACTCGTGCGACTCACGGAAAGGTCGTTGAGGCCGCCCTCGACAAAGCTGCGAACCTCGTTCATGCGGAACGCAGGCTCGACAAAGTCGGGGTGCTCGTCATAGAGCTTGAGAAGCTTGTCCTGGAAGGCGGAAAGCTTAAAGAAGTAGGACTCCTCCTGGACGCGCTCAAGCGGACGGTGGCAGTCGGGGCATAGATGCTGGCCGACGCTGCCGTACTCCTCGTCGCCCTTCTGGACCTGCGTATCAGTGAAGTAGGTCTCGTCAGGCACGCAATACCAACCGTCGTAGCTGCCCTTATACAGGTAACCGGACTCCTTCATGCGCTCCCACAGGTACTGCACGGCATGATGCTGGCGCGGCTCGGTGGTGCGGATGAAGTCGTCGTTGGAAATCTCGAGCTTGCTCCAAAGCTCCTTGAAGTGCGGGGCCTGGCTATCGGTCCACTCCTGCGGCGTCATGCCATGCTTGGCTGCGGCCTCGGCGACCTTCTCGCCGTGCTCGTCCATGCCGGTCAGGAACTTGACGTTATAGCCGGCGGAACGGCGATAGCGAGCCTGAACGTCGGCGATGATGGTGGAATAAGCCGTGCCCAGGTGCGGATCGGCGTTGACGTAGTAGATGGGCGTCGTGATAAAGAACGAAGGCTTGCTTTGATCCATGGGGTTTGTCCTCCAGAAAAACGTTGCATACAGAGGATGATTCTAGCGCAAGGGCTGGATATCCTCCATCTATTGCATATCGAGCACCATGGCATAGACATCGCGCTTGCGGCGCGAATACTTCTGAGACAGGCGCTTGGCCACCGCAGACGCGGGCTCCCCCTCCTCGAGCGCGGCGCGGATATCCTCGCGCAGGGCCTCGTCGGGATCCGCTGCCGTGGCGCCGACCGGCACGATACCGGCCTCCTCATCCTCGCTCGGTGGCGCGATGACCAGCGCAATCTCGCCCTTTACCTCGCCGCGAGCACGCAGCTCCTCGGCAAGCTGGTCAGCGGGCCCGCGCAAGACCTCCTCGTGCAGCTTGGTGAGTTCGCGGCAGACGGCAACCTCACGCTGGGGAAAGACCTCCGCCACGGCCTCGAGCGTCGCCACGATGCGATGTGGAGACTCGTAGAAGATGAGTGCGCCGGGCACCACGGCAAGGCGCTGCAAACGGCGCACACGGTCGCCGTGCTTTCGGCCCAAAAAGCCCTCGAAGAAAAAATGCTCGCAGGGAATGCCGGACGAAACAAGCGCCGTGACACAAGCAGAGGGCCCGGGAATAACTTCGACGGGCACATCGGCCTCACGCGCCGCCTCGACCAGCGCCTGGCCGGGATCGGACACGCTCGGCATGCCGGCGTCCGAGGCAAAAGCGAGGGTCTCCCCCGCCAGCAGACGGTCGACCAGGCCGGCGGCGCGGCTGGCGATCACATTCTCGTCGCAACGGACAAACGGCTTGGAAATGCCCAGGTGCATCAGTAGCTTTGACGTCACACGCGTGTCTTCGCAGCAGATGGCATCGGCAGCGGCAAAGGCCTCACCAACGCGCGGGGACAGGTCGCCCAGGTTGCCGATGGGCGTGCCGACCACATAGAGTTTGCCCGTATGGGCGCTGTTTTGCGTCATATCAACCTATTCAATCATGCCGCGCTCGAGCGTACCGAGCGCCGCGCGGGCGTCCCATGCTGCAATGCGCTTCTCGGTCTTCCACGTTTGGAAGAACCAACCGGCAGCCGGCGCAAACGAAGCCAGCTGGTTGGCGATAAACACGCGCTCGTAGGCATTGCGGCCCTCGGGCGTAACCGACGAGTTGGCAAAGATCGCCGCGCCCGACCATTCGCCCACCAGCACGGGGAACCCAGTCGAAATCGCTTCTTTAAGCTCGCGCTTGTTACGCGAAATCGCCGTCGTCAGCCCGCGAGGGCTCGTGATGTCGAGCGCATACTCGTCGCGGTAATGGTACAGGTGAAGGTCCATGTAGACGTTCTTGTACTTGGCGCCGCGCATAAAATGCTTCCACTCGCTGGGATGCCCCGACGACGAGAAGACGACGATCTTATCCTCGGGCATATACGAACGGACGAGCTCGTAGGCATCGCGATAGAAATTGCGCAGGTAGTGAGCAGGAATGCCATCCGTCATGGTGAAGAGGCTCTTGCGAACGCTCATCTGCGGCGTGTCCAGCAGCTCAATGCCCAGCAGGCTCTCGGCCTCGCCATAGCGATCGGCCAAGCGCTCGAGCACGTCGAGTGCGACATGACGGCCGTTGGTGGACGAATGCCACTCGGCAACAGCCTCCGGCGTGGTGGGCGAATCGTTGGAATCGCCCTGGCCACCGGGCACGGTTGCCAGATCGAGCAGCACGCGGATGTCGTACTTGGCAGCCCACTCAATTGCGCGGTCGATGTAATCGACAACCGATATGTAGGAGGCATCGGACTCCTGTGAGCCAAAGGCATACCAGGGCACCGGCAGACGCACGGCATTGAGACCGATCTGCGCCATGCGGCGAAAATCGTCCTCGCTCACAAACGTCTCGTAATGGCGGCGCATGCGCTCGTTATAGGCGGCGGTACCCATGGCCTCCTGTAGCTCAGCCGCGTTGGATGCACCGGTCGCCGCGTACAGCGACGGGGTCACCCAAGGCTCGGGAATAAACCAGCCAGAGAGATTAACGCCGAGTATCCTCTCCATCACTGCCCCCTTCGGATCATGCAGGTCGAACCCGCATCGTATTGCGTAGGATAAGTATCGTTTTGAGTATACCCGCGTGTGCGGACAGGCGACCGAACGGTCTGCAAAGTGACGCGAAAGTGGGAGGAATGTCTGGGAGCAGACGGACTCGGAATGGTGCGACGAGGTGTGTACGCGCGCCGGAGGCAGGCACCGGAAAGTGTGTCCCGTTCTGAGCCCTTATTCTGGGACGCAGTTTCCGCAGAACCCTACATAAAAGAAAAGGACCCCTTTGCAGAGGTCCTAGTCAATTCAAGGTGGCGGGGAAGGGAATCGCGTCCGCGCGCTGCGCGGACGGACCGCTGCGGCGCTTACGCGCCTTGCGAGCTGCGCTGGCAAACGCTTACGCGTTTACTCAGCTCCGCGCCCTCACGGGGTTCGATTCCGTGCGAGGGCTACATAAAAGAAAAGGACCCCTTTGCAGAGGTCCTAGTCAATTCAAGGTGGCGGGGAAGGGAATCGAACCCCTGACACGAGGATTTTCAGTCCTCTGCTCTACCAACTGAGCTACCCAGCCATTTGAGGTGTGCCTTGTTTCAAGGCTTGATTAGTATAACCAAGGACGCGTTCCGGTCAACCGAGAATTTCAAAAAAGTTTTTGAGCACAGCCTCGGTTCTTTAAATCGGCACGTCAGAGGCATCAGCCGGCAGCAAGAAGTTTTTCGCTCAGAGCCGCACGGGCAAACTCACTTGGCGTCATCCCCTCGGCAGCCGCCCGTCGACGAATGGCCTCCTTCATTCCCAGAGGAATCTTGACCGACAGCGTTGCCGTCCCCTCACCTGAGAGTGGGGGCCGTCCATGCACGATCCCACCAACGGTGTGTTCGCCATCCGGAAACTCTCCGCGCTCGTACGACTCGCACCACGCGTCAATCATTTCATCCGTTACAACCTGACCATTAGCGGCCGTATACGTCTTGCCCATCATCGACCCCTTTGCCGAGCCTGTTCAATCTCCTGCCAAAATTTCTTCTGGACTGGAGACAAGGCATGAATGATAAGCCACCCACGGACAAGCTCGACCGCGACAAGCTCCACGCTTCGTCCGTCTGGGAGCCATCCAATCGCAAGCCATCTCGGCGGCTCGTCCTTCGACTCGCGACGAATGCACTCAGTAACCGCAAGCCAAGCGCTAAGCACCTGCTTTTCCGTCAGGTGCTTTTTAGCGTTGGGATGGATCTCAACATCCATGCATCTTCTCCTCCATCTTACCCAATTTCGTATGACGAAAGTCCGCTGTCGCCAATTCTTAAGCCGGCACGCGTTGGAGAGCAGGGGTCGAAACAATGATTGAAGGACGCTCTAGTACGGCCCAGGCGCCGGGGCAGGAGCACATACGCCAGGGACGTACGTTTTCGTAGCGCGCGAGGATATTGCCGTCGCGATCGATGAAGGCGATGTCGATGGGATAGGCCATAAAACACGTGTGGACCGAAGAGCAGCGTGGAAACGCCATGACGAGCGGCAGGCCGTTGGCGGCAACCGGACGCCGTCCCAGCATGCCGCGCAGGCGCACGACAAACGACTCCGCCACCGCAAACTCGGCCGGCGTCCAACCCAGCCTATTGAGTGCCCGCGCGTAGGCGATGTAGGACGAGACCGCGGTCACATGACCACCCCCGGGCGCCATGGATCGACCGTCACCGCGCGCTCGTGCGACAACGTTGTCGGCGCCCCCAGCGGAACGCCAGCGATGCTGAGAGAAGTCGGCCACGGCTCATAGTGCATGGTGCAGGTGTAGGTCCTAAACGTACCGGATAGGGAAAGCAGGCCACCATCCGATGCCTCCGCGCCTTGCTCGCTCGACACTTCGATCTGCAAGTCATAGCCCTCCATGGCATTCAGAATTTGAGTCTGAACCGTCGCCGAGGCATCGGCAGAGCTTTCGTCGCCCTCCCCCTCCGACGCCACGGCGTGCGCCAACACGATGTCGGGCACCACGCGGTCGAAGCGCGCGACAGCGCTGGCAAAGATCATGACGTTGTATACGATGAGTGCCAGCACCAGCAAAACGGGCGTAACCACTGCTATCTCCACCGTCGCTTGGGCGCGCTCCTCGCGCAGACGCATGCGGATACTCATTACGACCCACCGCCCAGAGCGCCAACCAGCGTGGCGACATCGACGGTAAGCGGGATGGAGCCGCCGCCGGGCAGAGGAATCTCCGCAAGTGTGAGCACCGTACCGCTGATGGTGCGTTCGACTTGATATTCCAACGCCTCGCAAAGCGCCTTGGGATCGGTCACGCCCAACGGAATACTTCGCAGCTTGTCTTGCGCTTGAGAGAGACCGGCAATGTCAGACCACGGGCTCTTAATGACGTTGGCGGAATCAGTCAGCACCGGCTTTCGCAGGCGCAAGTCGCACGGCTCCAGACCCAACGCCGCCACGGACGCCGAAACGGTATCGCCGAGCCACGATGCGATGGAGCCCAACGCGCCGCTGCCCCCTCCTAGGCCTTTAATCATCTCGTCCATAAGTTCGTCGGCCGAACCTTGGATGTCTCCGTATCCCACAAGCAGCCGTCCCAAGACATCCATGACGCCGTCGAGTACGCCGGCAACGCCACCCGAACGTTCCTTCAATGTCGAGAAAAATCGCGAAAGCACGTTGTTTTGCGCCGTCGCCTCATCGGGCGCCAGCACCGCGGCAGAGATGGCACCGCGATCGCCAAGCCTGACTGCCGTGTTAAACGAAGAGTTGAGCTCATCGGGGCTCGAGATGGCACCCGAAACCGCAAAGGCAACCACGCCGTTGCGGCCAGGTGGGGCGATACGCGGACGCTCGCCCGAAAGCGCTTTGATGGCCTGGTCAAACGCATTGCCCGCACGGTCGGCTTCGTCCTCGGTCTGACGCTCGAGCTCGAGCTCCTTGTTGCGACAGTCGACGTAGTCCTCCAGGGCGTCTTTAAACTTGTCAAAGTGATACTCGAAGCCGTTTTCGATAGAGGTTGAAGGCGCCGCAACAGCACCAAGCGACAAAACGCCAAAATGGCATTTGCTGCATTTATCCTGTCCATCGTAATCGGCAACCGAAGCAAATCCGCTCGGCGTCCCTTTCTTATAGTTAGGTCAGGTCGTCCCGTAATGCAGATACGCCTTGTCATCGTTCACGCTAGTCGGCCACACCGCATCGGTATAGAGTTCCGTCGCCCGAACCTCATCAGAGTTGCGCGGCAGCAGCGGAATATAGGAGGAGACCCTGTCTCCGTTCTCGGTTATATGTGCCCGATCGACCTCCGCGCTCGCATAGGTATAAAACGCCTTACGCGCCGCAGACTCTGCCTTCATCTCGACACTCGAGCCGTGGGGCTTCTCATTTGTCAGACGCCAATGGTAGTAGTCCTTCGCGCGATCAAGGGCAACTTGGGGCTCCCACGTAACGCTCGATGAGTAATGCGGATTTTGAACACCGGAGAGATCCGTTAGGCTTTTCGCACGCTCCCACATGCAAGAACAGCTGCCGACCGAGCCCTTGTCAGACCCACCACAATCCACCAGCCAAGCACGCTCTTTAGCCTTCGCCGTGTCCTCAGAAGCCTTCCGCAGCTCCTCGGCCGCACACTCTAAATCATCTGATGTGTCTTTAATGGCATCGGTCGAGATCTCGGACCCCTCGAGCGCAGCGAAGTCAGACTCGGATGTCCTGGGCACGGCAAGCGCCGTACCGGTATAGGTCACACTATCGGTATCCTGCGCCGACACCGCCTGCGTGGCACGCGCGGCGATCAGATACGGCAGAGCCGTCTCGATTTTCTGTAAGCCTTCCGATGCGCTTTTGGCAAACTTGTTGCGCGTTTTAATGATCTCAATCCCGGTGTCGACCATATTGCCGGCAACCGGCTCGGCACCCGGGATGAGGATGGCGACCAGGCCCGTCCCGATCGTGGCAAACCCCGCCAGCCCCAGACTCAAGATGCTCGCATCAACCACCGTGGCAGCCGTGTGATAGGACGACACTACGTTGGCACCCGCCAGCGCGCCGCTATCAGCCGCCACCTGGGTATCCCCGGCACGCGACATGCTCCATATCGCCGCCGTCGACGAAAACAGCAGCGTGAGCACCACCAAGATGACCACCGCAGAGGAGAGCGTGGTGTAGGCACCGTCTTCGATAAACAGGTCGATACCGGCTCGACCCATAAAGCCGCCTCGTTTGCGGAGAGCGCCTGGTCGACGGCGGGCCGCAAACCCTTGCGTCACCCGCAACAGGCAGCGCCTAATCCCATGCAGCAATCCACGAATCATAATCTCCCTCCAGCCATTTGGGACGCGATTGATACGAGACATCGACCTTGAGCTCAACGTAGCCGCCCTCGCCTGCACCACCCATAGCCTGCGCAAACGCACCGATCACGGGCAACGGCTTGACCTCGCCGGAAACGGACACGGACGAGACGCCACCCGCACCGGCCCGGCCAAGCTCGATATCCCACGACAACGGCCCGCCGGCATGAAAGATCGAAACGTTGGGCACTGCGGCAAGCCGGCGGCGGGTGAACTCCTTAAGATCGTCGTCCTCCGCCGTCGTCGTAGTCATGAGCCGCGCGGTCTCGGCGGCGGCAGACTCCATGACCGCGCGCGTATAGAGCAGGCACACCGGTTGTAGTGCGAGAAGGATGAGCGTCAGAAACGTCGGCAGCAAAAAAGCGGCCTCGACCGTAGACTGCGCCCGGTCCTCGCGCGCGATATCAATACAACGCGATGTCCTTAGCGCCCGCAGCGGCGTCGATAACCGACGTCGAGGCAACGCCATGGGATGCCGCCCGCTCAACCAGCGCCGCCAAGCGCCCATCGGTGCCAGCACGCCAAAGCCCCGCGATCGCCAGCACGATCGATAACAGCGCCACCGTGACGATGGCGTATTCGACCGTTGCCTGGGCAGACTCCTCGCGCAGGACGTCATGCATTTCACGATCCCTCCTTTGAGCTTATTGTTTGCGGGACCAGGCGCACGGCGCGCAGACGACACGAAGCATCGCCAGTATCCGCGGCAACCGTCACCATATCGACCCAGCCGCGTCCGTCACGCACGATAGCGCCCCACACGTTGCCCTTGATATCGAGATAGCCGCTCAGAGCAAGTTGTGCCGTGGGTACCTCGCGATAGGCACGCAGCATATCCGCCGCCGCTTCGGTCATCGGTCGGTCCTCGGACCATGCAAGCCGGACCGCAATCGCGTTGCCCTCAGGCGAATCCGTCGCAGTGCCAGACCGCTTGTCGAGCGTCCGCAGAAAGGTTTGCGCCGTGACAGCGACATCCGAATCGTCCGCATCTCGCATCTCATCTTCTTGAGACGCCACCGCCGAATCTGAGCCCGAATCGGAGGCGGCCCCAGGACGCTGCTGCCGCGCGGCGTTAAGCCCCCAAAGCACCGCCGCTATCGCCACGGTCAGGCAAGCAAACACCAGCAGTACCCCGATGGGGCGCTCGCCCTCTACAGGCTGTTGATGCCCTCGCTGATCGCATCCCATAGCTCTTTAACCTTGCCTTTAAATGCAACGATGGCAATAATCGCGATCACCACAAGTACGCCCACCAAAATGGCGTACTCGGTGGTACCCTGCGCGCTGTCCTCCTGCAACAGCTCCTTGGCATGCTGGCGAGTGTGGATCGCCCGGCAAAAAGCCCAGTTCCAAGCCTTGTCAGCAACTTCGACTATCGTGTTCATGTATTCCTCCCTACATCATCCCGCCTGCTCCCAGCAGCGGGCCCAATATGGATAGAAGCAACGCCGGCAAGATGAGCGTGCCGGTGGGAATCAGCAGCTTGACGGGCGCACGCTCGATCTCGCGCTCGACCGCGGCGCGATGGGCTGCACGGATCTCGCGACTTTGAGCGGCCAGCGTCTCGGCAAGTGGGGCACCCAGGGCGAGCGCCTGCCCCACCGTGATGGCAAAGGTCTCGAGCGCTCGCACGTCCAGGTCGCGCGCGGCGGCCAACAACTCGTCCTCACGCGTGCCCACGCCCACCTGCCACGCCATGCAGGCCCGCTCAAGGCGAAGAGCCAGCACTGACCGGCGGTTGGCGCAGAAAATCTCAAGCGCCGCATCAAACGAAAGACCGGCCGAAAGACCCAAGCGAACAACATCGATCATCTCGGACACTTCGCCGAGCGACACTCGCGCCGGGCCGCCCGCTCCAACCGCGTCCTTCACTCGCGCGGTCAGAGCATCGACCACCGAGCGACCCGCGGCAGCGACCAGCACCGCCTCGCGCTTGCAGGCCCCCGCGATCTTGCGTGCATCCGCCCGATCCAAACCCGTCGCGACAAATACGCTCAGGGCGCACAGGCAAGCCGCAACTGCAACCGGGGCGCTCATAGCTCCACCCGCATAATGCGCCGGATAACCACCAGAGCAACGGCGTTGAGGGCAAGACCCAGCACCACAGCGCCCGCGCCGGCAGGCGTCGCAAGACCGCGACGAAAATCTGCCGAAAGCAGTGCCAACACCGCGCACATGCCCGCCGGCATCGCCGCGACCATATGCGCAGACATGCGAGCCTGCGACGTCTTAACATCCAGGCGGCGCTTGAGCTCAATGCGCTCCCCCACCATGCTCGACGCCTCGGACAGTAAGTCGGCAAGCGGAGCGCCGGTGCGCTGAGACACCTTAAGCGCCAAGGTCACAAGCGAAAGACCGGGGGCGTCGATACGCACGAGCAAGTCATCGAGCGCGTCGGTCGCCGAGATGCCGCAATCGATCGCCGCCGCCACCCGCAAAAACTCGGTATGCACTGGCTCTTGCGCATGAGCGCCCACAAAGCGCATGCCCTGGGCCAGCGAATGTCCCGAGGCAAGCGACATTGAAAGTGCGGTAAACGCCTCGGGCATTGCCTCTTCTGCATCGTGTTGCTCGCGCCGGCTCTCAAAGCCATCCCGAGCGGCACCAACGGCAAACGGAGCAACAAGCCCCAAGGCAAATCCGAGGGGCGATAACGACACCATCGTTAGTAAAACGCAGCAGACACCGCTCGATAGCAGCAGAAACGCCAAACGTCCCGAAGCATCTTCGATCACGAGGCCAAGGCGATGCGCCGGAGCCAGCGATGCCCACGAACGGGCGATCTTTTTCAGCAGATCGTTTTCCACCAGCTCACGCGGCAGCTTCTCTGCCACCGTCTCGAGCGCCTGACGCGCCAGCTCCGCCGGCGGTACCCGCGGCACACGAGGTTCCGCCCCGCACGCCGTCGCGACAGAAAGCCCTGCCAAGCCCCCTACGACGAGGGGCACAGTGATCTCCATTCGTCCACCTCCTCTTGTGTGAGCGTCCCCGACCGCAGGCCTTCTGCGATAAACGGCGGCTCGCGGTCAAGCGTCCAGATGCGCTCGGCGGCATCGAACGTCACATAGCGCTCGAGCTCTACACCGCCCGATGCGGCGCGTCGCACCCCCGAATACGAGGAGACGAAACGCCTGCCATCGGCGTGGCGCTCGGACATCACGATGCCGTCGAGCGCCATGGCAATCTGCTCCTCGATGAGCTCGCTCGGCAGATCGATGCCATAACGTGCAAGCAACGTCAGACGCACCACGGTCTCCTGTTCTGAACCCGCATGAAGTGTGGTGAGCGACCCGTCGTGGCCCGTGTTCATGGCCTGCAACATGTCGCAGCACTCGGCACCGCGCACCTCGCCCACCACGATGCGGTCGGGGCGCATGCGTAGGGCATTAGTTACCAGGTCGCGGATCGTCACCGCGCCCTCGCCCTCAATTGAAGCCTCGCGCGCCTCTAGGCGCACCACGTGCGGATGATGCGCAAACTTGAGCTCGGCAGAGTCCTCGATCGTCACGATGCGCTCGCCGGTGGAAATCTCACATGACAACGCGTTAAGCAGGGTGGTCTTACCAGATCCCGTGCCTCCCGCAACCGCCAGGTCCTGTCGCAGCGACACCGCACACGACAGCAGCTGCGCATACCAAAGCGGCAGCGAGCCCAGGCCCACAAGCTCGTCCAGCGAGCAGATACGGTCCGAGAACTTTCGGATGGTGAGAATCGGTCCGTCAATCGCCACAGGCGGAATCACCGCGTTGACGCGATAGCCCGTTTTGAGGCGGGCGTTGACGATGGGGCTGCGCTCGTCGATACGGCGGCCAAGTGGCGAGATAATGCGGTCGATAAGCACACGGATCTGTTCATCATCCTCAAACGCATGCTCGATGGGGTACAAGACGCCGCCGCGTTCAAAGAAAGCCGAGCGGCAGCCGTTGATCATGATCTCGGTAACGGTGTCGTCCTCGATGAGCGGCTGCAACGGCCCCAAGCCCACCACGTCATCCAAAATCTCGTCGATGATGGTCTCGCGCTCGGGCGTCGCGAGATCGGTCGGCTCCTCAACGTTGAGCGCCGCCTCCACCGCAGGACGCAATTCCGAGCGGGCAAGTGCCGGGTCGATATAGGCGCTGATACGCGCCACTTCGTCGTAACCCATGCGGTCCATCACGGCGCGCTTGGTGCGTCGTTTCACAGCGCGGCGACGCCCCGCATCTACAGGCGCTGCCGCCGCCGCAGCGCCGGCAGCCTTAATCCTCGTTTGCAGGCTCATCGCTGATCACCCTCGCGCGACCAGGGAAGGCGGATACGCGGGCGTTCGGTACGCGTTGCACGGTCGGCGACCATATCGCTCCAAGGGCCGACGGCGCACCCCAGTTCCACGAGCATCTCGCGCGTGGCCTCGCGCACGCTGGTCGCGAAAGCGCTCGTCTGCCCCACCGCCTCGTCAGCGCGCCCAAACGCCATGAGCGCGGCGAGATCCTGCCCGCCATCGGCGATACGAATCTTGGAGCTCAACGCACAGGCAATCTCAAAGCGCATGGCGACGTCCTCGTCTGCCCCGCGCGCACCGAACCGGTTGAACACGGCGCTCATGCGCGTGCGCGGCACACCTACTCGACTTGCCAGTTCGATGACGCGCGACGCCGATGTCGCGGACGACACCGCCGCATCGCCAACGACCAGGCAGCGGTCGCTCGCCGCTACCGCAGCCGCCACGGCATCGCCCCAAAAGACCGAGGTATCGATAAAGACCACGTCGGATTCGCGACGCAGGACATCAAGCAGTAGCTCCACCGGACGCGCCATGAGCTCGGCTTGCTCGGGCGCCGCGACGGGACCCCAGAGCGTAACGCCCGGTGCCACGCGCATCGATGTGGCTACGATATCCGGCTCGGTAAGCGTGCCCGCCGCCGACGGCTCGATAAGTGCCGCCATATCGCGCGGAGCATCGACGCCTAACAAGTCGTAAAGGTTTCCAAACATCAGGTCCAGGTCGAGCACGGCGGCACGCAAGCCCAACAGCGACGATGTGCGTGCCATGGTGGCAACGATCGTCGACTTGCCGCAACCGCCCGAACCCGAAATAGCGCAGATGACCGGAGCTCGATGCGGCGGAGCGGCAGCGTCTGCCGGCGGCATCGGAGGCGGCGGGGCGGGCGTCGGTGGCAGCGCCCCCGTCTCCCCCGCCGCAACCACACGCTGCGTCCAAGCCGGCATGGCAGCTTGTTCGGTCTGCGAGGCAGGCTCGTTCTGTGCAATCTGCTCATGCTGCATCAGCGACAACTCGCCGCACCCGGCAAAGCCCTCAACTTCGTCGAGTTCATCCGCCAGATTCACGCCGTGCACGTATCCCATATCTACAGCCGGGGAGTCGTCAGCATGCTGCGCCGGCCCCCCAGCGTCATCGTCTACAAGGGGGTTCCGGGGGCGCCGACCATGCTCGGCTTCCGCTTTTCCATAATCATCAACACGCGGGCCTCTTGTAGCGCGAGGCGCCCCGGGTTCCCTATCAACAAAAGCATCGGGCTCAATCGTCATGTGCCGATCGGAATCAACCGCTCCCTCGCCCGCGCGCCCGTTGCCGCATACACTGTGCGCAGCGATGACCTCGGTCGCCCCCGCGCGAAACAGCCCCTCGATATCCGACGGATCGAGCGCTTCTATCAACACGACCACGCGACTTACGCGGCCTTCGGCCGTCAGGCGCGCAACAGTCTTGCGCACATCTTCGGTATCAAACAGAGACGCCGCGATGATGGCAGCCCCGCGGCGCGACGGAAACGCCCGCGCCATGGAAACCAGCCCGTCCAGGTCACCCACGCGAAGCACCTGTGCGCCCACATCACGGCCCTCGACTTCCCGCTGCAACAGCCCGTAATCGCCGCACGCGCAGCACGCAAGCCAGATCGCCTTCATCACTCGTCGCCTCCGCTCTTTTTGCCGCGCGCCGTGGCGGGAATCGTCAAGCTAACCGTTCCCTTGCCCGAAGCTCCCAGCAGTTCCTTGACGTCTTCGGGGTCAGCCGCCAGCGTCACCCATTCGATCTTGCCCTCGCGCGTGGCACCGGAATCCTCGCTGGTATCGATCACGTACGCGCCGCACAGTCGATCGGTTACGCCGTCTTTTTGCACATACACATCCACGTAGCTGCCCACGCCCGTAGCACCGCCGACCGAGTGCTCGGCATCGACCGCCACCGAAACGGCAACCTTGCCCTTAGGCACCTCGAGCTTGTGGCTCTCGGCCTTGGTGTAGACATTGCAGATCACGGCGTTTTTGGGAATACGCGAAGTTGTCACGTCGCCGCGCACCTGGCGCAGCTCGGTCGCCGCGTCACGCGGCAGCAGACTCGTCAGCCATTCCTGGGTTATGACATTGGTCTCATCGAGGGTCTCGCCCACATCGATATCGCGCGCCGCGACGCATACCTCGACGCGATCACCACCGTACTTGGCCAAGGCCTCAGCCTGGACCTGTTCGGCTTGCGAGCGGATCGACGAGCCGTAAACCATGCAGAGCAGAGCAGCGAGCACGCCCGCGACCAGACTGATGGCGATGCGCTTGCTCTTGTTCACGGCCGCTCCTCTCATGGCAGTGCCGGGCGAATGCCCGTACCACCATTGTCTGGGCGGTCAGAGTGCAAAGCGACGCAATCGCGATCTTGGTTTTCGATGTCAAACCAATCACTGACCAAAAGCTGACCAGCCCGTCAAGCTCGTGGCAAGGTTTTGGTCAGCACGTCAGCAAACTGCATGTTTCAAGGCTTTTCCGCAGCAAAAAAGTCGTCTCCCGAACAGTTGGGAGACGACTGTCATAGGAAAAATCAATTACAGATGGACATCGGGATCGAGCATTTGAGCGCTCACGCGCATGGATGACGCCAGGTTTTGGAACGTTTCCAGACGCAGGCTGTCAATCTGCCCGGCGTCCTCGGCCTCGCGAACGGCGCAACCCGGCTCATGGACATGCGTGCAATCGCCAAACCGGCACGCACGCGATGCCTCGACAATCTCGGGGAAGGCGCGTGCCAGACCCCGCTCGTGACCCACGAGCGGCAAACTGCGCAGACCCGGGGCATCGGCGATCACGCCGGCGTCGCCCGGCAGCGCCACCATCACGCGCGCGACGGTAGTGTGACGGCCCTGGTCGTCGCGTTCGCGCACACCGCCGGTCGCCAACGTATCGTGGCCCAGCAGTGCATTGAGCAGCGTCGACTTGCCGGCACCCGACTCGCCCAGAATCATGGCGCAGCTCCCGGCAGGCACGCAGGCACGGACCTCGTCCAGGCCGCGGCCCTCGGCAGAGGACGTCACGATCACGCGCACGTCCGGACCCACCAGACGGCGCACGCGGTCCAGATCGCGCTCGAGCTCATCGGCCTCGCAGCGGTCGGCCTTGGTGAGCACCACCACCGGCTCGGCATCGCAATCGAGCGCCAACACCAGTGAGCGCGCCACGCGATCGAGCAGCACCTCGCCGGCGCCGAGCGCCTGCACGATCAGCACGCTGTCAACGTTGGAGCAGAGCACCTGGCGCTCACCGCGGGCACGGCCACGCCAACGCTCAAAGCTCGTACGGCGCGGCAGCACGCACTCAATCACGCCCATATCGTGCCCGGGAGCGCGGCGCACCGCCACACGGTCGCCCACGGCAGGCAGCAGGACCTCGTCCTCGCCGCGCGACTTGGCAAACCCCACGGCATGCTCGGCACGAAACGTGTCATCGGCAGTCGCCACCAGCGGAAACCCGCGGTCCAGGCGCACCACGGCGCCAAGCTGCATCTGCTCGGGCTCCTCGGCATGTGCGCAGAAATCATCAAAGGCAGTCTGCTGGGCTTCATCGACCGGCAGGTCATCAAACGCCGGAACGTCCTGCAGCGCGTCGAGTCCCGGCACGCTTGCCAGCAGCTCCTCAGCAGATGCGGGAGCCTCGGTCGCGAGCTTCCGGCGACGATCGCGCTTAGCCCGCGCCCCCGTCGTCTTTTTCTTCGCTTTAGCCTTAGCCTTGCCCACAGATGCCTCCCAGCACAAAACCACACAACTGAGCAGGTATTTTACCCACAAAAAAGAGTCGGTCGAGCAAACGCTCGACCGACTCACACACTTTCCCTCAGCCAATGGTCCCGAGAGGTTATCCGAAGGCCCGCCCGCCGGGAGGGGTTTCTTCCGAGCGATCCCGCAGCGCGAAGCGCGAGGACCAGCGAGGAAGAAACCCCGCAGGCGGTCGGGCCGGTGGGAAGGATAGCCTTTCGACCTACTCCTTCTCGACCGCGCGCATGATCGCCTTGTAGATCTCCATCAGCGGGATGATCAGGAAGGCCAGGCCCAGGGCAGCGACAACGCCCTTGAGCTCAAGCGTCACGGGGCCAAAGAACATCTCGGCAAGCGTCGGCTGCACGGTCACGATCACCGTCAGCACCAGTGCCAGCGCGGCGGAAGCCCACAGCCACTTGTTCTGCTTCTTCATGGTGAACAGCGACGCACGACGGCTGCGCATATTGAAGCAGTGGAAAATCTCGACCATGTTGAGCGTGATGAACGCCATCATCACGCCTTCCTCGTCGGCATTGCCGGCGATCATATCGGCGATGTGGATGTAGCCCATGTCAAAGTACACGCCCACAAAGAAGCTCGCCAGCACCAGCACGGTGATGATTAAGCCCTGGACCACGCAGTCCAGACCCATGTTGCCAGCAAAGACGCCGTCCTTGGCGTTGCGCGGCTTGCGCTTCATGATGTCGCCCTCGGCATCCTCCATGCCCAACGCGAGCGCAGGGAAGCAGTCGGTAACCAGGTTCACCCACAGCAGCTGCACCGGCTGGAAGATGGTAAAGCCGATGAGCGTGGCGATAAACACCGAGAAGACCTCGGCAAGGTTGGCCGAAAGCAGGAACTGGATGACCTTGCGGATGTTGTCGTAGATGCGACGGCCCTCTTCGCAGGCACCGATGATGGTGGCGAAATTGTCGTCGGCAAGCACCATGTCGGCGACGTTCTTGGTGACATCGGTACCGGTGATGCCCATGCCAACGCCGATGTCGGCGCGCTTGATGGACGGGGCGTCGTTGACGCCATCGCCTGTCATGGCCACGATCTGGTCGCGCGACTTCCAAGCCTCGACGATACGGGTCTTGTGCTCGGGCTGGACACGGGCGTACACGCCGTAGTCTTCGATGTGCGCGTCGAGCTCCTCGTCGCTCATGCGATCGAGGTCGGCACCGGTGATGGCATGGCTGCGATCGGTGACGATTCCCAGCTGCTTGGCAATGGCCACGGCGGTGTCGATATGGTCACCCGTGATCATGACGGTGCGGATACCGGCGTCGTGCGCCTCGCGGATAGCGTCGGCCACCTCGGGACGGACCGGGTCAATCATGCCGGACAGGCCGCAGAAGACCAGATCGTGCTCGAGCGCAGCGGGGCTGCAGTCGCTCGGGACCTCGGTGTAGGTGCGGCTTGCCAGCGCCAGCACGCGCAGGGCCTCGTCGGCCATGGCCTTGTTGGCCGCCACGAGCTCGGCGCGGCGCTCCTCAGTCAGCGGAACGACCTTATCGCCCTCGTAGATATGGGTGCACAGGCCGATCACCACGTCGGGCGCGCCCTTGGTGTACTGCTCGTACTCGCCGTCCAGGGTCTCGACGATCACGGACATCATCTTGCGGCCCGAGTCGAACGGGGCCTCGCCCACGCGCGGGTGCTCGGCAGTCAGGCCAGTGAGGCCCGCCTTGCCGGCATCGTTGACGAGTGCACACTCGGTCGGCTCGCCCACGGCCTCGCCCAGCTCCTCGTCCCACTGAGCATCGGAGCACAGTGCCATGCCGGCCAGGAACTTCTCCTTGGGCGCAGCGAGCTCGTGCTTGACGACGGTCATCTTGTTCTGGGTAAGCGTGCCGGTCTTGTCCGAGCAGATGGTCTGCGTGCAGCC
>CAUGJN010000016.1 GCA_959599635.1 uncultured Collinsella sp.
ACGTAGAGGCGCTTGAGGCTAAGCTCGCTCAGATGCGAGAGGCCCAGGCGCTTTTTGCTACGTACACGCAGGAGCAGGTCGACAAGATCTTCTATGAGGCCGCCATGGCCGCCAACAAGGCTCGTATCCCGTTGGCGAAGATGGCCATCGAGGAGACCGGCCGCGGCGTTCTTGAGGACAAGGTCATCAAGAACCACTACGCCGCAGAGTACATCTACAACGCTTACAAGAACACCAAGACCTGTGGCGTTCTGGAGCGCGACGAGGCCTACGGCATCACCAAGATCGCCGAGCCCATCGGTATCGTGGGCGCCGTCATCCCGACGACCAACCCCACCTCCACTGCGATCTTCAAGACGCTGATCAGCCTGAAGACCCGCAACGCCATCATCATCTCCCCGCACCCGGCTGCCGCCAAGTGCACCATCGCCGCCGCCAAGCTCGTGCTTGACGCCGCCGTCAAGGCCGGCGCCCCCGAGGGTATCATCGGCTGGGTCGATGTCCCCTCCATCGAGCTGACCAACATGGTCATGCGCGACGTCGACATCATCCTCGCCACCGGTGGCCCGGGCATGGTCAAGGCCGCCTACTCCTCGGGCAAGCCCGCCCTAGGGGTTGGCGCCGGTAACACCCCGGTCGTCATCGACGACACCGCCGACGTGCTGCTCGCCGTTAACTCCATCATCCACTCCAAGACCTTCGACAACGGCATGATCTGCGCTTCCGAGCAGTCCGTGACCGTCATCGACACCATCTATGACCAGGTTAAGGCCGAGTTCCAGAAGCGCGGCTGCTACTTCGTCAAGCAGGGTGCCGAGATGGAGGCACTGCGTGCCGCCATGTTCAAGAATGGCGCCCTCGATCACCGCATCCCCGGCATGGCTGCTGCCAAGATCGCTGAGCTCGCCGGCATCGAGGTTCCCGCCAAGACCAAGATCCTGATCGCCGAGGTCACCTCCACCGACCCCGCCAAGGAGGAGTTCTCCCACGAGAAGCTCTCCCCGGTCCTGGCCATGTATCACGCCAAGGACTTCCAGGAGGCCGTCGACAAGGCCGAGCACCTGGTGCTCGCCGGTGGCCCGGGCCACACCGCCTCTCTGTACGTGCACCCCGCCCAGGCCGAGAAGATCAGCCTGTTCGAGCACGTCATGAAGGCCTGCCGTATCGTCATCAACACCCCGTCCTCGCACGGCGGCATCGGTGACCTGTACAACTTTGGCATGAAGCCGTCTCTGACCCTGGGCTGCGGCTCCTGGGGCGGCAACTCCGTCTCCGAGAACGTTGGGGTGAAGCACTTGATCAACGTTAAGACTGTGGCCGAGCGCCGTGAGAACATGCTGTGGTTCCGCGCTCCCGAGAAGGTCTACTTCAAGAAGGGTTCCACGCCCGTCGCCCTCGACGAGCTCGGTACCGTCATGGGCAAGAAGCGCGCCTTCATCGTCACCGACCAGTTCCTCTTCAAGAATGGCAACACCCGCGCCATCGAGGCCAAGCTCGACGAGATGGGCATCGCCCACGACTGCTTCTACGACGTCGAGCCCGATCCGTCGCTGCAGTGCGCACGTCGCGGCGCCAAGCAGATGGCTCTCTTTGAGCCGGACGTCATCATCGCCGTCGGCGGTGGCTCCGCTATGGACGCCGGCAAGATCATGTGGATGATGTACGAGCACCCCGAGTGCAAGTTTGAGGACATGGCCATGGACTTCATGGACATCCGCAAGCGTATCTTCACTTTCCCCGAGATGGGCAAGAAGGCCTACTTCGTCGCCGTCCCGACCTCTTCGGGTACCGGCTCCGAGTGCACGCCGTTCGCCATCATCACCGACAAGGAGACCGGCATCAAGTGGCCGCTCGCCGACTACGCGCTGCTCCCCAACATGGCTATCGTCGACGCCGACAACTGCATGACCGCCCCGCGCGGCCTGACCGCTGCCTCCGGCATCGACGTCATGACCCACGCCATCGAGTCCTACGTCTCCATCATGGCTTCCGACTACACCAAGGGCCTCTCCGAGCGCGCTGCTAAGCTCGTCTTCGAGAACCTGCCCTCCAGCTTCACGAACGGCGCCAAGGACCCGCATGCCCGCGAGGAGATGCACAACGCCTCTTGCATGGCCGGTATGGCCTTCGCCAACGCCTTCCTGGGCCTCAACCACTCCATGGCTCACAAGCTCGGCGCCTTCCATCACCTGCCCCACGGCCTCGCCAACGCCGTCATCCTGACCCGCGTTATGCGCTACAACGCCGCCGAGGCTCCCGTCAAGATGGGTACCTTCTCCCAGTATCCTTACCCCAACGCGCTGCACAACTACGCCGAGATGGCCAAGTACTGCGGCATCGAGGGCAAGGACGACAAGGAGGTCTTCGAGAACTTCATCACGAAGCTCGAGGAGCTCAAGGACTTCATCGGCGTCAAGAAGACCATCGCCGACTACGGTGTTGACGAGCAGTACTTCCTCGACACCCTCGACGAGATGACCGAGCAGGCATTCAACGACCAGTGCACCGGCGCAAACCCGCGCTACCCGCTCATGAGCGAGATCAAGGAGCTCTACCTGGACGCCTACTACGGCCGCGAGCCTCAGGACTACGCCGTCTGCTAGTTTTAGCACGGTTTTTAACGGCGGGGGTGCACGGGTGTTTCACACACCCCCGCCGTCGCTTCTATCGCATCGTTGAAAGGATGCAACCATGCTGCTACCCGATTCCAAGACCGAGCTCGTCCGCCGTGGCAACAAGGTCGTTTACGACCTGGGCGACAAGATCGTCAAGGTCTTTAACGAGACCAAGCCTGTCTCCGACGTGTTCAACGAGGCTTTGAATCTTGCCCGCATCAATGAGTGCGGCATCCGCAGCCCCAAGGCTCTCGAGGTTTCCCAGCTCGAGAACGCCAACGGCTGGGCGCTCGTGACCGAGAAGGTTCCGGGCACCACCCTTGCCGAGAAGATGACTGCCGAGCCCCAGCGCTTTGGTGAGTATCTCGAGATGTTCGTCGACCTCCAGATCGAGATCCACGGCTACACCTCCCCGCTGCTCAACCGTCAGCGCGACAAGTTCGCCCGCATGATCGACAGCCTTGATCAGCTCAATGCCACCACGCGCTACAACCTTCAGGAGCGTCTGGACGGCATGACCAAGGAGTTCAAGGTCTGCCACGGCGACTTCAACCCCTCCAACGTCATCGTCGGCGACGACGGCCAGCTCTATGTGTGCGACTGGGCACACGCCACCCAGGGCTCCCCTGCTGCCGACGTTGCCACCACCTACCTGCTCTTCGCCCTCAACAGCAAGGATCAGGCTGAGGCCTACCTGGAGCTCTACTGCGACCGCGCCGACATGCCCATGCAGGTCGTGCGTCAGTGGACGAGCATCGTCGCCGCTTCCGAGCTCGCTCGTAAGCGCAACGTGAACGATGAGTTCCTGAAGAACTGGATCGACGTCGTCGATTATCAGTAATATCTGAGCGATTTATTTCGCATCGGAGGCACAAGAAAACCCCGCAGCTCATATGGGCTGTGGGGTTTTCCTTTACCCATCGAGTTTATTCACGCAACAAAATAGACTGCTCCGCATCTCATCCTAAGAGAGATACGGAGCAGTCCCGCAATTACATCTAATAGCAGAAACGTCGATTAACGGCGGGCCGCCTTAACAAGCTCGGCAACCTTGGCGACGACCTCGTCAATCGCCACGTCCTCGCGCTCGCCCGTGGCACGGTCCTTGAGCTCCACAGTACCATTCTTGAGGCCACGCTTACCCAGAACGACCTGATACGGGAAGCCCATGAGGTCGTTATCGGCAAACTTAAAGCCGGGACGCTCGTCACGGTCATCGACGACAACCTCGATACCCTCGGCGCACAGGCCCTCGACGATTTGGTCGCAAACGTTAGCGCACTCCTCCTTCTTGGGATCGAGCGGAATCACCGCGACCTCGTACGGGGCAACGGAGACCGGCCAGACGATGCCGTGTTCGTCGTTGTGCTGCTCCACGACGGCAGCAAGCGAGCGGGACACACCAACGCCGTAGCAACCCATGATGAGCGGCTTCTCCTTGCCGTCCTCGTCCATAAAGGTGGCACCCATGGCCTCGGAGTACTTGGTGCCCAGCTGGAACACCTGAGAGACCTCGATGCCGCGGGCAGCAGAGAGCGGCTTGCCGCAGTGCGGGCAGGGATCGCCGGCAACGACGGTGACCAGATCTGCCCACTCATCGACGGTAAAGTCGCGCTCGGGGCAGGCACCGGTAAAGTGATAATCGACCTCGTTGGCACCGCAGGCCCACTGCTTGGACTCGCGCAGGCTCTCGTCGCACACCAGACGGATGCCCTCGGGCAAGTTAACCGGTCCGATAAAGCCCTTGTGCAGACCGTAGGTCTGGAGCTCCTCGTCGGTCATCATGCGATAGCCCTTGCCAAAGACGTGCTCGGCCTTGCAGTCATTGAGCTCGTGGTCGCCCGGGACAATGGCCACGACTGGCTTGCCCTCGGCATCGATCAACGCCAGCGACTTTCGCGTACCGTTCTCGGGGAAGCCAAAGAACTTGGCAACGGCCTCGATGGTGCCCATGCCCGGAGTCTCGACCTTGGTGAGCGTACCGTCGCCGGGGCCCTCGGTCACGACGACCTTGGTGCTTGCCGCCTCGTCATCGGCAGCAAAGCCGCAATCGTCGCAGTAGACCAGCGAAGCCTCGCCGGCGTCGGCCAAAGCCATGTACTCGACGGAGGTATCGCCACCGATCTCGCCGGAGTCGGCGACAACGGGCAGAGCCTTGATGTAGCAGCGCTCGCAGATGTTGGCGTAGGCCTGCTTCATCTTGTCGTACTCCTCCTGCAGACTCTCCTGCGTGGCGGAGAAGCTGTAGGCGTCCTTCATGATGAACTCGCGACCGCGCATCAGGCCAAAGCGAGGGCGGAACTCGTCGCGGAACTTGTCCTGAATGTGGTACAGGTTGACGGGCAGCTGCTTATAGGAGCGCAGCTCATTGCGCACTAGGGCCGTGACGGTCTCCTCGTGCGTGGGTCCGAGCACAAACTCGCGGCCGTGGCGGTCATCAAAGCGCACAAGCTCCTTGCCATAGGCATCGATACGGCCGGACTCACGCCACAGCTCGGCATCGACCATGATGGGCATCATGAGCTCCTGAGCACCGGCGGCATCCATCTCGTCGCGCACGATGTTCTCGATCTTGCGGATCGAGCGCCAAGCGAGCGGCAGATAGGAATACAGGCCGGCGGCCTCCTTGCGGATCATGCCAGCGCGAAGCAGCAGACGGTGGCTCGCTAGCTCGGCATCCGCCGGATCCTCTTTGAGCGTCGGCGCATAGAGCTTAGACATATACATTGCTCGGGTCATTTATTTCTCCTCAATAAGTTTGTCGACCTCGGCCATAAGCGCGTCGACAATTTGATCCTCAGCTACTTTACCAATGATCTGGCCATGCGAAAAGAGCAGGCCCTGACCACGTCCGCAGGCAACACCCAGGTCGGCGTCAGATGCCTCTCCGGGGCCGTTGACCGCACATCCCATCACGGCGATCGAAAGCGGCGCGGAATAGTTCTTAAGCCGCTCGGTGACCTCCTCGGCGATGGAAATCAGGTTAACCTGGCAGCGGGCGCACGTGGGGCACGAGACAATCTCGGGACCACGGCGACGCAGGCCCAGCGACTGTAGAATTCCCCAGGCGACCGGCGGCTCCTCAACCGGATCGGCCGTGAGCGACACACGCATGGTGTCACCGATGCCTTCGGAAAGCAAGATACCCAAGCCTACAGAGCTCTTGATGGTGCCCTGAAGCTTGGTCCCCGCCTCCGTCACGCCCAGGTGGAGCGGAACATGCGGTATCTCGCGCGACAGGGCGCGATAGGTATCAAGTGTCGTCTGTACGCTATGGGCCTTGGCGGATAGCACGATGTTGGTAAACCCACGGTCCTCAAAGTGCCGCACAAAGCGTTCGCTCGACATCACGAGCTTTTCGGGCTGCGTGAGGTCGTCGCGCTCGGCAATATCTTGCTCAAGCGAGCCCGCGTTCACGCCAATGCGAATCGCGCAGCCCGCGGCACCCGCGGCATCGATGACGGCATCGACCTTGGCCCAATCGCCGATATTGCCGGGGTTGATGCGCAGCTTAGAGGCACCAGCCTCGACAGCGCCAATGGCAAGCTTATGGTTAAAATGGATATCGGCGACGATTGGCACCGGAGACTCGGCACAAATCGTGCGAAAGCCCTCGAGCGCAGCCTCGGTAGGCACGCTCACGCGCACGATATCGCAGCCAGCCTGCGCCAACGCGCACACTTGCGCAAGCGTTGCCTGGGCATCAGCAGTATCGGTGCAGGTCATAGACTGAACCACGACCGGAGCGCCACCACCGATCTGCACGCCGCCCACATGCACGGGGCGCGTCAACTCGCGAGGCAAAGGATGGGATAAAGACAATCCAAACACTCCCCTACAGAATAAATCGAAGGATGTCGGAACGAAGCATATAGACAAACAGCAGTGCAAAGAGCGCGATGCCGACATAACTGACGATTGTCTGCACCTTGAGTGGCAGCTCGCGACCGGCGACCTTTTGAATGATCTCGATAACCAGCTTTCCCCCGTCGAGCGGCGGAATGGGCAGCAGGTTCATAAAGCCCAGCGAGAACGAGATGAGCGCGGCAAACGTTAAGAATGTCGCGGGACCGGCGGCAGCCGCCTGAGAAGACATGACGCTGATGCCAACAATCGAGCTGGACTGATCGAGTATCTCCATCGTATGCTGCGGTTGCAGCAGACGCATAACGCCCTCGGCAGTCTGCTGAACATAGGAGAACGACAGGCGCGCCGACGTAATGGGGTCCAAATGGACCACTTGCGTGGAGGCATAAACGCCCAAACGCTCGCCCTCCCTGAGCGCGACCGAGGTCGAAAGTTTCTTACCGTCGCGCTGGTACTCAATGGCGATATCGTCCTGACCGGCAGCCTTGCCGATGGCATCATACACATCCATCCAGCTGGAGCAGGACACGCCATCGACACTAAGAATTGCGTCGCCGGCCTCAATGCCCGCCTTGGCGGCTATAGAGCCTTCTTCAACCTGACCGATCACATTGCTATCGACCGGCACCGATACGCCGGCGATAGAGTAGATGCTCATAAGCAGCAAAAAGCCCGTCAGGATATTGACGAGAATGCCCGCGAGCAGCATAAAGGCACGCTTGAGAAAACCCTGGCCCAGATAGGTATGCGAACGCTCCTGCTCGAAGAACTCCGAAGCAGTGACCGGCAGCTCCCACACATCGCCCTCGGCAGTCGCATGCTCTCGATCGAACTTGCGGCCGTCAAAGGTGGTATATCCTGCAGCATCGCGCGACAGCGTCTGGTACCTAACCGGATAATAGCTGGGTGAAGGCTTCTCCCCTTCCTCGTACCAAGGCGCAATGGAACCCCAGCCCAAAAGCAAGGCACAAGCCTCGAGAACATCCTCCTCGGGCAGTTCCAGCTCGACGGAAAGGTCTGCAACCGAAACACGACCATGACGATAGATCGCCGCAAGCACACGGTCGGCGCACGAGACATCGGTCGGGTCCATACCGCAGATAGCGGCATAGCCACCCAGCAGCAGCGGCGTCACGCCAAACTTGGTACCGATGCGACGCGACGTACGATGAATGTCAAAGCGGCACGGTAGGCCTAAGAAAAACTCGGTGACGCGCACGCCGCACGCACGGGCCGCCAAAAAGTGGCCGCCCTCATGCAGAAACACGAGGACGGATAGCATCAAAAGGCCCCAAAAGACTGAGGAGAGAACGCTCAGAACAGTATCCATAAAACGAAAAGCAATCCTTACGATTAAGAGCGGGTTGCAGCGAGCACCTCGGCGGCCTTGGCACGAGCCCACATATCGATATCGCGAAGCTGCTCAAAGGATGCGACCGCCTGCGTATCGTGTGCATCCATGCACGACTCGACGATACGGTCGATATCGGTAAAGGTACAGGCATCGTGCAGGAAGGCATCGACGGCAACTTCGTTGGCGGCATTCAGCACGCACGGCATGGTGCCGCCCGTTCTGCCGGCACGCTCGGCCAGCGCCAGGCAGCGGAATGTGTCCATATCGGCAGCATCAAACGTAAGCTGCCCGAGCTCGCGGAAATCGATTCGAGGCGCTGGGGTATCCCACCGCTCGGGATACGAGAACGCGAACTGGATGGGAATGCGCATGTCGGACGCACCAAGATGTGCCATCACAGAGCCGTCCGCATACTCGACCATCGAGTGGATCTTTGACTGGCGCTGAACGACCACGTTGATAAAGTCGAGATCGCACCCGAACAGGTGCATCGCCTCGATACGCTCCAAGCCCTTATTCATGAGGGTCGCAGAGTCGATGGTGATCTTAGCACCCATGGCCCACGTGGGGTGTGCCAGCGCATCGGAGCGTGTCACGCAATTGAGCTCGTCGCGCGTACGGCCAAAGAACGGACCACCCGAGCAAGTGAGCCAAATGCAGTGAGCCTCGCGCGGATTCTCCCCCAGATAGCACTGGTAGATGGCGGAGTGCTCGGAGTCGACTGGAATAAGCTGACCGGGCTGCGCCAACGGCATCAGCAGGTCACCGCCGACAACGAGGGACTCCTTGTTAGCAAGTGCAAGACGCTTGTTCGATGTCAGGGCCGCATGGCTTGCTTCGAGCCCGGCAGCGCCCACGATGGCCACGAGCACGCAGTCGACATCATCGCGGCATGCGAGCTCGCACACGGCCCGTGCGCCAACGCCGAGCTCCGTGCCCTCGGGCAACTCCTGCAGCACAGCGTCCGTACCGTGGGTGGTGTCGGCCACGGCAACGGCCGGAACCGAAAACTCACGGGCAAGCGCAACAAGCTCAGCGGTACTGGAATTAACGGAAAGCGCCGTCACCTGCAGACGGTCGGCATGCTGACGGCAAACATCGAGCGCCTGGGTGCCAATAGAGCCCGTACAGCCCAAAATTGCAACCCGCAGACGGCCATCGGGGGCGTACGTCGTCTGAAAGGCCATTACAGCACGCCTCCGATCATCAAAAGCAGCTGCGCGGTAATGCAGCCAAAGATAAGCGAGTCGCTACGATCGAGCATGCCGCCATGGCCCGGAATAAGGTTGCCAGAATCCTTGACGCCCACGCCACGCTTGATGCGTGACTCGATGAGGTCACCGATAACGCCCAGGATGGACACAACCACGCCGCAAAGCAGCGCATAGGGCAAGCTCAGCTTATAGAAATGCGTCGCCCACAAAATAAGCCAGATAAGAACCGAGCCCAAGATGCCGCCGACAAAGCCCTCCCAGCTCTTTTTGGGAGAGATCTTGGGGACCATCTTGTGCTTGCCGATACGGCTGCCCACGATGTAGGCAAACGAATCGGAGACCCAGAGAGACGCGCAAACACCCACCGAAAGCAGGGCGCCGGCAAAACCGGGCACGGCATCGCGCAGCAGCACGATGGCCGACAGCATAAAACCGGTGTAGATGGGACCCATGAGTGTCACAGCCACATCGGATATGCGGGTACGCGACGAACAGACATACCAAATGCCCACCGCAAGCATCAATGCAAAAAGCAGCGCATTCAACAGCAGCGAGTCGCCCAGCGCCGAGAGCGGAAAGAGCACGGCGGCAGCGATACCCAGGCGCTCGTTGGCCACCTTGCCATCGAGCTTCGTCATGCGGAAATACTCAAAGCAGCACAGGCCGCTCATGACGGAGACGAAGATGGCGGTGGGAACGATACCCAAAACCAGGCAGAGAATAAATACGACGGCGTAGACGATACCTGCGGCGGCACGGGTAATAAAGCCGGCAAGCCACGAAGTCGCGGCCGCGCCGCTCTTGGCGGCAGGCGCCTTGGGAGCAGACGCCTTGGGACGATCGGACACGATTAAGCCTCCTCGGTCTTGCTCAGTCCACCAAACCTACGGTCGCGGCCCTGATAGGCCAAAATGGCGTTGACAAGACCCCAACGATCAAAGTCGGGCCAATAGGTATCGGTGACATAAAACTCGGAATAGGCAACCTGCCACAGCAGATAGTTCGAAAGGCGAAGCTCGCCGGAGGTTCGAATCACAAGCTCAGGATCGGGTAGCCCAGCGGTGTACAGGTGCGAAGCAACCATATCATCGTCGATAGCGGCCGGAACGATCTTTCCGGCAGCGGCATCGAGCGCGATCTGACGGACGGCACGGGTGATCTCGGCACGGGCTCCGTAGTTGACGGCAAGTGCCAGCGTCATGCCGGTATGGTCGGCACACTCGGCAAGACCTCGCTCAAAGACATCGCGGGTCTTCTTGGGCAGTGCGGATATATCGCCCAAAAAGACAACGCGCACGTTTTCGCGCTTAAGCAGCGGCAGCTCATCGATAAACGTCTTAGCAAACAGATGCATTAAAACGTTGACCTCATGCTGAGGACGATTCCAGTTTTCGGTGGAAAACGCATAGGCCGAAAGGACGTCGACGCCCAAACGCACGCATGCGGTAATAATCTCGCGCAGGGAGACGATACCGGCCTTGTGTCCCTCGGTGCGGGCAAGACCGCGCGCCGTGGCCCAGCGACCGTTACCGTCCATGATGCACGAAATATGATGCGGAATCTTATTGAGGTCAAGGTCGGAAAAACCGACGCCCGCAGGGGCGTCGGCAAAGTACTCGACCAGTTTGTTCTCGTCGTATTGCACCTTAGATCTCCATGACCTCGGCTTCTTTTTCCTTCAGAAGCTCCTCGACCTTGGCAACATACTCATCGGTATGCTTCTGGACCTTGGCCTGCTCGCGACGGACATCGTCCTCGGTGAGCTCTTCGTCGCGCTCGAGCTTGTTGTTAAAGTCGCGACGGATGTTGCGAATGGAGACCTTGGCCTGCTCGGCATACTCGCGGCACTCCTTGACGAGCTCGCGACGACGCTCCTCGGTGGGAGCCGGGAACGGCAGGCGCACGACGGTACCGTCAGAGTTGGGAGTAATGCCCAGATCGGAAGCGCTGATAGCCTTCACGATTGCGTTGACGAGCGCCTTGTCCCAGGGCTCGATAAGCAGCATGTGAGCCTCGGGGGTCTTAACGGCGGCAACCTGGGTAACCGGCGTGGGAACACCGTAGTAATCGACCGAAATGTCGGACAGAATGTTAGCGTTGGCGCGGCCCGTGCGAACCTTGGAGAAGTTGTGCTTGAGGGACTCGAGCGACTTGTCCATGTGGGCGGTGATATTCTCTGCCATGCTTAATCCTCCTGATAGACGAGCGTGCCGACGGGCTCACCCGAAAGCGCGCGTTTGACGGTGTCCTCGCCATCGATGTTGAGGACCAAAATCGGCATACGGTTATCCTGGCACAGCGCCGTGGCCGTGGAATCCATAACCTGCAGACCGCGGACGAGAACCTCGTGATAGGTAATCTTGTCAAAACGGACGGCATCGGAACACTTGACAGGATCCTTGTCGTAGATGCCGTCAACCTTGGTGGCCTTAATCAGAATCTCGGCACCGATCTCGCAGGCACGAAGAGCCGCGGCGGTGTCGGTCGTAAAGTACGGATTGCCCGAACCGGCGGCAAAAATGACAACATTGCCCTTGGAAAGGTGGTTGATGGCGCGACGGCGAATATAAGGCTCGCAGATCTCGTTCATCTGGATAGCGCTCATCACGCGGCAGGGAACATCGTTGTGTTCGAAGGCATCCTGAAGGGCGAGCGCATTCATAACGGTTGCCAGCATGCCCATGTAGTCGGCCTGGGCGCGCTCCATGCCACCGGCAGCGCCGGCCATGCCGCGGAAAATGTTGCCGCCGCCGACAACAACGCCGACCTCGTGACCAACAGCGAGCAGCTCCTTGACCTGCTTGGCAAGATGGTCGGTAACCTTGGGATCGATGCCATATTGGCCATCGCCCATCAGTGCTTCTCCGGAAAGCTTCAGAAGCACGCGTTTATATCGGATGTCGGACAAAGCGATCCTCCTTTAATTAGACTCTCAATATGATAGCAAAGGCTCTGATAAGAGCCATGAAAAAGCAGGCTGTGAGTAAAACCCACAGCCTGCTCATTACCAGCTACAAGAGCTTATTTACTCGCCACGGACCAGACGGTCAAAGGCAACGACGGTAATGGTATCGCCGAGCTCCTTGGAGACCTGCTCAGCGTACTTCTTGATGGTGAGGGAGCTGTCCTTGATGAACTCCTGCTCGGTGAGCACGGACTGCTTGTAGAACTTCTCCAGACGGCCGACGGCCATCTTCTCCTGGATGGCCTCGGGCTTGCCGGACTCGGCGGCCTGAGCCATGTAGATCTGCTTCTCGTGCTCGACGGTCTCAGCCGGAACCTGATCGCGGGTAGCGCAGATCGGGGCGACGGCGGCAACCTGAAGGGCAACGTCGTGAGCGAAGGTCTTGAAGGAGTCAGCCTGAGCGGTCTCGGCCTTCTCGAAAGCGAACTCGACGAGGACGCCGATCTTACCACCCATGTGGATGTAAGAAGCGAGGGCGCCGTTCTCGGCCTTGCGAGCGGCGAAACGAGAGATCTTCATGTTCTCGCCCATGATGTGAATCATCTCGGTGAGCTCGGAGGAAACGGTCTCCTCGCCCATCGGCTTCTCGAGCAGAGCGTCGACGTCAGCAGGCTCGGTGGTAGCGACAACCTCAGCGACCTTAGAAGCAAAGCCGGTGAACTTGGCGTTGGAGCCAACGAAGTCGGTCTCGCAGGAGAGCTCGAGCAGAGCGCCGGTCTTGCCATCCTCGGAGACGAACGCGGCGACAGCGCCCTCGTTGGTCTCACGGCCAGCCTTCTTGGCAGCCTTGGCAAGGCCGTTCTTACGCAGAACGTCGACAGCGGCGTCCATGTCGCCGTCAGCCTCGACGAGAGCCTTCTTGCACTCCATCATCGGGGAGTCGGTCATCTCGCGGAGCTGCTTGACCATAGCGGCGGTAATCTGGGCCATTGTGGTTCCTTTCAAAGAGATGAAAAAGAATTAACTAAGACTGATTTACTCGGCCTTGGGCTCAGCGGCCATCTCGGCCTCGGAGACCTGCTCCTTACCGGAGCCAGCGAGGCAGGCGTCAGCCATGAGCTCGCACATAAGGGTGACAGCGGAGATAGCGTCATCGTTGCAGGGGATGCCGTACTCGACCTCGTCGGGATCGGAGTTGGTGTCGATCAGAGCGACGACGGGGATGTTCAGGCGCTGAGCCTCCTTGATGGCGTTCTCCTCGCGCTTAGTGTCGATGACGAAGAGAGCCTGGGGCAGACCCTTCATGTCGCGGGCGCCACCGAGGTTGGTCTGGAGCTTGGTGAGCTCCTTGCCGAGCACAGCCTGCTCCTTCTTGGGGAGCACTGCCATGCGGCCGTCCTCGACCATGGCCTCGAGCTCCTCCATGCGGTTGATGCGGGAGCGGATGGTGACGAAGTTGGTCAGCATACCGCCGAGCCAACGCTGGTTGATGTAGGGCATATTAGCGCGCTCAGCAGCGTTCTTGACGGCCTCCTGAGCCTGCTTCTTGGTGCCGACGAACAGCACGTTGCCGCCCTTGGCGACGTTCTTGACGAAGGTGTAGGCCTGGTCGGCGTCAAGGATGGTCTGCTTAAGGTCGAGGATGTAGATGCCGTTGCGCTCACCGAAGATGAACGGCTTCATCTTGGGGTTCCAGCGACGGGTCTGGTGACCGAAGTGGCAGCCGGCCTCGAGCAGGGTGCGGATATTAATCTTGGTAGCCATGTTAAACCTCCTGTGGTTTGCCTCCGCGCGGGGTCATCCTCCAAAACCAACCCGGACATGTGCTACCAAAGCCCGGGCACCACGGTATGAAGTAGCCGCGCGTGCGTGATAAAAACCTGTTGCCGTGAAGCAACCCGATGAATGATAGCAGGAATGCATCTTCCTGCCAACCCGCAATCAAAACCACACACCTGAGCGCGGCGCGGGACGTCCCAGCCACTATTCGCCGCGGGGATGGGCTTGAGCCACAGCCCGCTTAAGCCGATCGGGTGTGAGATGCGTGTAGATCTGCGTCGTGGACAGGCTCGCATGGCCCAGCAGCTCTTGAACCGAGCGCAGGTCCGCACCGCCCTCGAGCAAGTCGGTCGCAAAGGTATGGCGCATCGCATGCGGGGCGATGTCGGCAGGCATGCCGGCGAGCGTCGCCAGCGTATGAAACCGCCGCCTGAGCATGGCGGCACTCATGCGATTACCGCGCGCCGATATAAGCAGCGGATGCGGCCCGGTAACGGGGTCACGACGCTTTGCCTGAGCGAGCAACTCCGGCCTTCCCTCCTCAATATAGAGACGCGTCGCCTCGAGCGCACGACGATACAGAGGGACGATACGTTCTTTGCTCCCCTTGCCCCACAGGCGCAGCGTGCGTTCGGACCACGCAATGGACTCCACATTGAGTGCTGCGAGCTCAGAGATACGGGCGCCCGAGGCATAGAGCAGCTCGAGCATCGCCGCATCGCGCAGTCCCGCGGGTGTTGAGGTATCAGGCGTCTTGAGCAGCGCCTCCACCTGTTGGGTCGTCAGCACACCGGGTAGATCGCGCGGAAGCTTGGGCGAGGAAATTGCCGAGACCACATCGCCCTCCACGACCCCCTCGGCAGCCATCCATCGATAGAGCGATCGGATAGCCGACAGATGCGCCGCAAGCGTTCGGGGAGCCACCTGCTCACGCGAAAGCTCGGCAAGATAGCGACAAATGGTGCGCACGTCGGCAGCGAAAGCATCGATATCCTCGCGCTCGCACCAGGCAGCAAAGCGCTCCAGCCTCGAGCCATAGGCCGTCACCGTATTGGGAGAAAGCCCCTCGACACGTGCGATATAGGCGATAAACGAGTCGACGGTGTCGTACAGGTCAAAGGCTATGACCGGTCGCCTCCAAACAGATCGGGGCGAGTGGCCAGATAGGCATCAAGGGCCTCGAGCGCACGGTCCGCATAGGCCTGGTAGCGGTCGCGCTTGCTGCGGCGCTTACCATCCTCGAGTGGCGGCACCAGGCCAAAGTTGACATGCATAGGCTGATAGCCCACCGTAGCCGGATCGGTAGCATAGCCCACGAGCGCGCCCAAAGCACCCACGCGCGGCAGCTCGACGCCCGCGGCACCGATAGCCTCGGCATAGGTGTTGAGTGCCGCGAGCAGACCTGTCGCCACGGCTTCCATGTACCCCTCGGTGCCGGTGATCTGACCGGCCAGGCGCACGCCGGTACCAGGCACGGCAAAGGTGCCATCGAGCACGTGCGGCGCATCGACAAAGGTATTGCGGTGCATGACACCGTAGCGGAAGAACTCAGCGTTCTCCAGGCCCGGCACCATATGGAAGACGCGCTTCTGTTCGCCAAAGGTCAGGTTGGTCTGGAAGCCCACCAGGTTATAGGCGGTCTTCTCCTTGTTCTCGGCACGCAGCTGAATCGCCGCCCAGGGACGACGACCGGTTCGCGGGTCGGTGAGGCCGACGGGCTTCATGGCGCCAAAGCGAATGGCGTCCTTGCCGGTGCGCGCAACTTCCTCGGCAGGCTGGCAGGCCTGGAACAGATCGCCGCCCTCAAAGTCCTTGAGCACCACGCGGTCGGCCGTGGTAAGCGCCTCGATAAAGGCCTCGTACTCTTCCTTGTTGAGCGGAGCGTTGAGATAGTCGCCGCTCCCCTGCTCCTCGTAGCGCGACTGCGAGAACAGCACGTCCATATCGAGCGTGGAGGCATCGACGATCGGCGCCGCGGCATCGAAGAACGCAAGGGCGTCGCCACCGACGAGCTTCATGACCTCTTCGCTCAACGCCGGCGAGCACAAGGGGCCGGCGGCAATGACCACGTGACCTTCGGGAATCTGCGTGACCTCGCCGTGAACGATCTCGATATTGGGACGGGCGGCAACCTCGGCCTCGACAAACTCGGAAAACTTGACGCGGTCGACCGCCAAGGCGCCACCGGCGGGAACAGCCGCGCGATGGGCGCAATCGAGCAGGACTGAACCCATGCGCTCAAGCTCGGCCTTCAGCAATCCAGCCGCAGAATCCGGACGGGTCGACTTAAACGAATTGGAGCAGACGAGCTCTGCCAGGTGATCGGTATGGTGAGCCGGGGAGCTCACCTGGGGGCGCATCTCGCACAGCTTTACGGCAAACCCGCGGTCTGCCAGCTGGATCGCGCATTCCGAACCCGCCAGACCGCCACCGATAACCGTCACCTGATCGAACTGCATCTGCAAACACCTTTCTAATTGACACGTTTTCCATTGTGACCGAAGGGCGTCTGGGCGTGAAGGGCAAACTTGGAGGGCGCATACCTTCCATCCATCATGCGCTCGATAAGGCCCTCGAGTTCAAGCGAACCCAAGAGTTTGAGTACGCCGACAGCATCGAGTGAGACGAGCGCCGCGATGTCGTCGACCTTGAGCGGAGAGGCGATGAGCGCATGCATCACGGTCTGCTGTGTTGGATTCAGGTCGGCAATGCCGGGAGCATCGGGGCGCGAGTAGCGCAGGGTGCCGTATATGCGAGAGATAGCCATCTCGATGGACTCCTCGTCGACAATGCAGCAGGCACCGTTCGCAATGAGGTAATTCGTGCCACGCGACTCGGGCGATAGGATCGACCCCGGCACGGCGAGAAGTTCTCGCCCCAAATCCATAGCAGCCTCGGCTGTAGAAAACGTCCCGGAAGGCATACCCGCCTCGGATACAAAGAGGGCTTGCGACAGGGCCGCGATCACGCGATTGCGACGCGGAAAGGCAAACTTGCGCGGACCCATGCCCCACGGAGAGATCGACACGACCGCGCCGCCCGTATCGAGCGTGCGCGTAATAAGCCCCGCGCTCGAACGCGGGTAGACCACGTCGGCGCCCGTCCCCAGCACCACGACGTGTTTGCCGCCGGCGTTGACCGCAGCCCAACCCGAGGCCTGGTCACAACCGACTGCACCGCCCGAAACTACCGTCACTCCCGCCTCAACCGCCACCTTCGCCGCAAGCTCTGCCACGGCAAGACCATACGGCGAGGCCTTTCGCGCACCGATGATGGAGAGCGCGGGCGTCGAAAGCGCCTCGGGGTTGCCGCGCACATAGAGCGTCTGAGGTACATCAGAAAGCTCCAAAACGGTCTCGGGATACAACGCGTCACCTGGATGCAGCTCGAAGGTCCCCTCAGCCATCATTGGTCCCTCCTTCCCTGGTACATCGCCGCCTCGAGCACGTGGTCCTGCGTCACCTGCTCGCTCTCGGCGACATCTGCGATCGTGCGCGCAATGCGAACAAGGCGCACGATGCCACGCCCTGTGAGATGCGTGCGCTTCGACAGGCCGAGCACACACTTCTCCGCCGCATCATCGAGCTCAAAGGTCGAAACGACGCCGTCAATGGACCGAGTCTCGTCATCCTCGGCCTCGGCATCCGCATCGTCCATGCGGGATTCGCGCCAAGCGCGAAAGGCGCGACCGCGCACAACGTAGTCACGTAACTCGGCCGACGACATGCCCTCCGCACCCTCGATAATCACTTGAGGGTCGGGACGGGTCACATCGATCATCATGTCGATACGGTCGGCCAAAGGACCGCGCAGTTTAGACCGATAGCGCTCGACCATCGCCGCCGAGCAGCGACACGGCACCTCGCGATCGCCCAAAAAGCCGCAGGGGCAGGGATTGCTCGCAGCCAGCAGCTGAAAGCGCGACGGGAAGGTAAAAGCCCCGTCGACGCGTACGATCCTCACGTAGCCGCGCTCGATGGGCTGACGCAGCGTCTGCAGCACGCCAGTGGGAAACTCGGCAAGCTCGTCCAAAAAGAGCACGCCGCCATGAGCAAGGCTGATCTCACCCGGGTGCACCGGGCGCCCGCCGCCGATAAGGCCTGCGGTCGAAATACTGTGGTGGGGACTGCGGAAGGGGCGGTGCCCCGCCAACAAGCCATCAATGTTCTCACCCAAAACCGAATGGATGCACAGTGCCTCCTGCTGATCCTCAACGGAAAGCTCGGGCAGGATGCCGGTCATACGGCGTGCGAGCATCGTCTTGCCCGATCCCGGAGACCCGATCATGAGCAAGCCGAGTTCTCCTGCCGCCGCAAGCGCCATGCCGCGTTTAGCGACTTCCTGCCCCAGCACGTCTGCATAGTCGAGCTCGGGCTCAAAGGTCGCCTCGACACCCTCGGAATCCAAGTAGTGCCGTGCGGCATCGCCCATGCCATGAGCAAGCTGAGACAGATGGTCGATAAAGCCGCAATCTACGCCCGCGAGTGGCACATGCTGGTCGGACCTGCCGGCGATAAAAGACAGCCCCATGTCGCGAGCCAATAGCTGAAACGCCACCTCGCCCTTGACGGGAAGCACCGTACCGTCCAGACCAAGCTCACCTGCGATAAGGCAGCGATCGAGGTTGTCACGGGGAATCTGCTCATCGGCCGCTAGAACCGCGATGGCGATGGGCAGGTCAAAGCCGCTACCGGTCTTGCGGATATCGCCGGGTGCCAGGTTAACGGTAATGCCCGAGCGCGGGATCTCGAACCCGGCGGAGCGCATCGCGCAGCGAATACGACCGCGTGACTCCATCACCTCCATACTCGGAATGCCGAGCATCTGGATGCCCGGAACGCCACCGGCAAGCGAGACCTCGACCGTGACGTGAATCGCCTCGACGCCGCGGATGCAGGCCGCGTGAACGGCAAACGTCTCGAACGCCATCACGACACCTGCCAATCGAACGCGTTGTACTGATGCTCGATCTCGGCGATATGCCCGCCGCGGATGGTGACACCCACAGCATCGAAGCGAATCGCCTTGAGCGGATAATGCTCCATGAGATAGCAACTTGCGATGCGGCGGTAGCGGCGTTGCTTTTGGGCGTCCACGGCCTCCTCGGGAAAGACCCGCGTGGTGCAATCCAGCGAAACGCGTCTGGTCTTGACCTCGGCCATCACCACGACATCGTCGAGCTCATCGAGCAGCACCAGATCGGCCTCGCCCTCGGTGCAACGATAGCCCTGCTCCAGCAAGGTGTAGCCGCGCTCGTTAAAGTAGTCGATGGTGATCAGCTCGCCCAGCATGCCTAGCTCGCGGGGACTGAGTCCCTTGATAAACTCGGGCGTCATCGCCCCGGAGTCGAGCTCGCCGTTTTCCCAACGCTCCTTGAGCTGCTGCGTCTTGCTCTTTTTGCTTGCGGCACTCATGGGGTCTCCTTTCCCGCACACTGCATTGCCCCGATGATGAGGGCACCTTTCATGCGGGTAAGTACCGGAAGCAAACCAAAAGCTGACCAAATGCCGTCAAAAAACGGGCCGTACGCAACAATGGTGTTGCATACGGCCCGCTACCAGCAGGTTTATAAAACCCCAGAGGTCCATGTCTCCACAATTGGCCTAGAAAAGGCGCTCAGTCTGCAGAAAGTTTCCGCAAAAGCTCACGCGGTGCAGCGGACAAAGTCCATGTTTGCGAATGGCCTCGATGTGCTCGGGGCTCGCATAGCCCTTCGACTCGGCCAGATGGTACTCGGGATACTCGGCGTCGTACTCGACCATCATCTCGTCACGCGTGACCTTGGCCATGATGGACGCCGCGGCGATGCAGGCGATCTTGGCATCGCCCTTCACCACATCGCGCTCGTTAGGAACGGCGCCCAGGGGGTTGCCATCCATAAGCACGCAATCGGGCTCGAGCCCCGTATCGGCCACGGCGCCCGCAACGGCGGTACGGATAGCACGGGCCATGCCCATCTCATCGATATCCTTAGGCGCGATATGGCAAAAACCGATCGCCGTCGCCACCTCGGCAATCTTCACTGAGAGCAACTCGCGGCGCGCCGGCGTGAGCTTTTTGGAATCGTTGATGCCCCAGACGCGCGGCTCCATAGGAAGGCAGACAGCGCATACCGTCAAAGGACCGGCCACCGATCCGCGACCCACCTCGTCGACACCAACGACCACTCCATCGCCGCCAAGCTCATGCATAAGCTCGTACATGTCATTGACGCGCTCGCGCTCGGCAAGCTCTTTGGCATGGCGTTTGAGGGCGCGTTCGCAAGCCTTGATCACCTGCTGGCGCGGGTCCTCGCGATAATGCTCCACGAGGGCGGGAATCTCCTCAAACGTGGCGCTCGCCAACTCACCGGCAACCTGCGATGCCGAAACCGAGCTCGTCATGTTGGCCATACCAGGCCCTCCTTGCATGCAAATCAGATAAAAAGAAGGGCCACCCGAAGGTGACCCTTGTGTCCAAACGAGTGGACAGACGCTGCGATCTTCTTAGCGCTTCTCGGGGATGCGAGCAGCCTTGCCCACCTTGTCGCGGAGGTAGTACAGCTTGGCGCGACGGACGCGACCATGACGAACGACCTCGAGCTTGGCGATCTTGGGGCTGTGAAGCGGGAAGGTACGCTCAACACCGACACCGAAGGACATCTTGCGGACGGTGAAGGTCTCGCGGGCACCGGCGCCGGCCATGCGGATGACGTCGCCCTGGAAGACCTGGATGCGCTCGCGGTCGCCTTCCTTAATGCGGTAGTGAACCTTGACGTTGTCGGCGACGCGAACCTGAGGAATGTCCTCGCGGATCTGCTGACGCTCGATTGCGCGGATGTAATCCATGTGCAATTCCTTACTCTTCTAGAGGTGCCGTACCACCTTGGCCGGCACGTAGTTGAACAAACGTATTCGAGTATACACGCGCGGGTTTCTGCTGCAAGAACAATTTTTTACGCAGACAAAAAGACAAAACCCGCACATGATAACCGCCCGTCTCACAAATGAGACGGGCGGCATGAAGGGGGGCTACACTAGGCGTCTACGCCCAAAACGTTAGGCGGGACGCTTGGCCTCGAGCTTGGCCTGGGCGGCAGCCAAGCGCGCGAGGGGCACGCGGTAGGGCGAGCAGGACACGTAGTCCACGTCGGCCACGTTAAACAGGCCCTTGATGGACTTGGGGTCGCCGCCGTGCTCACCGCACACGCCAAAGTGCATGTCGGGGTTGGTGGCACGGCCCTTCTCGACGGCCATGCGCACCAGCTCGAGTACTGCCGTATCGATGGTCTCGAAGGGGTTGTCCTTCAGAATCTTCTTATGCATGTACAGCGGGATGAACTTAGCCTCGGCGTCGTCACGCGAGAAACCGAAGGTCGTCTGGGTGAGGTCGTTGGTGCCAAAGCAGAAGAAGTCTGCGTGATGGGCGATCTCGTCAGCGACCATGCAGGCGCGCGGCAGCTCGAGCATCGTGCCCACGGGAATATTGAGCTCGACGCCCTCTTCGTTGGAAACCTCGGCGATTACGCGCTCGATAACCTCGCGGGTCTGGACATGCTCGGCCGTGATGGAAACGAGCGGAACCATGATTTCGGGGCGCGGGTCGACGCCTTCCTTGATAAGGCGGGCAGCAGCCGTGGCCACAGCGCGGACCTGCATGAGCGGCAGATCGCCAAAGACGACGGACAGGCGCACGCCGCGCAGCCCGAGCATGGGGTTCGACTCGACCATGCCGTCGATACGGCGCAGGCGGGCGCGCAGGACGGCAAGCTCTTCCTCGCTGGCGTCAGCGGCTTCCTTCTTGGTGATGGCGACCTCGAGCTCGCGAGGATTATCCAGGAACTCATGAAGCGGCGGATCGAGCAGGCGGACGACCACATCGCGACCGGACATGGTCTTGAACATCGCCAGGAAGTCCTCGGTCTGAACCTTGAGCAGGTCGGCCAGGGCCTGCTGCTTCACGGCCTCATCGTCAGACAGGATAAAGCTCTGGATGATGTTCTTACGGTCGCCCAGGAACATGTGCTCGGTGCGGCACAGGCCAATAGCCTCGGCGCCAAACTCGAGTGCGAGCTCGGCATCCTCGGGATTGTCGGCGTTGACGCGCACATGGTTGGCATGGCCACAGGTCTCGTCCAGACGAATCTCATCGGCCCAGGACAGGATAGTGTCCAGATCGCCGGTGAGCTCGGCCGAAACCAGGACGACGGCGCCGTCGACGACGATGCCCTGGGTACCGTCGATGGAGATGACATCACCCTCGCGCAGCACGCGGTCGCTGCCCTCGATGTGCACGACCTTCTCGGCAGCGTCGATATGGAAGCGCTCGACACCGCAGACGCAGGGCGTACCCATGCCGCGGGCGATAACGGCGGCATGGCTCGTCTTGCCGCCATGGCTGGTCAAGATGCCCTCGGCGGCGACCATGCCCTTCAGGTCGTCGGGGTTGGTCTCCCAACGAACCAGAATGACCTTGTGACCCTCGGCGGAACGCGCGACGGCGTCGTCACTCGAGAACACGACCTCGCCCACGGCGGCACCGGGGCTGGCGTTAAGGCCGCTGGCCAGGGCCTCGTACTTCTTGGAGGCGTCGAACTGCGGGTGCAGGAGCTGATCGAGCTGCGCGGGATCGATGCGGCTCACGGCCTCCTCGCGGGTGATGAGGCCCTCCTCGACCATCTCGATAGCGATGCGCAGCGCGGCGGTAGCGGTGCGCTTGCCCACGCGAGTCTGAAGCATCCAAAGTTTACCCTGCTCGATGGTGAATTCGATATCGCACATGTCGCGATAGTGATCCTCGAGCGTCAGGAACACGCGCTCGAGCTCCTCACCTGCAGACTCGAGGCCCGGGGTAGTCTTGAGGTCGGCGATGGGCTCGGTGTTACGGATGCCGGCGACGACGTCCTCGCCCTGGGCGTTGACCAGAAAGTCGCCGTAGAACTCCTTGGTGCCGTCGGCCGGGTTGCGCGTAAAGGCGACGCCGGTCGCAGAGGTCTCCCCCTTGTTGCCAAAGGCCATGGCCTGGACGTTGACGGCAGTACCGAGCTCGTCGGAAATGCCGTGCTGCTTGCGGTAGATGCAGGCGCGCTCGTTCATCCAACTGCCAAAGACGGCTTGGATGGCAAGGCGCAGCTGAAGCTCAGGATCGTACGGGAAGACGGGCTTGCCGTCGGCGACCTCGAGCTCGGGATACAGGACGGCCTCGACGTTCTCGGAGAAGATGCCCTTAAAGGTCTCGACGAGCTCCTGCAGGTCCTCGGCCGAAAGCTCGGAATCGACGCGAACGCCGGCGACCAGGCGGGCCTGGGTCAGCGCGTTCTCGAACAGGTCGGCGTCGACACCCATGACGACGTTGGAGAACATCTGGATAAAGCGACGGTAGCTATCCCAGGCAAAACGCGGGTTTTGTGTCTGGGCGATAAGGCCCTGAACGGAGTCGTCGTTGAGGCCCAGGTTGAGAACCGTGTCCATCATGCCAGGCATGGAGAACGGAGCGCCCGAGCGAACCGACACGAGCAGCGGATCGGAGGCGTCGCCGAGCTTCTTGCCGCAGCGGGCCTCGAGGTCCGCCTCGGCGGCAACGATCTCATCGAGAGCGCCCTCGGGCCACACATTGCCGGCACCGGAGTACTCGACGCAAGTCTGGCAGGTAATGGTAAAGCCACCGGGAACCGGCAGGCCGATACGGCTCATCTCTGCAAGGTTAGCGCCCTTGCCGCCAAGCACGAAGTTCATGGACTTGTCGCCCTCGGTGACACAGGTGCCCTGGGCGTCGGTTCCAAAACGGTAAACCCTCTTGCAATCGCTCACGATACTTCCCCTTCCATGCGCTCTCGCGCACGACCGTGGTAACGAATCGACCCGCCGGATGCGGGCCGTGAGGGAACTATACGGCGGGTTTTGGGCAGGCTTGAGCAGAGGGTGCGCGGTTTGGTAAACGTGCTAAAACAGGCGGTAAACGGTAGGTAAAGTTGGTTACCTTATGAAGATACCACTACAAGAAGAATGCAGGTCAGATGCGATGTTTTTGCTAAATCGCTTTATCAATTCAGGCTATTTAGCCACTGTGATGATTTTTCTGGGACGGGGATTAAAAAATCATTGAGTACCTAATGATTTTTTAATCCCCGTCCCAGAAAAATCATCACAGAAAGGACTACTGCTGTTGAGCGCGACGGGCGGCACGGCGGGCCCTGGCTTCTCGGATCTCTTCGAGGTGGGCAATGATCTCGGAGGCGCTCTCCTCAATCGCCTTGCCGTCGGTACGCACTACAAAGCAGCCCAGGCGTTTCATGAGCGCGCGGGCTTCCGCAAGCTCACTACGCACGCTCTCGGGCTCCGCATAGGAGCCGGCAACGGCACGGGCGTAGTCATCGCTCAAGCGGCTATCGCGAATTTCGGAAATCACATCGACGGTCGAAATCAGGCCGAACAGGCGCATCGGGTCAACCTCGTAAATCGACTTGGGCGGCTCCATGCCATGCGCCAGTGGGACATTGGCGACCTTGTAGCCCTGATAGGCTAAATACATCGACAGCGGCGTCTTGGATGTACGCGACACACCCAGCAGCACGATATCGGCACCCGACAGATCGTCGCAACCACGACCGTCATCGTGCTCAACGAAATACTCCATGGCCTCGATACGATGGAAATAGCGGTCATCGGTCTTGTGAATCACGCCCGCAACGCCCTTGGGCGGCACACCGATGAGCGACGACAGCACGGCAAGCGTCGGGCCGATCAGGTCGACCGAACGGATATGCAGCATACCCAGGTAATCGAGCACGCGGGCGCGAAGCGCCGGATCGACAATGGTGTGGAACACGGCAATATCGCGATGGTCCGCATCGACGCGCGGCCCCACAAATGACTTGACCTGCTCCACGGAGGTCACCTTAGGCAGGCGCAAGAGACGAAAAGCCCCTTCATCAAATTGCCCGGACGCCGCAAGCACCACCTCACAAGCGGTATCACCGAGCGAGTCGGAGATAACGATAACGGTGGGACGAGCGGTGACCGGGCAATCCATGCGGGGCTCCTTTTGCGCTTATGCGCAGGCTGGCTTACTTTTTGCGGGCAAGCTCACCGATGTTGGCGATGCCGGAGAAAACGGCCTCGAAGCGGTTGAGCAGCTTAAGGCGATTATCGCGAAGCTGCTCGTCCTTGTCCATGACCATGACCTCATCGAAGAAACGGTCGATGGGCGCGCGCAGGGCGGCGAGGGCGGCAAATGCGGTCGGGTAGTCCTCGGCAGCAAGGGCGGCATCGACGGCGGTCTGAGCAGCCTCGGAGGCGTCGGCGAGCGCAAGCTCGACCTCGCCCATCAGGCTGCGGTCATACTCCGCACCCAGCTCGGGCTTGGAGATATGCGCGGCGCGGGCATAGGCGGTCGCCAGGTTGTCGAACGTCTCAGCGTCGTTCTTGCGGGCCTCGTCGAGGGCGGCGCAGCGGGCGAAGAAGACGGACGGGGCGATGATGTGCACCGCGGAGACGGCGGCGACGGTATCGGCCGGAATCTTTTCGTCGCGGGCCATGCTCACCAGGCGGCCATGGAAGAAGTCACGAACCTGCTGGGCGACCTCGGCGGCGTCGAACTCAATGCCCTGCTC
>CAUGJN010000017.1 GCA_959599635.1 uncultured Collinsella sp.
GCGTTCAGGTCCGGGCATCTGAATGTGCGGTTCTTCACTGTTCATGTTTATTTGAACACATTCGAACAGAGACTGCAACAATAATTTGTTTGTCTTTGTTCTTTTTTGAACAAATACCGTTCGCGGATGATTGCTGACCGCTTGGGATCGGGAAAACCTAGCCTGTCACGTATTCGGCAAACAAAAAGGGCGGCCGAGAACACATCTCGGCCGCCCTTCGGCGGTATGCCCCGGTATATAAAGCTCTTTTAGCTCCTAGGACTGCCCACCCTTCTTGGCATGCTTGGACGGAACACTCAGAAAGCGGCCCGTCAAATAGTTCGCCGGCCCGGAAATATCAATCCCCAGCAGTGTGTGCCCCAGCCACAAAAACGCCGCGAGCACCAGCAATGGAATCACGCACGAGGTCACGATCATCACGATGACGCCTTCGATGAGATCGGTCACTTGCCGCACAATTTCATCGGTCATCTGCTTGGCGCCGCTGGTCACCGACGTGACGAGACCCGAGGCACCGTCGGCAAGCTGCTCAAGCACGTTCTTGGACTCTGTGGACTCGGTCTTTTTCTTGCTTGTTTTGGAGCTGTCGCTATCTGCCGCACCCGCAGCGTCAGCCGCCTTTTGCTCGGCCGCCTCGATGCTAACGCGATACGTTTCGTCGACCTTTTGCGACACCCATACGCTTGCAGGCACCAACGCCATGCCAATTATGGCGACCACCAGCACACGCGTTGCCACGCGGCGCAAGACGGCGCTGGTGCTCCAGCGTCCGTGAATGCCGAGCGACACCGCAAAGAGCACCAACGCAAACGGGATTAAGATGCCCAAGCCAATCGACCACAAAATAGTCAACAGATATTTCTCAAGATAGAGCACGGCAAGCACGATACCCAAGTTGCCCGAAAGCTGCGCGAGCTGCTCGGCAACCGGCGTTCCCGTATCGCCCGGCAGCGCGGTGATACCCGCAGATAGGGCGACGCACGAGGTCGTGAGCGCCAAAACATTGCCCTTCTTTTGATCGATGACCTCGATGGTGGAGTCCCAGGTCTTGGTATCGGCAAAATGCGGACGAGCTACAAAGCCCGACAACAGCGCCAGTACCACGAGCGCAACGATAAAGCCAATCTGCAGTTTTTTGTTTGCGCACACGACATCGGACAGGCTGGGCTGCAGCTCGGTTACCGTCGTGTGCTCGGTTATCTGGACAGGACGCCCATGAGCCATCTCGTGCGCGTCTCCCTTTTGAATCAATCCGTTGCCCGGCATTTGGATACCTCCTTATTCCGGCCTGTATTGCGGATGGAAGTATACCCACCCAGCGAAAAACCGAACGGGAAGACGCGCGACGGGTGGCCGCGTGACCCGCTTGCCACGAAATGGGCCCATCTACTACGTTTAACTGCCCATCCCCGACCATACCCCGTGATGTAAAAACAAAACCGCAGGTAGAACGCCTGCAGTTTTCCATGAAACGCGGGTATGGTCGGGGGTATCGGGTTAAACGTAGTAGATGCGCCAGTTTCGTGGCGACACTGCCAACCGATCCCCTGGGGATGGAGGAGAACGGATCATTTTGGGCCGTCAGCCCCCATTTCACCGCAACTTGGAGGAGGACAGAAAAAGCCCTGCCGCGGGTTTTTGCGGCAGGGCTTTTGGAAGGGGACTTGGTTGTGAGGGCTCGTTAGGCGAGCTTGGCCTCGAGCTCGGCGATGCGCCTGTAGGCATCGATGGTAAAGCGGGCCTGCTTCTCCAGGATCATAGTGGTCATGAGAGTGTCCTGAGCGTGAGCCATGATGAAGGTCATCTCCATCTCGCCGCCGCCGGCCTCCTGCGAAAGCAGCTTGGTCTGCGTGTCGTGGGCACCGATGAGCGCATCGCTGGCATCCTTGTGCAGCTGCTCGGCCTTCTCAAAATCACCCTCGCGAGCAGCATCGAGCGCTGCAAGCAGATCGGTCTGGGCGTCACCTGCGTATGCGACAATCTCGAATCCAACCATCGAGATTTCTTCTTTGGTTGCCATGTTGCGTTCCTTTCACATATGAACCAATGGAGAGCATCGCGTCCGGGCATACGCGCTGCGTTCTGTATGGCAGAAACATTAACATTCAAACAAAAAAGAACAGCGCAAAACGTATTTTCAGGCTATGAACGGTCACTTTTCGCCCGTGAACGGTTTCCAAACCATTTCGAACAATATCAAACATGATTAACGGAAACCCAAACAGGACCGCGCCCTAGCGCAAATCGCGCACCGTATCGCCCTCTACGAGCACGCCGGGGATCAGCATGTGCTCCACGCCAGACGCACCCCCCTCGGCACCGGCGATCTTATCGACTGCCCACATGCCGACACGCCTGTTGTCAAAGCGCACGGTGGTCAGGCGACGGTCGGGCACGATATCGCCCAGGCTGTCATCAACACCCACCACGCTCACGTCCTCGGGCACACGCCTTCCGCGCGACTCGAGCCCGCGAATGCAGCCGTAGGCCATGGCGTCGTTGGAGGCATAGATGGCAGTACAGGTCGGATCGTCCGCCAGAGCCTGGCCTGCGGCATATCCGCTCTGCGCCGTCCAATCGCCACGGATGAGTCGCGGCAGCTCAATACCATGTGCGCGCAATGTCTCGCGCCAGCCTTCCTCGCGCTGCATGCCCGAAAGCGAGCGCTCGGGACACGAGATAAAGTGCACGGTCTTGTGCCCCTGCCCCAGCAAGTACTCGACAACCTGACGCGAGCAATCGAACTGGTCGTTATCGACCGTCGAGCACAGCGGGTGCTCCAACATCGTAACGAGCACTGTCTGCATGCCAGGCAGCGGCTCGAAGGTGCCAAAGTCCGCCGGCATGCGGTTCATGATCACAACCATGCCGTCTACCGGCAGCGCGCTCATACGCGACGATGCGCTCTCGAGGGTATACGGATGCCCATCTACTTTCGTGAGGGTAATGGCGTAGCCGTGCTTATCGGCGGCGGCAGCAAAGCCCTCCATACGGTCGAGGTTGCCGGTACCGGTAATGTTGAACATGGCGACGCCGACGGTCTTAAACTTGCCGCGGCGCAGCGATCGACCGGCAAAATTGGGGCGATACCCCAGCTCGCGCATGGCGGCACGCACGCGCTCCTTGGTCTCGGGGCGCACGCTGGGCGAATCGTGCACCGTACGCGAGACTGTCTGCTCCGAGACGCCCGCGAGACGCGCCACGTCCTTAACGGAAACCGATTTTTTAACAGCGGCCATAGGTCGATCTTTCTATGTCAACGATGCCATTAGTGGCATCCTGCGCAGTCAAATGAAACGTCTTCAAGTATATCCAACGCCTCCCCCACCATACGCTCACCACCCAAAACCTACCGTTCACCGACATTTTTGCTTCCCCGAACGGCTTTTGTCGCCCAAATGTTAACGTTGCCATTGTGCAAACACAGAGCCACCGGGCGGCTCAAACGTTTACGCGTAAGGAATCGACGGTTCGCAGGCACAGGAACCACCGGTTCGCTTCTTTTTTTGTGTCACAAAATGGCAACGTCAACATTTTGGCAACCGAAAGTCAAAAGCTACCATCGTTGCTAACCCACCGACTCTTAGGAGCATTGCATGGAGCAACTCATCGCCATCATCGAAAAGGGCCAGCCCTTTTTCAACGCGATCGCCCGCAACAAGTACCTCAAGGCGATCCGCGACGGCTTTATCTCCGTCATCCCCATCATCATCTTCTCGTCCATCTTTTGCCTGGTAGCCTCGGTCCCCAACATCTGGGGTTTCTACTGGCCCGATGACATCAACAACGCCCTGTGGAAGTGCTACAACTACTCCATGGGCATCCTGGCCATCGCCTGCGCCGCCACCACGGCCAAGCACTTCGCCGACGCTCAGAACCGCGATCTGCCCAAGAACAACCAGATCAACTTTATCTCGTGCATGTGCGCGGCCATCATCGGCTTCTTGCTCCTTTCGAGCGACACAATCGCCACGGACGCTGCCAGCGGTTTCAACACCACCTACCTTGGTTCCAAGGGCCTGCTGACCGCTTTCATCGCTGCGTTTGTGACCGGCATCATCTACAAGTTCTTCATTAAGCGCAACATCACCGTCAAGATGCCCGAGCAGGTTCCGCCCAACATCTCGCAGACCTTTAAGGACATCATCCCCTTCTCCGTCTGCATTACCGTCTTTTGGGTCTTTGACATCGTCTTCCGCGCTGCTTTTGGCTTCTGCTTTGCCCAGGGCGTCATCCAGGTGTTCCAGCCCCTGTTCACCGCTGCCGACGGCTATATCGGCCTCGCTGTGATTTACGGCGCCATGAGCCTCTTCTGGTTCGTCGGCGTCCACGGCCCCTCGATCGTCGAGCCCGCCATCGCCGCCGCCCTTGTTGCCAACATGACCGACAACCTGGCCGCATTCCAGGCTGGCCAGCACGCTTCCGCCGTCCTGACCCAGGGTGCCCAGTACTTCGTCGTCTGCATGGGCGGCACCGGCGCCACGCTCGTCCTGGTCTTTATGTTCTGCTTCCTGGCCAAGTCTCAGGAGATGCGCGCCGTCGGTAAGGCCGCTATCGTCCCCGTGTGCTTTGCCGTCAACGAGCCGCTGCTGTTCGCCGCGCCCATCGTGCTCAACCCCGTCTTCTTTGTCCCGTTTGTCTTTGCCCCGATCGCCAACATCTGGATCCTCAAGATCTTTATCGACTTCTTGGGCATGAACGGCTTTATGTACACCCTGCCCTGGACCGTCCCCGGCCCCATTGGCACCATCATGGGCTTGGGCTTCCAGCCGCTCGCCTTTGTGATGCTCGCCCTTATCCTGGTCGTCGACTTTGCCCTGTACTACCCGTTCTTCCGTGCCTATGACGCCCAGAAGTGCACCGAGGAGGCCGAGATCTCCCAGGAGGAGCTCGCCGCCAAGAACGCTGAGAAGGCCGCCAGGCTCAACGACGCCTTCCAGGGCAAGGCTGACGCCAAGAGCGTTGCCGCCGGCGCTGCTGCCGAGGCCGTGAAGGCCGACGCCCCCGCCGCTGTCGCCACTGAGGCAACGACCGCCAGCGACCTCAACGGCAAGCGCGTGCTCGTGCTCTGCCAGGGTGGCGGTACCTCAGGCCTGCTCGCCAACGCGCTGGCCAAGGCCGCCAAGGAGCGCGGCATCAATCTTGAGACCGCTGCCGAGGCATATGGCAACCACGTGGACATGCTCCCCGACTTCGATCTGGTCGTCCTGGCCCCGCAGGCTGCCAGCTACTTGGCCGACCTGCAGAAGGACTGCGAGCGCGTGGGCAACAAGTGCGTCGCCTGCCGTGGCAAGCAGTACATCGAGCTCTCCCAGAACGGCGACAAGTCTCTCGCCTTCGTGAGTGAACAGCTTTCGAAGTAAGTAACGCTTAGGGCCAGCCGACCATCCACAGCCGGCTGGCCCTTCGATTTAGACGATTGGATCATCATGTCCGTTAACCCTGCTAGCGTCACCAACCCGCCTGCGCAGTTTCCCGAGGGCTTTGTCTTTGGCGGCGCCACCGCTGCCTACCAGGTAGAGGGCGAGACCCGCACTCACGGTAAGGGCAAGGTTGCCTGGGACGACTTCCTGGAGGCCCAGGGGCGCTTTTCCCCCGATCCCGCCTCGGACTTCTACAACCAGTACCCCGTCGACTTGGAGCTGTGCGAGGAGTTCGGTATCAACGGCATCCGCCTCTCCATCGCCTGGAGCCGCATCTTCCCCAACGGTACCGGCGAAATCAACCCCGAGGGTGTCCAGTTCTACCACGACCTCTTCGCCGAGTGCCACAAGCACCACGTTGAGCCGTTTGTCACGCTGCATCACTTCGATACGCCGCTGCCCCTCTTTGAGAAGGGCGACTTCCTCAACCGCGAGACCATCGACGCCTTTGTGGACTTTGCCACCTTCTGCTTTAAGGAGTACGCCGACCAGGTGACCTACTGGTTCACCTTTAACGAGATCTGGGCCGACGCCTCCAACACCTACATTGAGGGCACCTTCCCCGGTGGCGTCAAGGCGCATCTGGCCGAGGCCTTCCAGTGCGAGCACAACATGATGCTCGCCCACGCCAAGGCCGTGCTGGCCTTCCACAACGGCGGCTTTAAGGGCAAGATCGGCGTCATTCAGTCGCTGGAGTTTAAGTATCCGCTCAACGAGAACGACCCCGCCGACATCAAAGCCGCCAACAACGAGCACGTGCTGCAGAACCAGTTTCTGCTCGACGCCACCTTCCGCGGCGACTATGCCCCCGACACCCTCGAGTGCGCCAACCGCCTGGCTGCCGTCTCGGGCGGCACCATCGAGATCCTGGACGAGGACCTCGAGATTATGCGCGAGGCCGCGCTCTACAACGACTACTTGGGCGTTAACAACTACCAGTGCCGCTTCTTGAAGGCTTACGATGGCGAGAACGACCTGCACCACAACGGTACGGGCGAGAAGGGCACCGGCCGCTGGCGCGTTAAGGGTATTGGCGAGCATGTGAACAAGCCTGGTATCCCCACCACCGACTGGGACTGGATCATCTATCCCGAGGGCCTGTTCGATTTGCTCGTCTACATTAAGCAGCGCTACCCCAACTACAAGCAGATTTTCATCACCGAGAACGGCATGGGCTACAAGGACCCCTGCAAGGACGGTTTTGTGGACGACCAGCCGCGCATCGACTACATCGAGCAGCACCTGCGCTGGTTGCTCAAGGCCATGGAGGTGGGCGTCAACGTGGGCGGCTACTTCCTGTGGAGCCTGCAGGATCAGTTCTCCTGGACCAATGGCTACAACAAGCGTTACGGCTTCTTCTACGTTGACTTTGAAACCCAGAAGCGCACGCCCAAGGCAAGCGCATACTGGTATAAGCACGTGGCGCAGACCCGTCGTCTGGACTAGCGGCTGGCGGGGTCGCCTGCCCACATAACCTGTCCCCATTTCTCAGCCGGGGGCGGCACGTCACACGGCGCGCCGCCCCCGGTCTTTTTGGGCGGTTCGGGGTCCGTTTGTCTCGATCTGTAACATCTAGCTGAGTTTTTTGGTCCTAGCTGTTACAGATTGAGACGAACAGAACGCCCGAGCAGAAATATCTCAATCTGTAACATCTAGCTGGTTATTTCACCCTTAACTGTTACAGATCGAGACAAATGGAATAGGCGGGGCCGAATTGTCTAAATCCGTAACACTAAAACCGGTTTTGGACGTCTGGTTGTTACAGGTTGAGATGAACGAGCCGAGCACGTCTACGCCCGCAGGTCCTTTACGCTGGAACGCTCGACCAACACGCCCGAGACGAGCGTACGGCTTCTGGAGCTCGGGGCTTCCAGGCCTGCGACGACCTCGTTAAGCGCACGGATGCCCAGCTCGCGGTGGCGAAACTTCACCGACGTCAGAATCGAGTTGGGGATCGTCTTGTAGAGCTCATCGTCGAAGCCGATCACGGACACGTCGTCGGGCACACTCAGACCCTTGTCACGTAGAGCCATCATCACGCCGTTTGCCATGCAGTCGTTAGCAGCGAGGACCGCCGTGCAATCGGGTTTATCGGCAAGCACAAGGCCCGCGGCATAGCCACTATCCGCATTCCAATCGCCTTGCAGAGGCTCGGACGGCTCAATGCCACGCGCCTCGAGCGCCGCACGCCAACCTTTCATGCGGCACTGGCTCGACAGCGACTCTTGCTTACCAGAAACAAAGTACACGTTCTTGTGCCCGTGATTCAAAAAGTACTCGCACGCCATGCGCGCACCACCCTCTTGGTCGTCACTGACGGTGGAGCAGGTAGGATGCTCCATCGGCGTAATAATCACCGTCTTGAGGTCTTTCGGCGCCTCAAAGGTATCAAAGTCATCGACCATCTGGCGCAGGTTGAAGATCATGCCATCAACAGGCAGCTGCGACATTCTGCGCGCCGCAACGGCAAGGGTCATCTTCTCCCCCGCCCGCTTTTTGATCATCGTGAGAGCAAAGCCTCGCTCTTCGGCGGCATCGGCGATACCGTCAATCATGTCCACGGCACCGCCCGACAAGTGGAACATCACCACGCCGATGCACCCGTAACGGCCCAACTTGAGCGAACGCGCGGCAAAGTTCGCCCGGAACCCAAGCGCCTCCATGGCAGCATGGACCCTATCGCGCGTCGACTCGCGCACGCTATCGGGCTCGTTGATCACGCGCGACACCGTCTTGAGAGAAACGCCCGCGGCAACTGCCACATCGTTCATTGAGACATTTTTCTTGTCCATCGTTGCCACTACTTCTCCAGTCGGTTTTGCATCGCTTGTTTTTTGCGTTCTAGCATACACTACCTGCCTGACTGATAAATCAACCGTTTACCGGACAATATCGACCGCTCACCCGTATATCCTTGTTGCTCTTCCAAAAATGTCTTACGTTGTCATTAACGAAATGACAACGTTGTCATTTCGCAATGCCTTCCTTAAGCAGGAAGGTTTCCGGGCAGTCCTGACCATCCATCGACGACCAGTTCCATCCACATGCATCGCGCATCAAGCAGCAAAGGAGCTCTATGGACGCCATCGTAAAGATGCTCGAAAAGCATCAACCGTTCTTTGAGAAGATCTCGAGGAACATCTACCTCCAGGCCATCAAGGACGGATTTCTTGGGTGCATGCCCATCGTCCTCACCTCTTCGATCTTTCTGTTGATCGCCACCCTTCCTGGCGTAGTTGGCATCACGCTGCCCCAGCCGCTCATCGACTGGTGCAACAAGCTGTACAACTTCACCATGGGCGTCATGGGCATCATGGTTGCCGGCACCACCGCCAAGAACTTCACGGCGTCCATGAACCGTCGCATGCCCGCCGGCAAGGTGCTCAACGACGGCTCCACCATGGTGGCCGCCCAGTGCAGCATGCTGCTGCTTGCTGTTACGCAGTTCACCACCAAGTTCAACGGCTCCGAGCTTTCGGTCTTCGATTGCACCAGCATGGGCACGCGCGGTCTGTTCTCGGCCTATATCGCCGCGTTCATTACCGTTTGGGTCTACAAATTCTGCGTCTCGCGCGATCTGACCATTAAGCTGCCCAAGGAGGTCCCGGGCGCCATCGCTCAGAACTTCCGTGACATCATCCCCTTTGGCGGCGCCGTCATCATCTGCGGCATCATCGATGTCGTCGTGCGCAACCTCATGGGCGTTCCGTTCTCCGAGCTGCTCATCAAGCTGCTCTCCCCGCTCTTCACTGCGGCAGAGACCTACCCCGGACTCATCCTTATTCAGGCGGCCACCGCGTTCTTCTGGTTCATCGGTGTCCACGGCCCTTCGATTGTCCAGCCGGGCATCGACCCCATCCGTCTTGCCAACCAGGCCGAGAACCTGCAGGTTCTGCTGGCCGGTGGCCACCCCGCCCACTCCCTCACCTTTAACATGTCGCTCGTGGGTGAGTTCGGCGGCACCGGCGCCACGTTCATCGTGCCGCTTCTGCTGATTCTCTTTATGAAGTCCAAGCAGCTCAAAGCCGTCGGTAAGGCCTCGATTGTTCCTGTTGCCTTCGCCGTCAACGAACCGCTGCTCTTTGGCGCGCCGATGATCCTTAACCCCTACATGCTCATCCCCTTTGTTGCCGCCGGTTGCGTCAACGTGAGTGTTGCCAAGTTCTTTATCGATAACGTGGGCATGAACGGCTTCTCCTTCGTGGTGCCTTGGGCTACCCCTGCCCCCATCGGCATCTTCATCACCACGAACTTCCAGCTTATCGCCCTGGTATTTGTCGCGATTATCATCTTGCTGGACGTCATCATCTACCTGCCGTTCTTGAAGGCATACGATAAGCTGCTCTGCGACCAGGAGGCCGAGCGCGCCGCCGAGCTGGGTCTTGAGTCCAACGATGCCGCCGCCATCGCCGTCAACGCCTCTGCGCCCGCTGTCGAGCAGGCTACCGCTTCCGTCGAGACGACTGTTGCCGCCGCTGACAGCAAGCCTGTCGCCGATCAGCCCGAGCCCGAGCCCGCTGCCGATGCATCCGCCAAGAAGGATGTCAATGGCCTGAAGGTCCTCGTCCTGTGCGCCGGCGCCGGCACCTCTGCCATGCTTGCCAACGCCATCAAGGAAGGTGCCACGCAGACCGGAGAGAACATCGCTTCCTCTGCCGGAGCTTATGGCCAGCACACTGCCATCATGGATCAGTACGACGTTATCGTGCTTGCCCCGCAGGTTCGTAGCTACTACAACGACATGAAGGCCGACACCGATCGTCTGGGCATTAAGCTGCTCGCTCCGCGCGGTAAGGAATATATCGACCTTACTCGCGACCCCGCCGGCGCCATCAAGTGGCTCCGCGAGAACCTCGACTAGTTCCTCCCTCTGTTGGTGCCCGGACCCCCAGTTTGGGCACCTCTCCCTATTCATATCCCACAGAAAGGATGACTCATGACCAACCCCATGCAGTTCCCCGACGGCTTTGTGTTTGGCGGCGCCACCGCCGCTTACCAGGTTGAGGGCGAGACGCGCACGCACGGCAAGGGCAAAGTGCCCTGGGACGATTTCCTGGCTGCTCAGGGTCGCTTCTCCCCCGATCCTGCAAGCGACTTCTACAACAAATATCCGGTCGATATCGACCTGTGCCAGCGCTTCGGCATCAACGGCATCCGCGTCTCCATCGCTTGGAGCCGCATCTTCCCCAACGGCACCGGCGAGATTAACCCCGAGGGCGTCGCCTTCTATCACGAGCTTTTCGCCACCTGCAACAATGCCGGCGTCATCCCCTATGTCACGCTCGATCACTTCGATACGCCCGAGGCCTTTTACCAGGACGGCGGCGAGGGCTTCTTGACGCGCACGACCATCGATGCCTTTGTCGAGTACGCCAAGTTCTGCTTTGCCGAGTTCACCGAGGTCAAGCACTGGTTCACGTTTAACGAGATTCCCGCAACCGCCGAGGGCAGCTTTATCGTCGGCAACTGGCCGCACGGCGAGAAGTACCGCCTGGACAAGGCCTTCCAGCTCATGCACAACATGATGGTGGCCCACGCCAAGGCTGTCGTCGCCTTCCATGAGGGCGACTTTGAGGGCGAGATCGGCATTGTCCAGAACCTGGAGCCCAAGTATCCCCTCGACCCCAACAACGCCGCCGACTGCGAGGCAGCTCGCATGGCCGACGTCATCAACAACCGCTGGGTGCTCGACGCCACTTTCCGCGGCCACTATGCAGCCGACACCATGGAGGCTGCGACCAAGCTGGCCCATATCGCCGGCGGCGAGCTCGACGTCCGCGACGAGGACATCGCCGCGCTGACCGCCGCACTCCCCTACAACGATTGCCTGGGCGTCAACACCTACAAGTGCCAGTTCCTGCGTGCCGCCGAGGGCGAAAACGACATCAACCACAATGGCACCGGCGACAAGGGCTCCTCGCGCTGGTTCCTCAAGGGCGTGGGCGAGTCATGCGTGCGCGAAGGCGTACCCACCACCGATTGGGACTGGATCATCTATCCCGAGGGCCTCTACGACCTGCTGCTGCGCATTAAGAACGATTACCCCAACTACAAGAAGATCTACATCACCGAGAACGGCATGGGCTATAAGGACGACTTCGAGGATGGCTTTATCGACGACGCCCCTCGTATCGACTACATGCGCCAGCATCTCGCGTGGATCCTCAAGGCGATCGACGGCGGCGTGAACGTTGACGGCTACTTTGTGTGGTCGCTGCAGGACCAGTTCTCCTGGACCAACGGCTACAACAAGCGCTATGGCCTGTTCTACATCGACTTTGAGACCCAGAAGCGCTATCCCAAGGCGAGCGCGTACTGGTACAAGAACGTCGCGGAGACCGGCCTGCTCATGGCCTAGTTTCAGTCACATACCCTGTCGGCCGCATGTGAATCCCCCACGGGCTCGCATGCGGCCTTTTTGTTTTCGCGCGGGTCGGCAGCCGTTTGTCTAAATCTGTAACATCAAGTCGAGTTTTTTGCCTCTACCTGTTACAAATCAAGACAAACGGGAATCACTCTGCCGAAACGTCTCAATCTGTAACAGATATCTGCTCAAATCGAGTCTAGGTGTTACAGATTGAGTTTTTGATTTGGGAGGTTGAGGATGGGGGATCGCGTGCCGAAAGCATGGTCCCCGGATAAAAAAGCTCGCCGGCCAGGCCGAAGACATGGCCCACATCAAGGCAGACCTTTGCCCCTGCTCGCCCGAGCAAAAAGTCATGCCCCTCGATGCGCTCTGCCAGTCCGGCACCGAGACCCCGCAATGGCGGTGGGATGTGCTGGTCGGAGAGGGCGACCCGCTCTACTGCAAGTCCCGAGAGATCTAAGTATCCGCTGCAAGGTATAAGAACGAATTAGAGCCCTGGTACATACCGGGGCTCCTCGTGGTAGTGGCTGTCTAATGAATCTGGTGGCTAGGCCTCTTCGCCGCCACTGGATTCAGTTACCGTTTCCTCCTCACTATGTTGCGTCTCTCTCGTAGCCTCATCAACTTCTGTTGACGAATGTGCCTCTTCGTATACTTCGATGTTCGCCTTGAGAATGGTTGCACTCTGTTCAGCAAGAGCGATCTTCCTCTGGTGCTTGTCGTAGGCATACAGTCCGATTCCACCTGCGACTAGCGTGGCTACAGAACCGATTACTCCACCCTGGATTCTTCCAACGGAAATCCCGCCCGCTCTGATATTGCTGATCAGCGCCTGAGGCCCACCGAGCTCTTTCGCCAGATGCGACAATTGCGCATAGTCCCAAGTCGTCATTGCCTTTTCCTCACTTTCTTTCACTTCAGCACCGCTTCCACTGGGGTGCTCACTTTCGACAGTGCTATCATGCCATCGGTAAATAAGACGGTATATGTCCTATAATTGTCTTATCTGTTGTTAATGAGGAATGATTAAGACAATGTACGTCCGCAAAGATCGCCCTAAGGACATTTTTCCAAAGAGACTCAGCGGTTTGATGGAAAGCTATGAAATAGAAAAGGGGCGCAGAGGCATTAGCAATATCGGCCTTGCGCGTCTGCTCTATCAAAAGCGTAACGGTGCCGATGATGCCTCGCTAGCCGATGACCGCTATGCAGTGGAAAGGGAGAACGGCCGCAAGGCGATTGCGAGAAAGATCAGCCGATTTCGAAAAGGAGATCAGTTTCCTCAATGGGATGACCTCGTAGATCTGGCTGACATATTCGGAAAGCCAGTAGGTTTTCTCATCGGGGAGACCGATTGTGATACGTACGAGCTCCAAGATATTGCTGACTTCCTTGGTCTCAGCGGCGAGGCTGTTCTGTCCATCGAGCGTATGACGAGAAAAGTTAGTGCGGAGTGGCTTCCGGAACAGTCTGGCGGCAACGGCGGAGACCATGAGGAATGGGAAAAATACCTCGTGAATGATATGGTCGCGAAGGCGAATGCCGAGCCAGAAGCTTGCAGGGCAGTGCTCAATCGAATGCTGACCGCAGCAGCGTTTAAAGACCTTGCGCTCTGCCTGTCTGAGGTCGGCGATGCCCAATACAATCTGCTTATGGAACGCATTGCAAGTGCGGAAATAGAACTGAGAGACGCAGACGTACTCAGTGACAACCACCCAGACTCCATCATGGGGCAAATGGCGGCAAAATCCCGATTCAGGGATGCTGCAACACGCCTGCAGGAAGCGGAAAATGCGGTGAGGTCCAGCAGGTATGCAGCTTATGAATGCCATGTCCGCATCGTTGATGAAATGTTCTCGGATATTACCCAGACTGACGCAAATACCGTAGCCAAAGAGCATGTCAAGCAGAGACAGTCAGGTAACCAGGCGTAGCCGTCGTATCGATACGGAAGTGGGTATAAACCGTCCTGCTGCTTGCATACGTGGTTCCGTTGCCGCCCGTCAGCTTGTAGCAGTTATAGAAGCACTGCGAGTCCGAAACCCCGCTCGAAGGCAGCGCCCAGGTGGCGTCGGCGTAGATCGTCACCAGCGACGAGCACCCCGAGAAGCAGTAGGTCAGGTCGGTGAGCGCAGACGGGTCGAAGCCTCGGAAGTCCAGCTCGGCGGGCGACGAGCGCGAAGCGAACGCGAACCGCACGACTTGACACCTGCGAGGTTGCCCAAACCGGAGACCACCTCCAGCGCCGTGCATGAGTAGAAGAGGTGGGTCAGGTTCATGGTTGCGAACGTCGCCATGTCTGCCGCGAAGGCGATGCGCTCATCGGCCGCCTGGCCTTCACCTGCTGGATTTCGCCGCGCAGGGCGTCCGCCACCTCGGCGCTCTTGGCAGCCTCGGCCACTTGCCCCTCAAGCTCCTTGATGCGAGCCTCCTGCTTGGCGAGAAGCGCCTGGTAGCCCCTCTCCGAGTCCACTGCCTGCGGCTCTTCCGCCTGCGCGACCCCTTCTTGGCCGCCCGCCTGCGCTGCGACCTCTTCCTCGTCGTCGATGCTATGGTCGTCTCCGTCCATGTCGGCCTGCCTTTCGATTGACATAGGCCAGCACAAACGAACCGTCCCTTAACCATGCAAATAGGCTAAAGGTCGGTCACAAAGTGAGGTCATCCAGTCCGTTCGGCAGTTTGTGACCATTAGCAAGAATTAGAGGCAACGCAACGAGCGAACGCTCGATAATGGTCTAGAATATTGGACTTGACATTTGGGAGGCAAGATGGAGACTGTGAACCTTATCCTTGGTATTATCGCGTCTATCGCATCCATCGCCGCCGCCGTCATCTCGCTCCAAAACAAGCAAGAGATCAAGTCAATCAAAAAGAGTCTAAGCGACAACTCGCAGACCGCTACAGGTAAAGTTGCCACAAACGTCGTAGGCAGCAACAACTCGGCGAACATCCATGCTTCGCGATAAGCCAACGCAGACAAGCCAGAGCGCAATTGGAAAGGTCGCCACGAACATAACCGGCGACTCCAATAGCTATGACTCACATGACATAAACATCTACCAGCCCGTCTCGTCTGGCCCGCACCGGCCGCTTACAAAGACGCTCATGTATAAACTCCTGCAAATCATGATTTCGTCGACTGAGCCAACGGGCGAAGATTTCCCCCTTACGCCTCCGCCTCCTATAGAGAAGAAGCTGATTTACAACCACGCACCGCGTTACCTAAACATCATCAACGAGTATTCTGAGAACTACGCTCGTCTCGACAGCGTGATCAAGGAATTCCCCGACAGCGAAGCCATCATCCAAAGGCTGAACAAGATGTTTGTCAATGTGGCAGACGTTCGCGATGACGGCAAGCTGTGCGTAGGAAACGGCGATGCACAGCTCAAGCTCATCGAGAACGAGATCTATAACATGATTGTGAATGACGCAGGCTTTCAGGCTGACGAGGTCCCCGAAGAAATCATCAACCAGTTCTGCGTTGCGTTGATTGCCGTTGCCGTGGCAAAATGCAGAGTCCTTCTGAGGCCAGGTGATGACGATGCTGCTGCTTGATCGCAATAATGAGCCGACGAGCACGGTCTATTACATCGCTGCCGCCTTGGATGGCTACATCGACCAGAACCCAGGCTTGGACGCCGGTCAACTCTATGAGGTAACGGCGAACACTCTGGTCAAGAAAGAAGTGAGCTACGACTTCTTTGTCATGGCTTTGGACTTTCTCTTCCTCCTCGGACGCGTGTCAATAGACGAGAAGGGAGGGCTACATGTTCATCAAGTCGCTTAGAATTCGCAAGACAACAACTGACGAAATAGTTCGCGAGGTCTTATTCCACAAGGGTGCCAACCTCATCGTCGATACCGAGGACTCCGAATCGCACAATCGCGTTGGAAAAACAACCTTCCTCAAGCTCATTGATATCGCAATGGGCGCCAAGGACAGGAAGCTCATTTACACAGACGCCGACACGGGCACGGTGACCGAGGAGCTACGCGATTTCATCGTCACAAACAAGATCGCCGTCGACATGACACTGACATCGGATTTTCCCGATGGCGATGACGTGATTCTCACAATCGACCTCTTCCCGAATGGAAGGTACTACATAGACGGCGAAAAGATGGGGCAGAAAGCTTACCAGCAACGACTCAATGTCTTGCTTTTCGGGAACGAAGCGAATGTGCCCACGTTTCGCCAATTGATCAATTCATTTGTCCGCGTGTCCGTAGGCGGGGATGATAATTCCTTCCTCAAAACCGTTCCCAGCGGCAGCACATCCATCTACCGGAGTGTCTACAACGCTCTGTTCGGCATCTCAGATCCGGCGCTCGACAAAAAGCGTGACGACCTCAACAAGGACTTGAACAAGACGCGTGAGTCCATCAAACGCTATAAGAAAGTCCAGAACGTCGATACGGTCAGCGAGCAGCAGCAGATACTTGCAGGGCTCGAAGCCGAGCATGAAGAAGTCCAGTGCAAGCTCAACAGCATCATCGACGCCGATGTCTACAGGGCCAACCGCGATGAAATCGCGGCTACACGCACCCGATACGCATCTCTGACACTGCAACTCTCAGACATAGACTACAGGCTGCAACGAAATGAAGAGGCCCTGCAGACTGCTATGCAAGAGCGCGGTAGACAAGCCGACGTTAATTTGAGCAGACGGTTTTTCGAGGAAGTCTGTTCGATGATCCCGATGGTGAATGCAACTTTCGAAGAGATGGTCGCATTCAACAACCAGCTCTGCGACAACAAGATTGCCTATTTCGCGAGTGTGGCAGAAAAACTGAAGGCCGAGCGTGCATCTGTGCAACGTGAAATCAGCCAACTGTCATCGCAGAACAGCCAATTCATGTCATTGGTGGAGCAAGACCTCATCGATGAGTACGAGTCGCTTCAGGCACGCCTAGTTGAGCTTTCGAGCAGTATCGGCAAATGCCGAGAAGTAATAGATACGCTCAACAGCTTTGAGGTAGAACAGACCAGCATTGAGGGAAAAATCGCATCGCTTGGCTCGTCTGATGATGGCGACGAGCCGCAATCCAACGATTTTGCTGCAATGATGCTTGCGTTTAACGCATTCTTCACTCCGCTTGCCAGGGAGTTCAACAACGAATCGCCGCTGCTCGTTTACTATGAAGAGTCGAACAAGTTCCCCGTTGCAATACGTGATACCGCTGGCTCCAGCACGGGCACACGCAAGTCACTCATCGCCGCATTTGATTTAGCGTATCAGCAGTTTGCAGAATCAAAGGGCATCAAGACTCCGCGCTTCATAGTGCATGACGTCCTTGAAAACATCGAGGGTAAGGTGTTGCGTGACATAATCGCACGCGCCAGCACAATCAACTGCCAGTACATAGTCGCAGTCCTTAAGGAGAAGCTCGATTCGTCGCTGATACCAGCCGAGGAGCAGGGTAAACTGCAAATCCTGCAGCTTTCGATTGACGATATGCTTTTCACGCGTGGCAAAGGTGTTGCGTCGTAGGAGTGACCTGTACTCTCCTACTCCCGTACCCCCACCGAGAACTCCCCGCCGAAGTTGTTCACCTCGAACCGCTCGTCAGCCACAAGTCCCTCCTTGCTCACACGGCACGCGAACGGAAACAACTCGGCCACGTCCTGCAGTTCCAGGAACGTCCGGTAACTCGACCGGTTTACCAGCATGTCGGCAAAGACCAAAAACCGCGTAAGCTCGTCATTCAGTTCGATGGGCTCTGCAATCACGTAGTGCCCCGCCTCACGCGCCGGACAACGCCGAACTGATTGAGCGATGCCACAATCTTTTCGGAGCCCTTCAGGATGGTCATGCGCTTGCGCGCCGCCTCAACGCTCTTATTGTCCCGGCCTAGTCAAGTACCCGTTGCCTCTCCTCGACCATCTCGCAGAAGCCTCCCACATCCATGAGCCATTCTTGCTGTGAAGGCGTGTAGGTGGGGAAAAGCTGGGAGGGGATGACGAGCTGGAGCTTGCTGTCACGCATGGCGTTCGTGTAGTCCACGCTCACGGCGGGCTCCAGCGTGATAAGGTGCTTACGCTCGATGCGGTTCGCCTCCTCGAGCACCTGCCTCCAGCGCTCCTTGATGGTCGTCTTCGCACCGAGCATCGTAAGGCTCGAGGAGGGGAACCCCTCATCCCGGTAGCACTCGATTGACGGAAAAATGAAGTCCGGCTTCGACTTTCCCTCGGTGTAGGGCTGTGCGGAGTATCGGATTCCCCTACCCTTGAACAGGAACTCAAGCTGGTGCTCGAACGCTGTGCCCGCGCGGGACTTCCTGCGCTGGAAGGTCGACATGGTGGTCTTCAGAATGCCGTCGACGTCGAGCTGGCCGTTCAAATAGGGCGCAAGGTCTCTCTCAAGCAGATGGCGCTCAAACACCTTGAACAGCAATTCCTCGCGCTCGTAGCACGCGAGCAGGCTTCGATCGGGGTCATCCGCCCAGTCGAGACCTTCAAGGGTTGAGATGGAGTACTCCGTAAAGTCGATGCCCTTCGGAAACGTATGTCCAAACCTCTTGACCATATCGTCCAAGTAGATATCCGCGCTCAAGGGAGCGCGCGTCTCGATACCAATCATGCCGAGGATGCGCGAGGCCACCGCACCGATACGGTTGCGCTCGCCCTTTGATACGGCATAGCCCGAGCGGTCGGGTTCCTCGAAGCCGAACAGCCACCTCAGCTGCGACTCGATGGTCGAGCCTTTTTTAGCGAAGATGATGAGCAGCCCGAGGTCATCGGAGTTGGCGACCACCATGAGGTCGCCAGCGGATGCCTGCCTGATGGCGGGGTTGTCCTTGTAGTAGAGACGGTACTCGGTTCTCGTGGGATGTTTGCGGCGCGCATCGTACCAAGTCACGGTCCCGTCGCACATCTCCGGCTCCGCCTCGTCGCACATGTAGGCGAACGTGGTGCGGATGTCGCGGATGTCGTCGTCACCGAACAGCGACCTCAGCGGCAGCGTGCCGTTGAACTCGTGCTGATTACTCCTACCTGCGTCGATATCGACGTCCGCGAGGGTCTTCGAGACCGCGCCGTCGAAGTAGCTGCTAAGCGCCCCGTAATCCATCCTGACACGCTCCCATCATGAGCTTGGCCACCGACCGTATTACAGGGACCGTCACCGAATTGCCGAACTGGCGGTAGGCCTGTGTGTCGGAGACCGGGATTATGAACCGGTCGGGAAATCCCTGCAAGCGCGCGCACTCTCTAGGGGTCAGCTTACGGGGGTTCTCGCCCTCGCCGCGCGAGACCAAGATCTCACTACCGTCCTTATGATAGCGTGCGGAGAGCGTCCTCGTGGTGTCCGATGGAGTGATAAGACCGTAGCCGAACCCGTTGCCGGCGGCCTCGTGCTTGGCCTTGTATGCTTTCAAATATGACCACAGCTTGTCGGAGAGCACGTACCTCGCGTCCGCATCCTCCTCCAGAATCTCCGCGGCTTTCTGACCACTGTTCGGGCAGTCGAGGTCGTCCCAAGAGAACTCCACATCGTCGCGAAAGCCAACAATGTAGATGCGCTCGCGGTGCTGGCATGTCCAACCCTTGGAGTCCAGAACCTTGTAGTGAACGTGGTAACCGAGCTCGTCCTGGAGGACCTGCATGATGACGTCGAACGTTCTGCCCCTGTCGTGACTGATCAGATTCTTCACGTTCTCGAGCAGGAACGCCTTCGGGCGCTTCTCGTTCAGGATGCGTGCAACCTCGAAGAAGAGCGTGCCCTGCGTCTTGTCTTCGAAGCCCGTAGCGCGACCAAGGGAGCGCTTCTTGGACACACCCGCAAGCGAGAACGGCTGGCATGGAAAGCCAGCGAGCAGCACGTCGAAGTCGGGGATGTCTGAAGCGGCGACCTCACGGATGTCCCCCGCCGGGGTTTCGCCGTAGTTCATGCGGTAGGTCTTCTGCGCAAACTTATCCCACTCGCAGGAGAAGACGCACCTGCCGCCCAGCTCCTGGAACGGCATGCGGATCCCGCCGATGCCCGCGAACAGGTCGATGAAGGTGAAGGCAGGCTTCCCCTCCCCTGCGGGTGCAAAGGGGGCGCGATGGCCGAGGGTGGAGATGTACTTCGACTCGGCTGCGGTGGGCCTTGTTTCGCCTGCCTCCCAGCGGCGCACCGTTCGCTCGCCGTTGGGGCCCATGCCTAGGGCAGCGGCGAATTCCTTCTGAGTCAAGCCGAGCTCCTGTCTCTTGGCCTTTACCTCATCTGCTGATAATTGCATGACGCACCTTCTGGATAGATAACAGGACAATATGTCCTCATTTTGCCACAGGGATGAAGAGATAAACTCGTCAGAATAGCAACCTTGCCCCAAACCATGGGTTTCTCACGTCTCCCACATCCGACAATCCATGTACCACTCAAACCGCGAAGACCCATCTAACCACCGCTGCGTTCTATACGATAGTCGTTCGCCAGGACATTTTTCTGCCGCCGCAGTCATTAGTCCAAGTGAAAAGCGGCAAGCCGAGAACCTCACGCCTCTCCATCATCAATCATTCCATTTCACAAATGACGCAGCGGCGCAATTAGCAACGCGGAGCATGGAACCATGCTATACCCGTCCAAACGATATTGTCCGCGCCCAACAGCTATCAATCAATTTACCTTGGCCTGCTGGCGCAGAGAGTGCAGCCAAGCCTCATGATCATCGTAACAATAAAGAACATGGGATCGCGAGGATTTGCCGAGGCGAATGTACTCCGGCCCCTTACTAGGACAGCGCCAATTTGCAAGGGTCTTCGCGCTTACGCCAATCAACTTTGCTGCCTCTTCACTCGAAAACGCAAGCGGGCGTACGGATTCAACAGCGCATGTCACGCCGTTTGCTCCACCCATAAAGACCCTCAGACTCTCCGATCACACCCACCCGTTACAGATTGAGACAATTTGACGGTACCGAATTCTTGTCAAGGCGTGGTACAATTGTGTCCCAACGCAAAGGAGGTACCTATGCCCACCTGTGTGCCCGTCCGAGACATGAAGGACACCGCTGCATTTACCGCGCTTGTTGAGTCTGAGCGCGACGTCACCGTAACCAAGAACGGCTACGAGGCCATGCACTGCATCAGCAGCGACCAGTATCGCCTCATGCAAGACGAAATCGCCAAAGCCAAGCTGCTGTCTCGCATGATGCTGGCAGAAGACGAGATATCGCAAGGCGACTACAGCGACTACGACTCCTTCGCGACCTCGATACGAGACAAATATGACCTATAACGTCGTAATACTCAAAAGCGCACGATATGAGTACGAGAGTATTGTCGGATACCTTGCTCAAATCCTCATGAATCCACGTGCAGCAGGCAATTTTGTTGCTGAGTTTGAATATCAGCTTGATCTGCTTCGCGAGCAGCCGCTCCTACGACCCCTCTCCCACATACGGGAGCTGGCGGCACGCAATTATCGATCGTTTCCCGTCAACAACTACGTGTGCCTTTACAAGTTTGAGCGCGATACGATCTATGTCGCCCACGTCTTTCACCAGTCACAGGACTACGCCCGCCTAGTCTAGTCCGCTAGCTGAATACTTGGCCCGATCTCCCGTAACACTTGCTAGCAAATGACCTGCGTGTGCTCCTCGATGGCGGCGCGATCCGCATCGGTAATACCTGGCTCGCACACCACGGCATCCAGGCTGTCCAGACGGCAGAAGGTGTAGAAGTCGCGCTTGCCGATCTTGCTGGAGTCGGCGATCAGATAGCGCGAGTCCGCCTTGCTAAAGGCAAGCTGCTGGATACGGCCCTCGTCCATGTTGGATGTGGATACGTCACCGTCCAAGATACCGTTGGCGCCGATAAACGCCGCATCGATGCCCAGCGCGCGCAGGGTATCCTCGGCCGTTGGTCCCACAAAAGCGGCGGTGCGGCGACGGTACATACCGCCCACGAGGCACAGGTCGCAGTCCTCGCGCGCCTCGAGCAGGTTAAACACCGAAAGCGAATTGGTCACAATGCGCAGGCGAAACGTCGGCAGCATCGAGGCCATCTGTTCAACCGTGGTGCCCGTACCCAAAAAGATGGTCGAGCCTTCCTCGATAAGCTCCACAGCACGGCGTGCGATCTGCAGTTTTTCCTCGGCATGCTTGGTGCGCTTTTCGCTGTGCGAATACTCATGGCGCAACATAGCGTGGGGACGACCCTGCGCACTGCGGGCGCCGCCGTGCACGCGCTCGATCTCACCCAGACTCGCAAGTTCTTCGAGGTCGCGGCGAATCGTCATGTCCGAAACGCCCAGCGCATCCGAAATCTCCTTAACCGAGACCGTGCCCTGCTCTTCGAGCAGCTGACGAACCTTATCCTGTCGCTCTGCCTTAATCACGATGAATCCTCGCTGTTCTATGCGCGCATACCGTTCAAACAGTAACGAACAAATTGTATCAGAATCGCGCGCGCCAAAAATGAGCGCCCACACAGCCCCAATCATCACTTTTTTGAGAAAAATACCCCCTGCTTTAGTGGGGTGTAGTGATAATCTCGCCTGTTCGCGCTACAGTTTGTCCGAAATACCTCGATGTTAGGAACCAAATGATCACTTCCGAGCTTTTCGGCACCGCGCCGTGCGGTACCCCCGTTCATCGCTACACCCTCAACGGGCCCGAGATCTGCGTTCGCATTATGGACTTTGGCGCCACCGTGTTGGGCATCGATGTGCCCGACATTCCCGGCAACGTGCGCGATGTGGTGCTGGGCTTCGATAAGCTCGAGGATTACTTTGACAACCCCGCCTGCTTTGGCGCGACCATCGGCCCCGTGGCCAACCGCACTGCGAGTGCCACGATCACCATCGACGGCACGGACTGGCATATGCCGGCCAACGAAGGCGTCAACAACCTGCACAGCGATCTTGAGCGCGGCCTGCACAAGCGCGTGTGGGATGCTGAGCTCGACGAGGTCCACAACGCCGTGCGCATGACCACCGCGCTTGAGGATGGCGAGCTGGGTCTTCCCGGCAACCGCACCTTTACGGCCGTGTTTACCGTTACACGCACCGGACGCTTCCGTATCGAGTATGGCTGCGAGAGCGACCGCGCCACCTATGTGTCCATGACTAACCACACCTACTTTAACCTTGCCGGTCATAACGCCGGCATGGACTGTGAGCACTTCTTTGTTGCTAACGCCACTCACTACCTGCCCATTAACGAGCAGAACATCCCCACCGGTGAGATTGCTCCGGTCGAGGGAACACCGTTTGACTTCCGCGAGCTGCGCCCCGTCGCACCCGGCATGGAGGCCGACGACCCGCAGATTAAGCAGGCCCGCGGCTACGACCATTGCCTGTGCATCGGCGGCTATCAGTACGGCCGCAACCTGCGCCGCGCCCTGCATGTTGAGGAGATGTGGACCGGCCGCGAGATGGACTACTACACCACTGCCCCGGGCGTGCAGCTCTACACCGGCAACTGGCTGGGCGACGAGCACGCCAAGGACGGCGCCAATTATGGCTGGGGCGCTGGCTTTGCCCTCGAGGCCGAGATGTATCCCGACACGCCGCACCATTTGATGTTCCCCCAGGGCATTGTGGGTCCAGGTCACCCCTACAGCAATGTGATTGAGTACCACTTTATGAGGCACTAGGCCCACAACGCGACATATCGCACAGCAGCGCCCGCCAGCACCACCGCCGACGGGCGCTTTTTCATCTTTTGGGCTCATTTTCGCTGTGACTGTATGGGTGACATATCAAAACTATGTCCATTTACTACGTTTAGCCCGGAATGCTCGACCATGCACCAGTTTTTGTTTAATTCGCGAGCCGTCTACCTGCGGTTTTGTTTTTCTCAAATTCGACATTCTCGGCGATAGCCGATTAAACGTAGTAAATGGGCATAGTTTTTGACAGGCGGCATCGCACGCGTCCCTCGCAAGGGCAAAATGATCCGTTTTCCTCCGTCCCCAAGGATCAGTTGAACAGATTGCCGATGGGGTCGGGGGCGGAACTGGGGAGGTAGCGGATTTCTAGCTCTATGCCGAGCGCTTGCAGCTCTTTGAGGGCGGCGACATCTGCGTCGTCTACGGCGACTGCGGGCGTCACGGGGCGCTTGCCCTCCCCTGCCTGCATATGGCCAATGCTGATCTTGGTGATCGGCACACCACCCCTAACCAGCGCGAGCGCATCGGCGGGTGAGGCCACCATGATCAGAATCCATTGACGCGGCGTTGCGGTATGAATGATGTCGATAGTCCTTTGCACCGAGAAAAACCGTGTCCAGACGCCCTCTGGCGCCGCCACCCTCATGGGTGCCCATTGGCGCGAATCCGCCGCAATCTCGTCGTTGACGATTAGGACGAGGTTGGAACCCACGGCTTCGTTCCACTGCTCAACATCTTGCCCGTAAATGAAACGGTCATCGATACGCGTGAGAAGGATCTTGGGTTGAGCCATGGCTGCCCCATTCTGCTTGAGACCCGTAAGGGCAAGACATCACGTCTCCAATATTAGTGCATTTAAAGTGAGAAAAGCCGTCAGAACACTTGCACGGCTGTGCGATGTCCCGTATCATAGACAGCCGTTGACGCCTCAGTTGCGTCACCACATGGCCGCCAGCGTAGCTCAGTTGGTAGAGCACCGCTCTCGTAAAGCGGGGGTCACCGGTTCGAGCCCGGTCGCTGGCTCCATTGCA
>CAUGJN010000018.1 GCA_959599635.1 uncultured Collinsella sp.
GTCTCGGACGATGATGAGGTCCGTGCCCGCGACATTCGCGTTGATGACGAGGGCCGTCCGGTCTTTTCGCTCGATTTTGGCCAGGGCGAGACGATCGATACCATGCTTGCCATCCCCGGCGTGCAGTCCGTTCCTAATGCCGTCAAGGCTGCCGCGGTTGCCTATCGCCTGGGCGTGACGCCCGAGCAGATCGATGCTGCCTTTAGGGGCCTCACGATCACCGGTCACCGCCAGGAGATCAAGCGCGCCAAGAGCGGCGCCCGCGTCATCGATGACTCCTATAACGCCAGCGCCGAATCCATGGCTGCTGGCCTCGACCTGCTGTGCTCGCTTTCGTGCACGGGGTCTCGCATGGCGATCCTGGGCGAGATGGGCGAGATGGGCGATGAGGCTCCTCGCATGCATGAGCTCGTGGGCGCTTATGCCGCCGCCAAGAAGCTCGACATGCTGGCGTGCGTGGGTGGTGAGCTGGCCCAGCTTATGGCCGATGCCGCACGCATGATGGGCATGGACGAGGACCGCATCCAGGTGTTCTCCGATTATCAGCAGGTGCTCGACCGCATGGGCGGCGCGCTTGAAAAACATGATGTTGTACTGGTCAAGGGTTCCCGCTTTGTTGAGCTCGACCGCTTTGTGGAAGGTGTGTGCTAGCCCATGTTCGGCAATCCCTCGTATCCAACGTATCAGGCTTTTTTGGGGCTTGGCATCGCCGCCGCCATTGCGCTGCTGCTCATGCCGTGGTGGATCAAGCTGCTCAAGGTCGAGGGTATCGGCCAGCAGGTTCGTGCCGACGGCCCCAAGCGTCATTTGGTTAAGCAGGGAACGCCCACCATGGGTGGCGTTGTCATCCTCGTCGCGATCTCGCTGACCTGCCTGCTGATGGGCAAGCTCACCACCGAGCTCGTGTTCGTACTGCTCGCCACGCTGGCGACCGGCGTGCTGGGCCTGATCGACGATCTGACCTCCGTTACGCATGGGCGCTCGCTCGGTCTGACGCCTCATGCCAAGATGATCGGCCTAACCATTATCTGTGTCACCTTTACGGTGCTTGCCGTCAACTGGTGCGGCGTCGCCCCCGAGATTCGTTTTCCCGGTGGGTTGACGATCGACCTTGGCGTGCTTTCGACCACCATCTGCGGCTATTCGTTCCCGTGGCTCTATATTGTCTTTTGCTGGCTGATGATTGCCGGTCTTTCTAATGCCGTGAACCTGACCGATGGCCTTGACGGTCTTGCCGGCGGCACCTCCATGATCGCCATGCTCGCCATGGCTGCCATGGCGTTTTTGCACGGAGACGTGAACCTGTCCATCTTCTGCACCGCGTGTGCCGGTGCCTGCTTGGGCTTTCTGTGGTTCAACTGCTATCCGGCGAGCATCTTTATGGGCGATACCGGCTCGCTTGCCCTGGGCGCCGCGTTTGCCTGCACGTCCATCATGACCAACACCGAGGTCGTCTCCCTCATCATCGGCGGCCTGTTTATCGTTGAGACCCTGTCGGTCATGATTCAGGTTGTCTACTTCCACTTTACGCACAAGCGCGTCTTTCTTATGGCGCCCATCCATCATCATTTCGAAAAGAAGGGTTGGGCCGAGACCAAGGTCGTCGTCCGTTTTTGGATTATCGCTGCGGCCTTCGGTGCCGTTGGCCTTGCTCTGTTCTTCCAGTTGGGATAGTGGTCTTTCATGCCTCTTGCTGATGTCTTTAGCCTGCTCGTTTTGGGTCAGGGCAAATCCGGTCTCGATGTCGCCCGCTGGGCGCTGGCACATCCAGAGCGCGTAAGCGCCGTTACCGTGTATGGCGGCGGCACCTCTGAGCCCAATGACGCCACGCGTGCGCTCGAGGCTGCTGGTGCGTCGTTTGTCTATGGGACCGAACAGGTCGAGGGCGCCTATGACGTATGCGTGACGTGCCCGGGCATCTCGGAGTTCTCGGGCTTCTTTAAGGCCGGGCGCGAGCATGCCGCCCAGATTATGGGTGAGCCAGAGTTTGCCTATCGCCTGTCGCCCGATAACTGGATTGCCATCACGGGCACCAACGGTAAGACGACCACCACGTCGCTGACTGATTATCTGCTCAAGGCTGCCGGCGAGGCCAGCGTAGCTGTCGGCAACATCGGCGAGCCGCCGGTCAACGAGATTGACGGCCGAGCCCACAACGAGTGGTTTGTGGCTGAGCTCTCGAGCTATCAGATTGCTACGACCACCGAGCTCCACCCTCGCGTGGCGGTGCTGCTCAACATCACTCCCGACCACTTGGGCTGGCATAAGAGCCATAAGAACTATGCGCTTGCCAAGATCAAGCTGTTTGACAATATGGTCGATGACGATCTGGTGGTTGTCGACGTCGAAGACGCCGGCATTCACGAGTTCGATGAGTACATCTATACGCCGGGTCGCCGCATCTGCAAGGTCGCTTTTGACGAGCCCGAGGGTGCAGACGCCGCCTTTGTGCGCGACGGCAAAATGGTCGTGCGCCTGAAGGGCGTCGAGACTCAGCTTGTCGCCACGTCCGAGCTCAAGATCTCGGGCCACCACAATGTCATCAATGCCTTATGTGCCGCCACGGCTGCTCTGGCCGTCGGTGCCGATGTCGATGGTGTCCGCCGCGGTCTGGCCTCGTTCCAGCCGCTCGAGCATCGCGTGGAGCCGTGCGGCGAGATTGACGGTGTGCGCTACGTCAACGATTCCAAGGCGACCAACACCGACGCGGTCGAGAAGGCACTGACGGCATTTCCCGATGACGACGTGATCTTGCTGCTCGGCGGCCACGATAAGGGCACGCCGCTCACGGACTTCGCGCGCGTTGTTATGGATAACGTGCGCTCGGTCGTCTGCTTTGGCGATGCGCGCGAGCGCTTCACCGCCGCTATGGACGAGGCCGATGTCGATGGCGATGTGGATATCGCCCAGGCGGATGACCTACGCGATGCCGTGGACGTTGCCCGTTCGCTGTCTAGCCGTGGCGACGTGATCTTACTTTCTCCTGCCTGCTCTTCGTTCGATGAGTTCTCGGGCTATGAGGAGCGCGGCCGCGTGTTTAAGGACTATGTGGCGCAGCTTGCCGCTGCGGCGAAATCGCAAATGGAATAGGGGTTGCCGGTGAGAGAGGAGAGCCCCCGACAAGGTATGAGGAGGCCCGACTCGGACCGTGCTTCCTCGCGGCGCAGCACACCGCGTTCCGGTCGCGGCGGGCAGACGTTTAGCGAACGCTATATTGCCGGCGTTCCCGCCCGTATCATGCGCCCCCGTCTGATATTCATGGCCTGCCTGTTTACCTTGGTGTGCTTTGGCCTGCTGATGGTGTACTCGGCGTCTTCGGTCGAGGCGCTGCACGAGAATGGCTCGGCGACGTTTTTTCTGTTTCGGCAAGCCGCGTTTGCCGGAGTTGGCGTGCTGGCTATGGTTGCCATCGTGCGCATCTTGCCGGACAGTTGGTTTGGGGAAGACGTGCTCAGGATCTTCCTCATAGGCATGATAGGGCTACTGTTTCTGGTGTTCTTGGTGGGCAGCGGCAGCCGTGGCGCCACGCGCTGGCTCAACATCGCCGGCATTCAGTTCCAGCCTTCCGAGTTTTTAAAGCCATTTGCCATTGCGTATTCGGCCATCATGCTTGATCGCTTCTTTTCGCCCGGTGGCAACATCAACGAATTCCTTCGCAAGATGGGCATCTACCTGGGAATTTCGCTCTTTCTGATCTTTATCCAGCCCGATTTCGGTACCGTCCTGATCATCCTGTTGACCCTCATGTGCATGGCGTTGTTTGCGGGTCTCGACCCCAGATTTATCATCGGTGTGATAATCTTCGGCATTCTCGTGATCGTGATTGCGCTTGTCGCAGAGCCGTACCGTATGGTGCGTATCCAGGTTGCCTTGAACCCTTGGGCCGACGAGTATGGTGACGGCTATCAGGCCACGCTTGCCATCATGGCCTTTGCCTCGGGCGGTCTGTTCGGCCGTGGCATCGGCAACTCAACCATGAAGTATTCGTATCTGCCCGAGGCGCACAACGACTACATCCTGGCCATCATTGGCGAGGAGGTCGGTTTTGTCGGAACCGTGCTGTTCTTCTTGGTGTTTGCGCTGCTGATCTACTCGGCGTTTCGCATTGCCGAGCAGGCGACCGATCGTCGGGGCGCGCTCATGGCGTCTGGCTCCGCGGTCATTCTCGCGGTGCAGTTTTTGATCAACGCGCTGGGCATTCTCAATGTGTTTCCCATGACGGGCAAACCGTTGCCGTTTATTAGCTACGGCGGTTCGTCGATTATTGTGTCGCTTATGCTTGCCGGCCTGATCCTGCGCGTTTCGTATGAGAGCGCCCGTCGCGATGAGTACGACCGTCGCCGCGAGAGCTTTGCCGTTATGGATGAGAGTACCGCCGGCGTGCCCCACGTGCGCGGCGAGCGATCTTCGCGTAACGGCTTTACCGTTCTGGATGGCTCTGCGACCGAGCCGGCAGCTCGTCCACGCTCGCGAACGGCTCCGCAAGGTCGTCCGCAGCGCCCCAGCCCTCGCAACCCGGGCGGCGGATATAATCGAATCGATTTGAACTCGGACCCGTCGGCGCGTCTGCGCACCGACGACCAGGGACCGCGTGTACGAAGGGACTACCATGACCGATAAAATGACCGTTGCTATTGCAGCCGGCGGCACGGCAGGACACATCAACCCCGCGCTCGCCTTGGCCGAAGAACTGCGTGACCGTGGCCACCACGTTGTGTTCGTGGGCCAGTCGCGCAAGCTCGAGGGTCGCTTGGTCCCCGAGGCTGGGTTTGATTTTGTGCCCATTACGGTCACGGGCTTCGACCGCTCCCGTCCTTGGACGGCGCTGACCTCGCTGTGGCGTGTCAATAAGGCCAAGCGTGCGCTCGCCAATCATTTCTCAAAGGTCGGCAAGCCCGATGCCGCCATCGGTTTTGGTGCCTATGTCGAGGTTCCGCTGCTGGGGTGGTGCAAGGGCGCGGGCGTTCCGTATCTGCTGCATGAGCAGAACTCTGTTCCGGGCTTGGCCAACAAGATGATGAACTCCCACGCCGCCCGCGTGTGCATCTCGGTGCCGGCAGCGCGCTCGGTCTTTGAGCGCGAAAGTGACCCTGACCATGTGCTCATGACCGGCAACCCCGTACGTCGCTCGGTGATCGAGGGTGATCGCGCTCGCGGCCGCAAGGCACTTGGCGTTCCCGAGGACGCTACGCTGCTGCTCGTCTTTGGCGGTTCACTTGGCGCCCAGCACCTCAACGAGCGCGCGGTTTCGCTCAAAAACGAGCTGCTTTCGCGCAAGAACCTCTATGTGCTGCATTCGACGGGTGCCGACGGCTTTGAGGAGACCGAGCGCGCTTTGGCGCTGACGCCCGATGAGGCGAAGCGTTACCGCGTCCAGCCTTACATCGACAACATGGGCGATATGCTGGCTGCTGCCGATTTGGTGCTCTCGCGTTCGGGTGCATCGAGCGTGGCCGAGATCGCTGCACTCGCCGTGCCCTCGGTGCTCGTGCCGTATCCGCATGCGACGGCCGACCACCAAACCACCAATGCCCGTTATCTGGTCGACGCCGGGGCCGGCGTGCTCTGCGCCGATGCCGATATCGACGGTTCTGCCTTTGCCGATGAGCTGCTGCACCTGGTCGATGACACGGCGGCGCGCGACGCCATGCGTCAGGCGGCGCGTGGTTTGGCTCAGGATAGGGCCGCCGCTCTTCTGGCCGATGCGGTAGAGGGTTTGCGTTAGTTAGACGGGATATCGTCGGTCGCCCTCGCGCTGATGCGGTAGGTGCGGTACAGTTAACGGGTTACAGGCAGTGTTTACGCAAGGAGTACACGAGCACATGGCTGATTCCCAGACTGCAACCTCCGCGCCCGAGTTTAAGAGCGCCCACTTTATCGGTATCGGCGGCGCCGGCATGAGCGGCATTGCTCTCGTTCTGCACGAGCGCGGTTATGCCGTTACCGGCTCCGACCTTAAGACGTCACGTTATATCCGCCAGCTTACCCGCGCTGGTGTGAAGGTGCATGTGGGCCATGAGGCCGCCACGATCGACGAGGTCAAGCCCGACGTGGTTGTTGTGTCCACCGCTATCCCGGAGTCCAACCCTGAACTCGTGCGCGCTCGCGAGCTGGGTATTCCCGTGTGGCCCCGTGCCAAGATGCTCTCTGCTTTGGGCCACGGCTACACCACCGTCGCTGTTGCCGGCACGCATGGCAAGACCACCACGTCTTCGATGTGCGCCACCATGCTCGACCGCATGGGTCTGGATCCGAGCTTCTTGATCGGCGGCATCGTCGAGGGCTATGACACGAACGGCAAGAACGGCTCGGGCGACTACTTTGTCGCCGAGGCCGACGAGTCCGATAGCTCCTTCCTGTTCCTGAACCCCAACGTGGTCATTGTGACCAACGTCGAGGCCGACCACCTCGATCACTACTCGGGTATCGAGGAGATCGAGGCAACTTTCGCCAAATTCATGAGCCTGGTGGGCGAGGACGGCACCGTCATCGTCTGCGGCGAGGACCCGCATCTGGTCGAGCTCGCCAAGTCGACGGGCCGTCACGTGCTTTCCTACGGCTTTGCCGAGAGCAACGACATCGTCTGCGTGCACCCGGATGTCAAGGGCATCCAGAGTGACTTTATCGTTCGCTTTGAGGACGGCACTGAGCATGCTGTGGAGATCAAGAGCAATCCCGGTCGCCACAACATGCTCAACGCCACGGCGGTGCTCACCGTCGCCCATGTCCTGGGCCTTGACATCGACGCCGCCGCCAAGGCGCTCTCGAGCTTTGAGGGCGTCCGCCGTCGCTTTACCCACGTGGGCGATATCGATGGCATCACCGTGGTCGATGATTACGGCCATCACCCCACCGAGATCAAGGCGACGCTTGCTGCCGCTTCGTCGCTGGGCTACAAGCACGTCGACGTCGTGTTCCAGCCGCACCGCTATTCGCGCCTGCAGGCCCTGTGCGATGACTTTGCCGATGCATTTGCCAATGCCGATAAACTGCTGCTGATTGATGTGTTCTCGGCTGGCGAGATGCCCATTCCGGGTGTCACCTCTAAGATGCTCGCCGATACCGTGCGCGCCAAGCATCCTGGCAAGGAGGTCGTGTATTGCTCCAGCCGTCTTGAGCTCAATCAGGAGCTCGAGCAGATGGTGGGCGAGGGCGACCTGCTGCTCACCATGGGTGCCGGTGACGTTACGACCGTCGGTCCCGAGTTTATCGAGTATCTGACTGCCAAGAAAGACGCTTAAGTCTAATGGGTCTGTTTAACGCCGTCATGGCGCTCTCGGGCATGATCGACACGGATGTGATCGAGGACGAGCGCCTTGCGCGTCATACGAGCTATCGTATCGGCGGCAAGGCCGACCTCTTTGTGACGTGCCATAGCTATCATGCCCTCCGCCGCGCCGTGGCGGTGCTCGATCGCGAGCAGGTGCCGTGGGTCATCATCGGCAAGGGCTCCAATCTGCTGGTTGCCGATGGCGGTTATCGCGGTGCCGTCATTTCGCTGGGGCGTGAGTTTCAGCGCACGGTTGTTGCCGATGACGGCTGTACGCTGACGGTCGGTGCGGGCGTGATGTTTGCGCGCCTGGTCAACGATGCCCTGTCGCGTAGCCTCTCGGGCCTTGAGTTTGCCGTTGGCATCCCTGGTTCGGTCGGCGGCGCGATATCTATGAACGCCGGCACACGGACCGAGTGGATTGGCTCGCTGGTTGAGGATGTCGTAACGTTTGACCCGGCATCCGGCATCAAGCATTATGCGGGGTCCGAGATCACTTGGGGCTACCGCGAATGTAGCCTTCCCCGCAATGAGATCATCCTCGAGTGCGTGCTCAAGCTTAAACCGGCGCTCAAGGCCGACATTCGCGAGCGCATGGAGCGGTATCTGACGAGGCGCAAGCGTACTCAGCCCATGGGTCGCGCATCCTGCGGGTCGGTCTTTCGCAACCCGCCCGATGCGAGTGTGGGCAAGCTTATCGAGGATTGTGGATTAAAGGGTTTTTCAATTGGCGGCGCGGAAGTTTCGCCCGTTCACGCTAATTTTATCGTTAATAACGGAACTGCCTCGGCCGATGACGTTGCCGCGGTTATCAGACATGTGCACGGAAAGGTGAGGGAGGCGTATGGCATCGAGCTCAGACCGGAAGTTAAATTCCTCGGCTTCTAGAGCATCGAAACCCACCTTCCGCCGCGCCGGAGGGCGTTCCGGCGCGCCTGCCAAACCTCAACGCAATACCGTCGCGCACTCTAAGTCTGTCGGGCATGCTCGACAGACCAGTCGTCCGGTCGTCGGCTCGCAGCTCGGTAATCGTCCGGCCGCAAAAAAGTCCTCGCGTCCCTCGGTGACGTCAAAGCCTGTTATGGGCGCCAAGCCTGCCCGTCCCATGGCAGCTCCCAAGCCCTCGACGGGAACTAAAGCGGCGCGTCCAGGTCTCACGCTGGGCGCATCGAAACCGCGCTCGCTGACATCGGTGCCGGCTACCGCCAAGAAGCCTTCGAGTAAAAAAGGTTTCAACCCGTTATCTTCACTTGGAGCGATGGCAAATAAAACATCAGATGCCGCTTCTGTCGTTACAGGCAAAGGCAAAATCGTGGGCGGCGTTCTGGCCGTCTTGGCCGTGCTCGTCGTCGTTGCCATCGTGGTGATCAACTCTGGACTGTTTACTGCCACTGATATTCAGATTCAAGGCAGCGAGCACGTGACGAAGCACGATGCTATCCAGCTGATCGACTTGCCCGAGGGAACGTCGCTTTTTAACGTCGATCCCGACCAGATTACCGAGGATCTCAAGCAGAACCCGTGGGTTTCGGGCGTGGATGTCCAGCGCCAGTTTCCCCATACGCTTATCATCACGCCGACGGAGCGTAAAGTTATCGCCATTGCGTATATCAGCTCCGACGACCTTGCCTGGGCTATCGGAGACGATGACACCTGGATCGCCCCGCTGTCGACGTCGGTCGAAGTGGACGACCAGGGCAACGTCATCACGACAGGGCAGGGCTCAAATACCTTGACCGGAATCAATGCCGCGCTGGCGCTCGCCAAGCATTATGGCGCGGTGTTGTTGACTGATGTCTCGGCGGATGTCGCTCCGGTTTCCGGCCAGGCGGTGAACTCCAAAGCCGTTAAGGCCGGCCTGGATTATGTGCGTGGTTTTTCGAGCGAGTTCTTGGGACAAGTCAAGGATATTTCCACGCCTTCGGTCGAAGCCATCTCGGCAAACCTCAATAACGGCATTGAGGTGTCGCTGGGCGATTCGGACGATATCGCCAAGAAGGAACGCGTAGTCACCAAGTTGCTTTCGCAGGTAGAGGGCGTAACGTATATCAATGTGCGCTCTCCGGGCAACTACACATTTAGGAATGCTCCGACCTCGTAGCGCTGGTTGATGCTTTGTTGAGGGGCCATACCACGCCGTTTATCTGGTTTGTTTGGTTTTCACGGTCAATTATTTGACTGATACGTTCATAATGTGCAAACATAATACGGTTTACCTTTGCATTTACTTTCAACCTGAAGGTTAATGTGCGCAGGGGTCGACCCATGCTATGGCTATAACCTTTGTTCGGAGGACCGACATGCACGAGACAGAGATCAACAACTACCTTGCCGTCATTAAGGTGGTCGGCGTCGGCGGCGGCGGTACCAACGCGGTCAATCGAATGATCGAAGAGGGCATCCGCGGCGTCGAGTTTGTTGCCATCAACACCGATGCTCAGGCACTCGCGATCTCTGATGCCGATATCAAGGTGCACATCGGCACCGACCTTACCCGCGGCCTGGGCGCCGGCGCCAATCCCGAGGTTGGCCGCAAGGCTGCCGATGAGTCCCGCGACGACATCGCCGAGGCGCTCGCTGGCGCCGACATGGTGTTTATCACCTGCGGCGAGGGCGGCGGCACCGGTACCGGCGCTGCTCCCATCGTTGCCGATATCGCGATGAACGAGGTCGGCGCACTGACCGTCGCCGTCGTGACCAAGCCCTTCACCTTCGAGGGCCGCAAGCGTAAGAAGAGCGCCGAGGAGGGCATCAAGACCCTCTCCGATTGCGTCGACACCATGATCGTCATTCCTAACGATAAGCTGCTCGACATCGCCGAGAAGAAGACCACCATGCTCGAGGCCTTCGCGATTGCCGATGGCGTCCTTTCCCAGGGCACCCAGGGCATCACCGACCTCATCACCGTCCCCGGTATCATCAACTTGGACTTCGCCGATGTTAAGACCATCATGAAGCAGGCCGGTACCGCCATGATGGGTATCGGTACCTCTTCTGGGGATACTCGTGCCGTCGACGCTGCCCAGCAGGCCATCTCCAGCCCGCTGCTCGAGAGCTCCATCGATGGTGCCACGCGCGTGCTGCTCTCCATCGCCGGTTCCAAGGACCTGGGCATCCAGGAGATCAGCGACGCCGCCGACGTTGTCGCCAACGCCGTCGACCCCGAGGCCAACATCATCTTCGGTACCGTTGTCGACGAGTCCCTGGGCGATCAGGTGCGTCTCACCGTCTTCGCTACGGGCTTCTCCGACTCTAACGTCAATCGTCAGGATGAGCTCTTTGCTGCTCAGCAGTCTCAGAGCAAGGCCTCTGCCTCCGCTGAGCCGCAGCGCACCGCTCCGGCTGCCAGCCCGGCTCAGGCCGCTCCGACCCGCAACGTCGGTGGTACCGAGCTGCCCAACTTTGGCAACGACCAGTTCGAGCTTCCCGACTTCCTGAAGCGCGGTAGCTTCTAGTTCGTTTTTCTCAACGACCTGCACGGGGTGTGTCCATTTGGATGCACCCCGTTTTGTTTCTCGTTTGTAAACGAAAGCCTCCAATCTCCTTACGTTCCCTTTACGTTTGGTCCCTACCGCTGCGGGTATCCTTTTAAGGAAGTATGACAGCCGTATAAACGCGGACTGCGCGGCGACGCCGCGGTACTTGTATTATTAGGAGGCTTTAGTATGGCAGCACGTGCGGACAGGGTTTCGCGTGTCGACCATGATGGAGTTACGTTGGTGGAGGGCGCGACATCCGATGTCCGCTTTGCCTTTACCGAGCGCACCGGTGGCGTTTCTGAAGATGCGTACTCCTCGCTCAACCTGGGCTCGCATGTAGGCGATGACCCCTTTGCTGTTCAAGAAAATCGTCGTCGAGCGCTCGAAGCTATGGGCGCCACTGAGTGCGAGCATAATCTGCTCGTGCCCAATCAGGTACATGGTGACCATATCGTTACGGTGACTTCGAACGGCGCCGACGATCTTGAGGCTGTTCGCGAGCAGATTGCCGAGGGCTGCGATGCCATCGTCTGTACGGCCCATGACGTGCCCGTGCTGCTCTGCTTTGCCGACTGCGTTCCCGTGGTGCTGGTGGCCCCCGGCGGATTTGCCGTGGTGCACTCCGGTTGGAAGGGCACGATTGCACGTATTTCTGCCAAGGCGTGCCAGGCGCTTTGCGATGCTGCCGGCTGCGATGCGAGCGACGTTTCCGCCTATATCGGGCCCCATATCCTGGGTGACGAGTACGAGGTTTCCCAGGAGCTCATGGATCGCTTTGCCGCCGAGTTCTCTTGCATCGATGCGAGTGCCTCTCGCATGCTCGATCTTTCCGCTGCCATTTGCGAGGCGCTGGTAGATGTCGGTGTCGACGCGGATAATATCGTGGATACCCAGCTTTCGACCGTGCGTCAGAACGACCGCTTTTATTCCTACCGTAACGAGGACGGCACCTGTGGGCGCCATGCCGCGATCGGCGTGATGCTATGAGAAAGATCGTATCGGTCCTGAGCGCCGCTGTGCTTACGCTTACGCTGTGCGCCTGTTCTTCGGGATCTTCTACCTCTTTCATTACCGTGGCCGGCTCCACGACCTGCCTTCCTATCGCCGAAATTGCGGCAGAGGGCTTTAAGGAGGAGACCGGCATCGACGTGCTCGTTTCCGGTTTGGGCTCTTCCGCTGGCATCGAAGCCGTCAGCGCTGGCACGGCCGATATCGCCAGCTCCTCCCGTGGACTCAATGCCGATGAACGGGATCTGGGCCTGACTCCCATCGTCATTGCCCACGACGGTATCGCGGTCATCGTGAACGAAGACAACCCCGTCGATAACCTCTCGACCGAGCAGCTCCGCGATATCTATGCCGGCAAGATCACCAACTGGAAAGAAGTCGGTGGCGAGGACCTGAGGATTCAGGTTATCAACCGAGATGAGGCGTCTGGCACGCGTGAAGCCTTCCGCACCATCGTGATGGACGGCACCCCGTTCGATCGCCGCTCCGCCGTTCTTTCGGGCACGGGCCAGGTGCGCGACGTGGTATCTCGTTCGCGCGGGGCTATCGGCTACATTTCGCTGGGCTTCGTCGATAGCCTCAACGCCAAGACCTCGGTCAAGGCCGTCTCGGTCAATCATGTTGAGGCGTCCGAGAAGACGGTCGCGAGTGGCGGCTATCCCATCTCGCGCGACCTTTACTTCTTTGTGAAGGGTGCGCCTTCGCAGCAGGCGCAGGATTACATCGACTACGTGACGTCCGAAAAGATGGACAAGCAGATTCGCGAGGCGGGCTTTATTCCCGTCACCAACGACGAGAAGGGGAGTGAGTAGCATGGAAGCACAGGAAAACTCCCAGACTGAGCAGAATGCTCAGGCGCCCAAGAAGCGCGAGCTGGCGCTCGTATCGCGCAGCACCTATATCAAGGAGAAGGCGCTGCAGTGGATTTTCTTTGCCTGCGCGTTCTTGGCGGTTGTTACCGTCATCCTGATTTTTGTCTTTACCACGTACTCGGCGCTGCCCGTCTTTACCGACATCGGTCTGGCGGACTTCTTTAGCTTTACGTGGGCGCCCTCTGAGGGCCACTACGGCATCGTGTCGCTGCTTGCCGGCTCGGGTCTGGTGACCGTCGGTGCGCTCGCCATGGGTGTGCCCCTAGGCGTGGGCACGGCCGTGTATCTGGTCGAGATCGCCAGCAAGCGCGTGCGCAAGCTCATCAGCCCTGCCGTTGACCTGTTGGCCGGCATCCCTTCTATCATCTATGGCTTCTTTGGCATGATCATCATCCGTCCGTTTATCGCGCAACTGACCGGTGGTCTTGGTTTTGGTGCGCTGACGGCGTGGTTCGTGCTTGCCATCATGATCGTGCCCACCATCACGACGCTCACCATCGATGCCCTCAATTCCATTCCCATGGGTATTCGCGAGGCATCGTATGCCATGGGTGCTACTAAGTGGCAGACCATCTATAAGGTCGTGCTACCTGCCGCCAAGCTGGGTATCGTGGATGCGATCGTGCTGGGTATGGGCCGTGCCATCGGCGAGACCATGGCCGTGCTCATGGTCGTGGGTAACGCCCCGGTTATTCCCGACAGCATTGCGAGCCCCATCTCGACGCTCACGAGCCAGATCGCGCTCGACATGAGCTATTCCTCGGGTCTGCACCGCTCGGCGCTGTTCGGCATGGGCGTGGTCCTGTTTATCATCTCCGCCACGCTGGTGGGCGTCGTCCGTCTGATTTCAAAGAAGAAGAGGGGGTAGGCTATGTCCGATTCCGTTGACACGACGGTCGATGCGACCTCGTCGCGCGAGCGCATCAAGCGTGCCCTTTCCCATGGCAAGAAGGGTCGCATCAACAAGGACCTGTCCAACAAGATCATGCTCGGCGTATTCCGCGCGGCTGCCTACATCACCACGCTGGTGCTGGTCGCTATCATCGCCTACGTGGTCATCAACGGCCTGCCACACATCTCGCTCGACTTTATCTTCGGTTGGCCCCAGGGCGTCAACGCCGAGGGCGGTATTTGGCCCACGATCGTCTCGACCGTCTATGTGACGGCGCTCGCCATGCTTATCTGCACGCCGATCGCTGTGCTGGCAGCCGTCTATCTGGCCGAGTACGCCAAGCAGGGCAAGATCGTCGAGCTCATTCGCTACGCTGCTGACGCTTTGGCCTCGGTGCCCTCCATCGTTATGGGCCTGTTTGGCTATGCCTTGTTTGTCGAGGCTATGGGTCTGGGCCTTTCGATGGTCTCGGCCGCTCTGGCGCTTGCGCTCTTGATGCTTCCCATCGTCATGCGCACCACCGAAGAGGCCATTCGCGCCGTTCCGCGCTATATCCGTTGGGGCGCGTATGGCCTGGGCGCCACCAAGTGGCAGGTTGTCTCCAAGATCGTGCTTCCTTCTGCCTTTGGCCGTATTGCCACGGGCATTGTCCTTGCCATCGGCCGTGCCATTGGCGAGACCGCCGTGGTGCTCTACACCATGGGCCAGGCCATCAATCTACCTATCTCGCCGCTCGATTCCGGCCGCCCCATGACCGTTCACCTGTACCTGCTTGCCAACGACGGCATCAACATGAACGCAGCCTACGGCACCGCGCTCTTGCTGATGGTGATCATTCTGGCCTTCAACCTGTTTGCGCGCTTCCTGTCGCGCAAGCGTCGCTAGTTAAGGAGTCCCATGTCCGTTTATCAGTCCGCTCCCACGCTGGAGCAAGCGGCCATTACGGCCAAGGATTTCAACTTTTGGTACGGTGACTTTCATGCGCTGACGGGGCTCGACCTCAACATCGCCAAAAACGCCATCACCTCCTTCATTGGCCCTTCGGGCTGCGGCAAGTCGACGTTTTTGCGCTGCATCAACCGCATGAATGATCTTATCGAGGGTACGCGCGTCGAGGGCACCATGACGCTCGACGGCAACGATATCTATGCCGAGGGCGTCGACCCGGTCGACCTCCGTCGCCGCGTGGGCATGATTTTTCAGCAGCCCAACCCGTTTCCCAAATCCATCTACGAGAATGTCGCCTTTGGCCCTCGTCTGCAGGGCGTGACTAGCAAAAGCGACCTCGATGACATCGTGGAAGAATCGCTCAAGCGCGCCAACCTCTGGAAAGAGGTATCCAATCAGCTCAACAAGGATGGTTTGGCGCTCTCGGGCGGTCAGCAGCAGCGTCTGTGCATCGCGCGCGTGCTTGCGGTGCAACCCGATGTCCTTCTGATGGACGAGCCCTGCTCCGCCATCGACCCCACGTCCGTCTCTAAGGTCGAGGATCTGATGGCCGAGCTGGCGCCCGAGATGACGATCATCATCGTCACGCATTCAATGCAGCAGGCAGCTCGTATCAGCGACTACACCGCATTCTTCTTGCAGGAAGTTGCCGGCGAGCCCGCCACGCTCATCGAGTATGGTCAAACCGACGCGATCTTCACCAGCCCGGTGGACTCGCGGACGGAAGACTATATCACCGGCCGCTTTGGCTGATCGGTGCGACTAGTCCCAAGCCGATCGGACCTGGTCCGGTGCGTATTCACTGTGCGGGCGGCATGACCGCACCCAACTGATTGGAGTGAACCATGCGCAAACTGTTTTCCCGTCAGCTCGTCGAGGCCCGTCACGAGATGCTGAGCATCTATGAGGCCGTCGATCTGGCCCTCCACGATGCCGTGAAGGCCTATGTGACCGACGACCGCAAGCTCGCCACCAAGACCAAGAAGCGCACGCTTTCGATTGACGCGCGTTGCGCCAACCTGGAGGCCGTCTGCTACAACCTGATCGCCACGCAGTCACCGGTCGCCTCCGACTTCCGCCTGCTTCAGACGATCATCTACGTCGACTTTAACCTTCAGCGCATGACCGATAAGGTCCGTCAGATCTGCCGTGCCACGCGTCATATGATCAAGGCCGACATCTCGCTGCCCAAGGAGCTTGTCGGCACGGTCGAGGCCGAGGCTGAGGCCGTCTACCAGGTGCTGGGCTCTTCGCTTTCTGCGCTCGTCACCAATGACATGTCCATCATCTGCAACCTGGCCGTCGAGGACGAGCCGGTGCACGCCGCCTACGAGAAGTTCTTCCGCACCTTTAACCGTATGGATACGGGCGACTTTATGGACGACGACAGCAACTATGACGACCTGCGCCGCGCCATCATGGTTTCGCGCTACCTCGATCGCATCGCTTCGATTTCCATCGATGCCGCTTGCCGTCTGACCTTCCTGTTGACTGGTCAGCGTATGAACGCCGGCGATATCGCCCGTGTGGACGAGGATGAGCTCGAGAGCATGCGCGTGCCTTCGGGCGAGGGTGTTATCATGAGGCCCGCCGTCGACGCGCGCTACGTTGCCAAGGTGCCCGTTAACGAGGTCAGCGAGGGTCTTCGCTACCTGCTCGATCATCTTGAGGACGAGGACGATGGCGAGGACGACGAGGAGTAAGTAGCCCCGTTCGTCGAAAGATTGTAAATACCTAAGGGAGCGCGGCCTTGCGGATGCGGGGCCGCGCTCTTGCGCTAGCATGGAACTACTTGTTTAGCTGTCAGCGGAGGCGATTGGCAATGGATAACTATTTGGATGTAATGCGCGCTCGCCGCGAGCAGATACTCGAGCGTTTCTATGCCGCGCTCGATCGCGCCGGGAGGCCCCGCGATGCCGCGCGTCTGATTGCCGTGTCCAAGACCGTCGGCGTCGATGAGACCATTGCGGCCATCCAGGTGGGATATCGCCATTTTGCCGAGAACCGCCCGCAAGAGCTCGTCCACAAGCTCACAGGTCTGGCGGAGCATCCGGAGCTGCCCGAGGTGCGCTTCGATATGATTGGCAACCTTCAGACCAACAAGATTAACGCGGTGTTGGGCTCGGCTGAGCTGATTCATTCGGTTGGTTCGCTTCATTTGGCGCAGGCGATTTCGAGCCGTGCCGTTCGCAAGATCGAAGCGGGCGAGCTTTCTGCTCCCCAGCAGGTGCTAATCGAGGTTAACGTAAGCGGCGAGGAGTCCAAGGGCGGCTTTTCGCCCGATGAGATTCGTGGCGCTGCCGGCGAGCTTGCAGAACTTGAGGGAATTTGTGTGCAGGGCCTTATGACTATGGCCCCTCGGGGGAACAAGGATGTGGCACGCCGCACCTTTGCCGGGCTGCGAGAGCTGAGGGATGAGCTGGAAGTGGCGCATCCCGATCTGAGGCTGCCCGAGCTCTCTTGCGGCATGAGCGAGGACTTTGAGCCCGCCCTTGAGGAGGGCTCTACGCTCGTTCGCCTGGGCAGGGTAGTATTTAGCCCGGAGTTTGCAGTAAAATAGGGCTCTGAAGTGCGCACTGGTTTACAGAGCGCCTGCACTAAACCGTGAGAGGACACAACCATGGGCTTCCTTGACGAGATTAAAAATAAGATGCACCTTGGCGGCCAGCAGGGTTATGACCAGGGCTATGGCCAGGATGACGACTACGGCTACGACGATGGCTACGACGATGGCTATCAGAACAACGGCTACAGCGGTGCCTCGGGCGAGGGCTTCTATACCCAGGATGAGCCGAGCAACGGTCTGCTGGGCCAGACGCGCCGCGGTGAGGCCGAGTCTGTCGCGGTGTACACGCGCTCCGGTCAGCTGGTCGGCGATGACTCCCGTCATGCAACGACGTACAATCCGCCGTCGCGTTCGCAGGACAGTGTTGCGAGCGGTTATCGTCCTGGTGCCTATGACACGCCGTCGAGCTACGCCGAGAACACCCGCGCCCGTGCCGCCGCTGCACCCGCGCCTGCACCGAGCGATGCCTCGGCCTATGCGAGCAATATCATCAACGCCACGCCGCAGCTGCCGGCCTATGTCCTGCGCCCCGAGAGCTATGACGACGTGGAGACCGTGGTGCGCCGCGTTCGCACCAAGCAGCCTGTCGCACTGATTTTTGTGGGCGTACGCACCGAAGTTGCCAAGCGCGTCTTGGACTTCTCTTACGGCTTTGCCTGCGGTCTGGGCGCCACGGTCAAGGAGGTAGGCGACCGCGTGTTCATGGTGCTGCCCGCCGGTTGCGAGGTCAAAGATTCCGATCTCAAGAAGCTTCGTGCCGACGGCTACCTTAAGTAAAGACAAGACGAGGAGATTCCCATCAACATCTACACTATCGTCCAGCTGGTCAACACGCTGTTCAACTTCTATTCCACGCTCATTGTCGTCTACTGCTTTATGACGTGGATTCCCATGAAGCAGGGTGGTTTGCTTCAGGATATTGCTGCGGTGCTCGATAGCGTGTGCGGTCCGTGGCTCAACCTGTTCCGTCGTTTCATCCCGCCGATGGGCGGTATCGATTTTTCGCCGGTCGTTGCGATTATTGCGTTGCAGTTGGTGCAGAGGCTGGTTCTGCAGCTTCTTATAGGTATACTCGTATAGAACTGACTTAGTAACTTACGTCGGGCGTGTAGCGCCGAGGCGATGAAAAAGGAGACTTGTTATGGCTATTACCCCTGCAGACATCCAGGCTCAGACTTTCTCTGAGGCCAAGCGTGGCTACGATCCCGCCGAGGTCGACGTCTTCTTGGAGACGCTGTCCTCCGAGGTTGACGCTATGCTCGCTAAGATCGTCGACCTTAAGGGTCGCCTGACTGCTACCGAGCAGCAGCTTGCCGATGCGCAGGCTCAGCTTGCCCAGGCTCAGGATGCCACCGCCCAAGCCGTTCCTGCCGCCCCCGTGGCTGCTCCCGCCCCTGACTTCTCCGCTCAGGAGCGCCAGATTTCCGCTGCCCTGATCGCTGCCCAGCAGACCGCTGAGACCATCGTCAACGATGCCAACGAGAACGCTGAGCGTATCCGCAACGAGGCTGACGCTAAGGCACGCGAGGTTATCCGCCAGGCTCTGACCGAGAAGCAGGCCGAGCTCGAGGAAATCGATCGTCTCAAGGCTTCCCGCGAGGAGTTCAAGGCCGAGTACCTCAAGCTCATCCAGCACTTCATGGACGATGCCCAGAACTCCTTCCCGGCCGACCTCATGGCCTCCACGCCGGTCGGTTCTGCCGCTTCTCCTGCGGTGACTGTTCCCGCCGAGCCGCTGCCCGTCGCTGACCCGGTTGTCCCCGTGGCCGATCCCTTCGCCCCGATCGACAACTTTGCCGCCGACGACCTGGACTAGCATCAGAGCTACAATCTAGTGTCCTTAAGAGGAGCTCGCACCTGCGGGCTCCTTTTTTGTGGCTGTATACGGGTTGGGAAACAAAACGCCGAGCTCTGCATGCGATAGGACAGAACTCGGCGAAGGGCGCGTGGTAAAAGGTAGTTTTTAAGGTATGTCTAAAAACTACTTGAGGAGGAAGTTGGAGAGGGGAATAGTGCGGGCCTCGCGATGCTCGGGATCGGCGATGTGGTCGGCGGGATAGCCACAGACGAGCATGTGATAGGGATAGACGCCCTTGGGCAGATTGAACTGCTCCTGTGCCACCTCAGGCTTAAAATGGCATACCCAGCACGTTCCCAGGCCCTGCTCGGTGGCCTCCATCATCATCTGGTCGCACACGATGGACGTATCGATTTCACTGGAATTCATCTGATCATACGGGCGCACCCAGGCATCATCGGTAACGCTGCAAATAAGGAAGATAAGCGGAGCGCCAAAGATAGACCCATCACGAGCAAACCGAGGCTGACAAGCAGCAGCCTTCTCCAACAGCTCAGGCGTATCCAGCACCATCACACGGGCTGGATGATTATTACAAGCAGAAGGAGCAATACGCCCAGCCTCAACAATGGCATCCACCACAGCCTGCTCCACAGCCCGATCCTCAAACTCGCGACAAGAATAACGACCCCGAGCCAAATCCAAATACGCCATAACCAAACCCTCCAAAGTCAGCGAATCAATCCAAGGTAAATCAAAAGGTACCCAAGGCTACGCTCAGCCAAACGCTCAGTGCAACCCCAAAGTATCCAATCGGGCATAAAGGGTCGCATCAGCCAAGCCACCACCACGCTCAAACCCTCAGCCAAGGTTCCAATGGCAGTACGTAAGGGAGCGGGCCCGACCACTGATACCTTTTGAACGACTCTGCTTGCAGCCGGAGTGAAAAGGCATCAGTGGTCGGGCCCGCGACCGGTGGGATACGTACGGCTAATTAACTGTTCTTCATGACAATCGAATCCACGACATCGGCCACATTCTCGCAGCAGTCGGCGCAGTACTCCAGGAAGGCGTACACGTCACGCCAAGCGATGACCTCGAGCGGGTCCTTGCCGTTAACGTGCAGGTTACGCATGGCGTTGATATAGAGCTCGTCGGCCTCGGACTCGATGGTGTTGATCTGGATGACGAGCTCGCGCAGCGTTTTGGACTTGCGGTAGTTAGGCAGCTCGACCATCAGGTCTTTCATGGCGCGGCAGGCGTCGGTCACCTTGTGGGCGATCACGATGGCATCGGGATGGATGCTCTGGATGTTGGTGAAGTAGACGCGCTGCACGACGCCCTCGATGCGGTCGAGCACGGTGTCGAGCGAGCAGCTCATCAGGTCCAGATCCTCGCGCTCAAGCGGGGTGATAAAGGCGGTGAGCAGGGCGTCCTCAAGCTCATGGTGCTTCTTGTCGGCCGCATGCTCGATCGCATGCATCTTGTCGAGCATATCGTGAATCTTTGCGGGATCGAAGTTCTCGAAAATCTTGGTAAGCAGCTCGGCGGCCTGGACGGCAAGGTCGGCGCAGGCGACGTAGTTGTCAAAGTAGAACGAATCGGGTTTCTTTGCCATGAGTGGGTCCTTTCGAGGCGAAGACGGGTGGGCGAGGTGTTACGGTCCGGATGGACGTTCGGTTTGACTAGAGGAACATCATGAACAGCTTGGCCATGACAAAGCTGATGAGTCCGCAGGCGGGGAAGGTGAAGAACCAGGTGAACATCATGTCCTTGACGACGCCGAAGTTGATGGCCGAGAGGCGTTTGACGGCACCGACGCCCATGATGGCGCAGGTCTTGATGTGCGTGGAGGACACGGGGATGCCGGTAAGGGTGGCAAGCAGCAGGTTCGCGGCGCCCGCCAGGTCGGCGGAGAAGCCCTGGTACTTTTCGAGCTTGACCATGCTCTGGCCAACGGACTTGATGATGCGCTCGCCGCCCACGCTGGTGCCGATGCCCATGGTGGCCGAGCATAGCAGCATAATCCAGATGGGGATGCCGGCATCGCCGACGCTCGTCTGGCCGCTGGCAAAGGCCACGCCTAAAAAGAGCACGCCGATGAACTTCTGTCCATCCTGCGCGCCGTGCATAAAGCTCATGGCCGCAGCGCTCGCGATCTGAGCGTATTTAAAGAAGACATTGGCACGTCGCCTGTTGGCGGCGGCGAAAAGAATCGAGACGAGCTTGCACAGGACCCAGCCCATGACAAAGCCCAGACCGATGGAGAGCGCCAGGCCGTAGATGACCTTCATCCACTCGTGGACGTTGACGCTGCTCGCACCGCCGAGGGCGATGGCGGCACCGGTCAGGCCGGCGATAAGGCTGTGGCTTTGCGAGGTGGGGATGCCAAAACGCGACGCTGTGGCGCCGTAGACGACGATGGAGAACAGCGCCGCGCACAGACAGGCGAGCGCCATGGTGCTGTTTCCGCCAAAGTCGACAATATGGGAGATGGTGTTGGCGACGCTCGCGTTAAAGTGCGTCATGATGAGCACGCCAAGGAAGTTGAATGTGGCACTCATGAGAATAGCGGCGCGGGCGGGCATGCAACGCGTAGTGACGCAGGTCGCGATGGCGTTGGGTGCGTCGGTCCATCCATTGACGAAGATGGCGCCGAGCGCGAGGATCACGGTGACGGCAAGGACTGGGTTCGACACAAGTTGGCCGAGGAAGGTTGAGAACGTTACGTCCATATATGGGCTTTCTCGAAGTTTGCAGGCACGTTACAGAAACATGATAAATCGTATCACCTCCTGCGGGTTTCTTTACCGAGTTCTGATGGGAGCAGTGAATTTTTTGGCACTAAAAATGAATATTAGCCCTGTTGACCGTGGGTGTTCTTTTTGCTAACACACCATGAGGACACGTGCGCGCGCCCCAACACCCCAAAACCACAGCCTGTTCGCTTTACAACATGCAAACATGCGTTCGATAATAGGAGGCATGGAATATCGACAGACAGATGGCAAAACTCGGCGCGTGCACAAGCAGTATGTGGACGTCGTGGCTCGCATCCTCGCGGGCGGACAGGTCGTGCCGGTCACCGTCTGCTGGGTCGACGGTCGTTGCTTTACGATTGACGAGATTGTCTCGACCACTGGGTTTGGCCTGACGGTTCACGGCATTCGTACGGCAACCTATAAGGTGCGTTTTGGCGGGCACGCGACCGAGTTGTATCTGGAGGACCAGACGCGCGAGCGGGCGGATGGCTCGCAGGCACACGTGATGCGTTGGTGGGTGTGGGCGTTCGACCGAACACTCGAGAGCGAGCGCCGCAGGTAAGAACGCGTGGCGTTCGGGTACAATGGCAGGAAACTTGTCAGCTACGGCGCCGTCGCGGTGCTTTTTGAAAGGACGAAATTATGAACGATATCCAGGGCTATCAGAATGGCCCCATCGAGACCGGCGCAAGCCGTGCCAAGGAGATGTCGCCGCGCGCGTACAACCTTGTCATGTCTGCTCTGATCTTTTTGGGCTTTTGCGCCATGGGCGCCGGTGCTTACTTTACGAGCACCATGTCGTTTGCGCGCATGATGATGAGCGGCGCCGCTTTGCCGCTGGTCTTTGGCTCATTTATTTTGACCATCGTCGGCATGGTCATGATGTCGGCTGCTGCCAGCAAACAGTCCGTGGGCCTGTCACTCGTGGGCTACGTGGTCTTTGCGAGCACCTTTGGCCTGACGGCGTCGTTTGGTCTTGCCAACTACGACCTGCCTACCATTAACACCGCCTTTATCGCCACGGCCGCCATCACCTTTGTCTTTGGTGCGCTGGGCGTGACCTTCCCCAAGTTCTTCCAGCGTGTGTATGGCATTGGTTTTGGCATCCTGCTTGCCACGATTCTGGTCGAGATCGTGCTGATGTTCATGGGTGTTTCGCAGTCCATCACCGACCTGATCGTGATCGTGGTGTTCGCCGGCTTCATCGGCTACGACACCTATGTGGCCACGACGGTGCCGCCCACGCTGCCCAACGCCGTGCTCATGGCATCCAACCTGTTCGTGGACATCATCAACGTGTTCCTGCGTATCCTGAATATCCTTGGTCGTCGCGACTAGCGGCGAATTGCCGCGATGCTTGCTGTGCGTGTAAATCGATGCGAAAGGCGGTCCTTCGGGGCCGTCTTTTTTGTACGCGGCGGGGTATCATGGATGGGAAAAGCCGATAGCGGCAGAGACCGAGAAAGGTGACCACTTATGGCAGACGTCGACAACAGGAACCGTAACCGCAGGTCCAACCGAGCGGGTCAGCCCAATCCCAAGCGCGAGGCCCGTGCCAAGGCCGCCGAGCGCCATGTGATGACTGTGTCCGAGGCCTGCGCCAAGGATATCGAGCGTTCGCTTGCCGGTGTTCGCGAGTTTGACGGCATGCCCACCGGCTTTGTCGCGGCGATGAAGGCCAAGGTTCAGACTGCTGTGGCCCCCGAAGAGCAGGTCGCCGAGGACGTCGAGAACGCGGAGACTGCCGAGGTCGAGGCAGCGCCCGAGACCGAGGCGGCGCCCGAGCCCGTCGAGGAGCCTGCCGAGGAAATCGCCGAAGCTGAGTCCGCGCCTACTGAGGAGCCCGCTCCGGTCCTGCCCGAGGTCACTGTGCTTGATGCCTCCGCCACGCAGGCAATCCTCGATAACGGTCGCGGCTATGCGCAGTTCTGCGACATGGCCGTGCTCGCCTTTGCCTCGTTTACCAATCCGGGCGGTGGATATATTCAGGGTTATCTGGGCCAGGAGGCCACGCTGTGCGCCGATTCGTATCTGTACAACGTCCTCGATAAGCAGCGTAAATGGTACAGTGAGAACCGTCGCCGCAACATCAACTGTGAGCTGTACCGCAACCGTGCGCTGGTGGTGCCCGCGGTGCGCTTCGAGCGCAAGCATGTGCACGCCTATGCCGACGTGATCGTCGCCGCTGCACCCAACGCCAAGCGTGCTCGCCAGGAGTACCGCGTGAGCGACGATGCCTTGCTTGACGCCCTGCGCGACCGCATTCGCTTTGTGCTTGCTATCTGCGACGAGCTTGGCCGCGAGAAGCTCGTAGTGGGTGCTTGGGGCTGCGAGAACAACGGCTTTGACGCAGAGGCCGTGGCCGAGCTCTTCCGCAAGGAGCTCGCATCGGGCGACTTCAAGGTCAAGCAGGTCTTCTTTGCCGTGCCCTCTACGCGCTGGGACGAGGACTTCGCCAAATTCGAGCACGTGCTGGCAAACTTCCCCGAGCGAAACGAGGAGTCCTATGCTCAGGTTGCCGCCCGCGCCGCAGCCGCCCGTGCCGCCGAGCAGGCTCAGGCCGCTGCCGAGGATGACGAGGATGACGACGACTGGCGCAAGTACCTGTAAACGGTGCTCGTGATGCGATATGCCGAGCCGACGGGAGAGGCTGCTCCTGTCGGCTTTTTATTGAGTGGGGAGCTTACGATGAAAAACGTTCTATGCTTTGGCGACAGCAACACCTATGGTTACGAT